>NZ_FMWD01000004.1:16429-137035 GCF_900102855.1 Thiohalomonas denitrificans
CCCGCTCACCGGTAGGAGGGCCGCCCCCGGCGCGATGCTATCCGTCACGGTAATCGCCGCGAGGGCGCGCCTCCTACCCGTTCAGTGCCTCCGCTACACCGGTAGGAGGGCCGCCCCCGGCGCGATGCTGGCCGTCACGGTAATCGCCGCGGGGGCACGCCTCATACCCGTTCAGTGCCTCCGCTATACCGGTAGGAGGGCCGCCCCGGCGCGATGCTATCCGTCACGGTAATCGCCGCGAGGGCGCGCCTCCTACCCGTTCAGTGCCTCCGCTATACCGGTAGGAGGGCCGCCCCGGCGCGATGCTATCCGTCACGGTAATCGCCGCGGGGGCGCGCCTCCTACCCGTTCAGTGCCTCCGCTATACCGGTAGGAGGGCCGCCCCCGGCGCGATGCCCCTTGAAGCCAAAAAAAAAGCCGGCTTCGCTAGCCGGCTTTTGGTCCGAATCGGGGGTTTAACCGATCAGCTTTCGGATTGTTCCGCCTTGGCAGCGGCTGCTTCCATCATCGGTTTCAGTTCGCCCTTCTGATACAGTTCCATGACGATGTCATGGCCGCCGACCAATTCGCCGTTCATGTAAATCTGCGGAAATGTCGGCCAGTTGGCGTACCGCGGCAGGTTCTCGAAGATCTCCGGGTCAGCCAGCACATTCACATAGGCAAAGTTCACACCGCTAGCCTGCATCGCCTGGGCGGTACGGCTGGAGAAGCCGCACATGGGCATCTGCGGCGAGCCTTTCATAAAGATGACAATGGGATTTTCTTCGACCTGTTTACCGATGCGCTCTAAAACGTCCATAAAAACCTCTTCGCATAGGGGGGATGGGGCCGCCGGTAGGACGGCAGAAAGTCTGAGTGTTGATATAGCCGGATAGTTCAAGGATGGCCACGGAAGGCATCACAAAGCGAATCAATTCACCCTGTCTCGGCCCTGACGTGCAGTCACTTGAAAAGACGAAAGTCGTAAGCTCACCTTCCGGGACAAACCATTGCGGATAAGGTGGTAGCGCCGCGGGAAAAATTCAACCCCGCCGCATCAATAATGGCAGTAGCGCCAGAACCGCCCGACTCAGGCTCCGGCGAAGGTTGGGGGCGCTTCCCAGCACGATTCCACCCAAAACGGCGTAGGTGGTCGCGGCTAACGGGTTGCGTCGGACCCAGGGCCCGGCACCCATTTCTCGGGAGACGAAACGCAGCCGGGCTTTTGCTTCTTCCGTCGTTAGCGGACGTTCCTTGCGGCGAGCCATGCGATCACTCCGGCAATTCCCAATACAATGGCACCGGCTACGGCTGCCGCCAACCACGATGGCAGCAGCGTGTCGGCGAACAGATAGATAGCCCAGATCCACAGGGCCATGCCGAACAGGACGAATACCGTCACCACGACGATCAGTGCAAAAGCCCAGCCGAGGAGGGCGAGGCTGCGACGCAGCGCCCTCCCCTCGGCCTCGGCCAGATCGGCTATGGCAATGACATATTCGGCCAGCGAATTCACCGCTTGGTGCCCAAATCCAGTATTTTGGCCAAAATGAAACCGATGCCGACTGCCGTGGCCACACTCGCCAGCGGCCGCTCGCCGATGCTCTCTTCCATCTCGTGCATGGTGCGTGCACTGCGGCCCCTGGCTCCAGCGATCTTCTCGCGCAGGCGCTCCCGGGCCCGATGGACCTCTTCCTCCACCGATTCACGGGCATTCTCCGCCGTACTCGACGCCGAATGCCGCAGATTTTCCGCGAGCCCGGCCACGTCGGACCGCAGTATGGCAATGTCCTCTTTCAGCGCGTTGATTTCTGCATTGAGCTTGTCGTCCATAGCTTTTTCCTACCTCCTGACCGGTTTATGGAACTCCTTGTTCTACTCTGGACCCGTCATTTGACTTCAAGGTTGTTGGTCACTTCCTGGACGCCTTCAATGCCCCGCGCAACCTGCTCCGCCCGAAGTTTTTGTTCCTCGGAGTCCACAAACCCACTCAGCTGCACGCGGCCTTTGAAGGAATCCACATCCACCTGAAAACCACTCACATCGTCGTCCCTGAAGAGCGCAGTCTTTACCTTGCTGGTCAGTGCTGCGTCGTCGACGTACTGTCCGGTACTCCTGGTTTCACCGTTGCCCGCGCAGCCACCTGCAAGCAGCATGACCAGCGTGAGCATTATCACCACCGGAATTCGTTCCGAGATCCGTTTCATCGCCCCACTCTCCGTGTTATTGCGGATATAGGGAGTGTAGACGACAGAAACGGGAAGTCCGCGGGGTGATTATTGAAAGGGGCGGCAGAGGTTGCGATTCGGAGGGTGCCATCGTCCAAGACGCCGGACTTTTGCACGCACCGCTCTGACAGGCTGTTTGAAAAAGGTTTTTGTCCCTTCTCCCTGAGGGAGAAGGTTAGGTCGAGGGGGTATGAATTAGTAGCTTACCTTTATTGAGCCCCCTAACCCCGGCCTCTCCCTCGGGGAGAGGGAGTTTTTCAACGCCTGCTAGTGCACCGCGGCGTCGACGTTGCGCTGTAGCCAAAGCTCGAGCAGGGCAAGGTGCCAGAGCTTGCTGCCGCGAAGCCGGGTGAAATGCCGGTCCGGTTCAGCGAACAGCTTCTCGACGTAGGCACGGTCGAATACCCCACGCTCACGACAGGCCTGTGAATCGAGGATATCGTGCATGAAATCGAGAAAGTCGCCGCGCACGTACTTGAGTGCCGGCATCGGGAAGTAGCCCTTGGGACGATCGATCACCGCATCGGGAACCAGACCGCGAGCGATGCGCTTCAGGGCATATTTATGGTCATCACCATTCGGCCCCAGCTTCATCGAGGGCGGCGCCTGCATGGCCAGCTCCACCAGTTCGTGGTCCAGGAATGGCACACGCGCCTCCAGCCCCCAGGCCATGGTCATATTGTCCACCCGCTTGACCGGGTCATCGACGATCAGGGTGGTTACATCCATGCGCAGCACCCGGTCGATAAAGGTATCGGCACCCGGGGCCGCCAGCAGTCGCTCGATGCTTTGCGAGGTATAGTCCCCCCCGCGAAACGCCGGTGTCACCATCTCCAGAAACTCTTCGTGAGGCCGGTCGAAGTAATGCCGGGCGAAGCGCTCCAGGTCGGACCCCGACTCGGCATCCATCAAGGGGTACCAGAAGTAGCCACCGAAGACCTCATCGGCCCCCTGCCCGCTCTGCACCACCTTCACCTCCTGCGAGACCCGCTCACCCAGCAGGTAAAAGGCAACCGCATCCTGGCCCACCATCGGTTCGGCCATCTGCTCCACCGCTTCCGGCAGGCGGGTGAGGACCTGTTCATTGGGTATGTTGTACTTGTGGTGACGGGTGCCGTATTCCTCCACCACCAGGTCCGAGAATTCAAACTCGCTGCCCTTCTCCTCCGGCTGATCCTCGAACCCTACCGAAAACGTCAGAATGTCCTCGACTCCCTGTTCGGCCAGCAGCGCCACCAGCAGGCTGGAATCCAGACCACCGGAGAGCAGGACGCCGACGGGCACATCCGCCACCTCCAGGCGCCGGCGCACCGAATTGCGCAGGGACTCATGGATTGCCTCCAGCCACTCCTCTTCACTGCGCGGTACGGGCGGCCGGGAGGCGTAGAGATCCCAGTAGCGGCGTTCGCGGACCCCACCCTCGGTATCGATACTCATCGAGGTGCCCGGCGCCAGCTTGCGAATCCCTTTGAGGATCGTACGCGGCGCAGGAATCACGGCATGCAGGGTGAATTGATGGTGGAGGCCGACCGGGTCGATATCCCTATCCACTCCGCCCGAGGCCAGCAGTGCCTGGGTATTGGAAGCGAAGCGCAACTCACCGTCCGCCAGGGCGTAATAGAGTGGCTTGATACCGAAGCGATCGCGGGCCAGAAACAGCCGCTGGCGGCGGATATCCCACACGGCAAAGGCAAACATCCCGTGCAGACGCTCGACGCACTGCTCCCCCCAGGCCGCATAGGCCTTGAGAATAACCTCGGTGTCGCCATCGGAAAAGAAACGGAAGCCGGCCCCCTGCAATTCCCTGCGCAGTTCCGGATAGTTGTAGATGGTGCCGTTGAACACCACCACCAGCTCCAGCTCAGCGTCATGCATCGGCTGATCGGAGCGTTCCGAGAGGTCGATAATCGAGAGCCGCCGGTGTCCGAAGGCCAGAGGTCCGTCCGAATAACTGCCCTCGTGGTCCGGCCCGCGCCGCTCCAGACGATGCAGCATCCGGCCGAGCCGTCCCAGATCGGGGGGCTGGCCATCAAAACGAAGTTCACCACAGATTCCACACATATCTTTGCCTATTGGGTCTTAACCACGGAGAACACGGAGATGGCACGGGGTCTACTCTCCACGGTTTTATCGCTGTTCGACTCGAAGAAGATTCCGTACCGACTCGACGCCGGGCACGGCAGCGGCCAGACGAGCAGCTCGCCGTGCTGTGTCGCGGTCGGGGACCTTTCCGCTAAGAGTGACCCGGCCCCGTTCGGTCCGTACCGTAATGGGCATGGCCGGTATTTGCGGATGATGAACAAGGGCCCGGGTCACAGCGGCGCTGATCTCGGCATCGGCCGGAGCCTGCCTCGCGCTTCGGCCATCGTCGGGATCATAGCCACCCTGGGCGGCACCGGTCATGACCGCAGTGGCGCAGCCGCTGATGGCGATGGTAGTGGTTACGGTAATTAACACCAGGAACACCCGGCGGATACAGTTCATCACGGTTCTCCAGATAACCCGAACGTGCCGGGAAAAAAACAGCCCCTACCAGTGGAAAATACCAACCAAAGCCGATTTTCACCCAGAAGCCGGGTTCCTGCGGCTCATGGATTCCCCCAGCCGCCACCGCCGGCGGAGATCACCGTGAGACGGTCGCCAACAGCCACCGAAAGGGTGGTCTTGCCGGGAAGCGGTTCACCATTGAGGAGATTTTCCCCCGCCTTCCCCTCGCCGCCCCCGGCCAGGCCCCAAGGGCTGCGCCTGCGGCGTTCGGTCAGCAGGGTCACCTGCGCAGGTGCGAGAAACTCGAACTCACGAATCAGCCCCTCGCCACCCGGCCGTTCACCGACACCACCCGAGCCGCTTCGCACCTCATAACGGCTGACCCGCAGCGGATGAGCCATCTCCAGCACTTCGATTGGGGTATTGAGGGTATTGGTCATGTGCGTCTGAACGGCCGATAGACCGCCCCCAAGGGCGCCTGCGCCCATGCCGCCGCCCATGGTTTCATAGTAATCCCAGTAATTGCCCGTATCGCGCGCGCCCATGGCTACATTGTTCATGGAGCCGTGGCTGGCGGCGGGAATACGCTCGGGGATAGCGCCGGCCAGCGCCCCGCAGACGGCGTCGACGACGCGGCTGCTGGTCTCCACATTGCCTGCAGCCACCGCCGCCGGCCGCTGCGCATTCAACAGGGAGCCTTCAGGGGCCTCCAGGGTAATGGAGCGAAACGTCCCCGCGCAGGCGGGGGTCTGATCAGGCATCAGGCAACGGAAGACGTAGAAGACGCCGGCCGCCGCCACCGAGAGCGGGCAGTTGACGTTGCCCGGCGTCTGCGCCGCCGTACCGGTGAAATCCACGTGTATGCGACCGCCCTCGACTGTGACCGTGGCGCATATGGGCAGGTCCACGTGGCCCTTGCCGTCATCATCCAGGTAGTCGGTAAACGCGTAGTGTCCGTCGGGGATCGCTTCCAGGGCGGAGCGTGCCAGGCGTTCGGCGTAGTCATTGAGTTCGGCAAGGGACGACCGGTAACGCTCCACTCCCAGACTCTCGACCAACTCCTCGAGTCGCTTGAGACCGTTCGCGTTGGCGCTCACCTGGGCGGAGAAGTCACCCCGGGTCTCCACCGGACTTCCGGTGGCGGCAACGATGCGCTCCATCAGCGCTTCATCCAGCTGGCCGGCCCATACTAACGTTGTGGGCGGGATGACCAGCCCCTCCTCGTCAAGCCGGCCGGAGATCGGCATCGAGCCCGGCGAGTCACCGCCGATATTGGCATGGTGCGCACGGTTGGCCACGAAGCCCATCAGGCGGTGGTGCAGGAAAAGGGGTGCAATGACCGTGATGTCAGGGAGATGAGTACCGCCCAGATAGGGGTCATTCACAACGACCATGTCCCCCGGATGCCATTCCATCCGCCCGACGATATCGCGCATGGCAAAGGCCATGCTCCCGAGGTGTACCGGAATGTGAGCAGCCTGTGCGCACAGTTCACCCTCGGGGTCGAATACGGCACAGGAGAAATCGCAACGGTCGCGGATGTTAGGTGAAAAGGCGGCACGCTTGAGCACCGCACCCATCTCTTCGCAGACGGCCTCTACGCGGCTGGCAAAAATCGAAAGTTCAACGGCATCGTTCATCCTTGAATGGTAACAGAAGCGCCGGCGCAGACGGGTGCGCTATCGAGCGGGTGAGCGCGTCGACCATCGGGCGCGGCTTGGTCGGGGCCGAACCTGCGGGTGAATACGGTCTGGCGGCCGCGAAATAGGGGTGCTGCGCTTTTCGTGGATGGACAGGCTCGGGCCGGTTGTCGCCCCGAGGCCGGAGATGGCAGGCCTACGCCGCCTGCTCTCCGACGGCCTCGAGCGAGCGGGGGCTGTTGCGCAGGTGCACCAGGGTCCAGTAACCGAAAGCATTGACCGGTGCAACTTCGGCCACTTCCATATCCGCCAACTCGATGAATTCGTCCATTGGGAAGATGGGTCGGAAGCCCAGCCGCTTGGCCAGCGGTGAGAGCATCTCCTCCATCCAACGCGCAGGGCCACCGGAGCTGGTAAAGTGGTTGACGACAAAGATGTCACCACCGGGCCGGCAGACCCGCTTGACCTCCGCCAGCATGGCGACGGGGTCGGGGACCACGGAGGCCACGTACATGCAGGCCACCTTGTCGAAACTGTCGTCGGGAAAGCCCATCTCCTGCACGTCCATGCAGTGAAGGGTGGCGTTGCCGAGTCCCGTCTTGCGCACGCGATTACCCGCACGGTCCAGCATATCCGGCGACAGGTCGATGCCGACAACGTCGGCGTGGGCCGGATAGTGGGTGAGCGACAGCCCGGTGCCGACACCCGCTTCAAGGATATTCTCCCCGGGCCGGCAATCCATCATCTCTACCACCCGCTGACGCCCCGGCTCGAATACACTGCCGAAAACGAAATCGTAAATGCCTGCGTAGCGCCGGTAGGCGGAAATGACCGAATTATGATCCATTGTGATATCACTACGACATTTGAGGGTTTGTGCAGTATGAAGGAGAGTCGGTGGGCTGTGTCAACCGGTGCTCCCGTGATACTTCTGTGAATCTTAGGCGATATTCTGCAAAAGTAACGGGAGCTTAGCTGTGAATCGCTCGATTCTGGTAATTGAAGACGATGCCGATATCGCCGACTTGGTGGCGCTGCATCTACGCGATGAAGGCCACAGCGTCGATATCGCCGCTGATGGGGAAGCCGGACTGACCCGGGCCCTCGGCGGCCGCTACGACCTGGTGGTACTCGATTTGATGCTGCCGGGCATGGATGGCCTGAGTCTCTGCCAGAGGCTGCGCGCCGAGGACCGCTACCTGCCGGTGCTGATGCTGACTGCCCGCTCGTCGGAACTGGATCGGGTGCTCGGGCTCGAGATCGGCGCCGATGACTACCTTACCAAGCCGTTTTCGATCCGCGAGTTGGTGGCCCGGGTCAAGGCCCTGCTGCGCCGTGCCGAAGCGATGGCCGCACCGGCACGGGAAAGCGGTACCGAAGAGGCGATCACGGCCGGCGGACTGAGCATCGATCCGGAACGGCGCACCGTCTCGGTCGACGATCAGCCGGTGGAGCTGACCGCCCGCGAGTTCGACCTCCTGCTGCATTTCGCCCGCCATCCGGGACGGGTCTACTCCCGCAGCCAACTGCTGGACCAGGTCTGGGGCTACAACCATGATGGTTATGAACACACGGTCAACTCCCACATCAACCGCCTGCGCAACAAGGTGGAAGCCGACCCGGCCCACCCGCGCTATGTCCTGACGGTCTGGGGCGTGGGCTACAAATTTGCAGAGCCGCTCCAATGAACGCGAAACGACGCCGTACGCCCCATGTTTAAGAGCCTCTATGCCCGCCTCGCCTTCGTCCTGGCGCTGCTGCTGATCGTCGTTGGTGCGGTGGTATCCGCGTTCGCGGTGCAGGCCAGCGCCACCTTTTTGCAGGAACTCGACCAGCGTTTCAACCGGGACCTGGCGCGCCAGTTGCTCGTGCAACGCAATCTGGTGGGTGCCGACCGTCTCGACGGCGACACCGTCAAGTCGCTGTTCAGCCACTACATGCACGTCAATCCCGCTATCGAGATCTACCTGCTCGATAGCGAGGGCACGATCGTGGCCTACGAGGCCCCCCAGATGAAGATCAAGCGCAATCGGGTCGACTTGGCGCCGATCAAACGCTTTCTCGACGATGCGCCGCTCCCTATCCTCGGTGACGACCCCCGCCAGACGAACGGCCACAAGGCTTTCTCCGCAGCGGCATTCCCTTTCCGAGGGCCGACCCAGCAGTATCTCTACGTCGTGCTCGGCGGCGAATCCTTCTCCTCGGCCAGGAAACTGCTGCAGGAGAGCTATCTGGTCCGTTTCAGCCTGTTTGCGGTCGTCGGCGTAGTGCTGTTCGGGATCCTCGCCGGAGCGGTGGCCTTTCATCAACTCACGCGCCGTCTTCGAGGCCTCACCAAGGTAATGGACGGCTTTCGCGCCAGCGACTTCGATACCACCCGCCAACCCTATATCGTGGGACGCAGCGGGGACGAAATCGATCGCCTCGGCACCACCTTCAACGCGATGGCCGCGCGCATCGAGGAGCAGGTCGGGGCGCTGGAGGAGAAGGATGTGCTGCGGCGCAACCTGGTGGCCAATGTCTCTCACGACCTGCGCACGCCGCTGGCCTCCCTTCAGGGCTATCTGGAGACGCTTCAGTTGAAGGCCGGGGAGCTCTCGACCGAGGAATACCAGCGATACCTGGGTGTCGCTCACCGGCAAAGCGAGCGCCTGACCTGTCTGGTGGAGGAGCTGTTCGAACTCTCCCGTCTCGATGCGAGGGAGGCACTGCCCGAATCGGAACCGGTTGCCCTTGGAGAACTCATCCAGGATGCCGCCCAGAAATACGGGCTGCGTGCCGAGCAGCAGAACCTCACCTTCAGGGCCTCCATCGCACAGGACCTGCCTCCGATTTCCGGCGACGTGGGTCTGCTCGACCGGGTGCTGGAAAACCTGCTCGGCAATGCCCTGCGTCATACCCCCGAGCAGGGGGAGATAGATATCCACAGCCGCCTTCGTGAGGGCAGGGTCGAGGTCGACGTCGTCAACACCGGTCCCACCATTCCTGCCGAAGAGCTCCCCCACGTCTTCGAACGCTTTTACCAATCACCCAGCCGGCATCATGGCGGCGCCGGCCTGGGATTGGCGATCGTCAAGCGTATCGTCGAACTGCACGGCGGCGATGTCGCCGCCGACAGCGCCAATGGCCGGACCCGCTTCACCTTCCACCTGCCGACGGGCTGAATACCCTCTCTGCACAAGGGATAGACCGTCGCGGCCGAAAGCCGCTCCCACAAAACACCCGGACCGCGACGCCGAAGCTGCAATGGCGGGACCGGCATCCTGCCGCGATAGCCGTCCTCCCTGACGCTGTTACAGAAACGTGATAACTCCGTGAACGGCACGTGAGACCCGTCACGCATCCTTATCTGCAACCGGACGCGAATTGTCCGGTTCACAGAATCGAAATCGACATCACGAGGATGCAGACATGAACAACATCACCAAACCGATCTCCTTCGCCGCCGGTACCGCCATGGCCTTCGGCCTTTCCGGGACCGCACTCGGTGCCGTCGACGCCAACCCCTTCAGCGTCGAGGAGTTCGGCGGCCTGCGTATCGCCGAGGCGGGACAGGGTCAGTGCGGTGGCAAGACCGAGAAGAAAAATGCAGCCGAAGCCAACTGCGGGGCCAAGGAAAAAGCGGCCGCCGAGGCCAACTGCGGTGCCGAAAAGGCCAAGGCCAAGCCCGTCGTTCGCGAAGCGAGCTGTGGTGAGGCCAAGTGCGGCGCCGGCAAGTAAGGTGAGTACGATGTCCGATCCCACTCGGATGCTGGAAGGTGCCGGCCTCGGCTTGAGGCGTGCCCTGACGGGCGCGCTGGCCGAGGCGCACCCGGCAAATATCGGCTTTCTGGAGGTCACCCCGGAGAACTGGATGGGGTTGGGCGGCCGATACGCCCGCGACCTGGCCTTTTTCGCCGAGCAGTGGCCCCTTGCCAGTCACGGGCTTTCGCTCTCCCTCGGCGGCCCCGATCCACTGGACGAGGCCTTCATCGGAGAGTTGAAAGCGTTCCTCGATACGAATGGTGTGGTGCTCTACTCGGAACATCTCTCCTACTGCACCGACGGGGGCCATCTCTACGACCTGATGCCCCTGCCCTTCACCGAGGAGGCGGTGCACCATCTGGCGGGTCGCATCCGCCGTACCCAGGCGATTCTCGAACGGCGCATCGCCGTCGAGAACGTCTCCTACTACGCGGACCAGTCGGGCGACATGGACGAGGCGGCCTTCGTCACCGCCGTCCTGGAGGAGGCCGACTGCGACCTACTGCTGGACGTCAACAACGCCTACGTCAACAGCGTCAATCACGGCTACGACCCAGTGAGGTTTATTCACTCTCTGCCGGCCGAACGCATCGCCTATATGCATGTGGCCGGCCACTATCGGGAGTCTGAAAGGCTCATCATCGACACCCATGGCGCGGCGGTGGTCGACCCTGTCTGGTCTCTGCTGGAAACGGCCTATCGGCACGCCGGGGTTCGACCCACCCTGCTGGAGCGAGACTTCAACCTGCCGTCCCTCTCGGAGCTACTGGACGAGTTGGGCACCATCCGCCGACTACAGAATGAGGAAGGGCATGATGAACGTCGTATCGCCTGACACCACCCTGGCCGAGCGCCAGCGCCGTTTTGCGGCAGCCATTCGCGACCCCGAGCAGGCTACGCCTGCCGATGTCTCCCCACGACGCATGGCGATCTACCGCGAGCTCTTTTTCAACAATATCCTCGGCGTTCTCGAAGACGCGTTTCTCGCCGTCCGCGCCCGCCTTTCAAAAATCGACTGGGAGGCGACCGCCAGGCGTTTTTTCACGGAACACTCCAGTACCACCCCCTACTTTCACCGCCTGCCCGGCGAGTTCGCGGCATGGCTCGAGCGGCAACCCGATCTAGCCCCGCCCTACCTGGCAGAGTTGGCCCGGTACGAATGGTCGCAACTCCACCTGGCGCTGTCGCCGGCACCGGCGCTTCCCGAAGCCCTGGCACCGAACGGCGATCTGCTGGCCGGCGCACCGGTATTGGCACCTTTGTTCCGCCTGGCCCCTTATCGTTACCCGGTTCACCGGATGTGTGAGGGGGAGTCGCTGCAGGACGAGGAGCCTGCCCGGCTGCTGCTCTGGCGCGACAGCAACGAACAGGTCCGAACCCTGGCGCTGAGCCCGACCAGCGCCCGACTGATCGAGCTGATTACCGCGTCTCCTCACCTCAGCGGCCGTCGGCTGCTGCTGTGCCTGGCCGGCGAAATGAATCACCCCGAACCCGAGCGTCTGGTCGAACAGGGTTGGGCGCTTTTGGAGCAATTGCGTGAAAAAGGGGTGCTCGCCGGTACACAGCCGGCCACCCAAGGAGGTGCATGATGCAACCGTTGCAAAGGGCCCACCAGCTGCTGGATGAGACCCGACATCTGGACTTTCTGGCGCCGCTGGCGCTACGCCTCTATCTGGCGCCGGTCTTCTGGATGGCGGGAACCCAAAAGATCAGCCATATGGAGGGCACCATCGCCTGGTTCGGCAATCCCGACTGGGGACTGGGCCTGCCGTTTCCCACCCTCATGGCCTGGCTGGCGGCCCTTTCCGAAACCGGCGGGGCAGTAGCGCTGGTGCTGGGCCTGGCAGTGCGCTGGGCCACCATTCCATTGATGGTGACCATGGCCGTGGCCGCGCTCACCGTGCACTGGGAGAACGGCTGGCTGGCGATTGCCGAGAGCGGTACCGAGGCGTCACAGCGTCTTTCGGGCCTGCTCGAGTGGCTGGCTGCCGAGCACCCCGGGCGCCATGAGTTCGTTACCGAACTCGGCAGACCGGTTGTACTCAATAATGGTATCGAATTCGCCGCCACCTACTTCATCATGCTGCTGACGCTGTTCTTCATCGGCGGCGGACGCTACCTGAGCGTTGATTACTGGCTACGCCGACGCTTCATGACCCGAGGAAATCGTTATGCTGATTAAACAACCGAACGCGATCCGCTCCTCGGAGATCACCCCCGAATCGGTCTACCGGGAGCGCCGCCGTTTCCTGAAACTGGGCGCCGCCGGCGCCATCGGCGCGCTCGCCTTACCGGCACAGGCCGGTCTCTTCGGCGGCGGTGATGAGAGACCGCCGGGAGAACCGGATTTCCCCGGTCTGAAACAGAGCCGCTTCAGTGTCGACGAACCGCCGACCTCCTGGGAGTCGGTCACGACCTACAACAATTTCTACGAATTCGGCACCGGTAAAGAAGACCCGGCCGAAAACGCCCACACCCTGGTGACCGACCCCTGGTCGGTCACGGTGGAGGGCGAGGTGGAGAAGCCCGGCAGCTACACCTTCGAGGACCTGCTAAAGCCCCACACGCTCGAGGAGCGCGTCTATCGGATGCGCTGCGTCGAGGGCTGGTCGATGGTGATTCCGTGGGTCGGTTTTCCCCTTGCCAACTTGATCCGGCGCCTGGGACCGACGTCACGCGCCAAATACGTCGAGTTCACCACGCTCCACGATCCGCAGCAGATGCCCGGACAGCGCCGCACCGTACTCGACTGGCCCTACGTCGAGGCGCTGCGCATCGACGAGGCGATGCATCCGCTCACCCTAATGGCGGTAGGCCTCTACGGTCGGGAACTGCCCAACCAGAACGGGGCCCCTTTACGACTGGTCGTACCCTGGAAGTACGGTTTCAAGAGCATCAAATCCATCGTCCGGATCCGCCTCACCGAAAAGCAGCCGCAGAACACCTGGAACGAAATGGCGCCCCACGAGTACGGCTTCTACGCCAACGTCAACCCGGCGGTCTCCCATCCACGCTGGAGCCAGGCGCGCGAGCGGCGCATCGGCGAGTTCCTGAAACGGGATACCCTGCCGTTCAACGGCTATGCCGAACAGGTGGCGCACCTTTACAAGGGGATGGACCTGGAGCGGTTCTACTAGCCGTCATGAACGTGCCCTCCGCTGTCATTACGAACACTACCCGCCGCTGCGCGGCTTCGAAACAAACGACGAACTTTCAGCGGTCATTGCGAGCTCGTCTGCGGGCTGCAGGCTCTCAGGTTGATGCCGGAGACACCCTGCTAATCCAAGTGTGCGAAGCAATCTCGCCGCTGTGGAACAGGAGACTGCTTCGTCGCCGGGGCTCCTCCTGATGAACTTGCCTTCCCCTGCTGTCATTACGAGGAGCCCCGGCGACGAAGTAATCTCCTGCTCCCAATACCCTGGATTGCCGCGTCGCTGGGGCTCCTCGCAATGACGGCTAAACGTTCGTCAATGCGGGCCCGCGCCGCAGGGAGTACGGTTCGCAAAGACCCCATTCCCCGGATCAAGGCCCTGGTGTTTCCGGCCGCCCTGCTGCCTGCGCTCTACCTTTGGTTTGCCACCTTGACCGGCAACCTGGGCGCCAATCCCATCGAGGCCCTGATCCGCGGTCACGGCGACTGGGCGCTGCGCTTTCTGCTGCTGACGCTGGCCATCACGCCGCTACGCCGCCTGAGCCGATGGGGCGGCATCATGCGCTTTCGACGCATGCTTGGGCTCTTCGCCTTCTTCTACGCCACCATTCACCTGCTCGGCTACCTGGTACTGGACCAGTTTTTCGCCTGGGGGGCGATCGTGGAGGACATCATCGAGCGGCCCTTCATCACCGTGGGCATGGCCGCCTGTGTCCTTCTTGTCCCTCTGGCGATCACCTCCACCCGCAAGATGCAGCGTCGGCTCGGCGGTCGGCGCTGGCTGCGACTGCACCGACTCGTCTACCCCGCCGCGGCACTGGCGGTGCTGCACTTCTACCTGATGGTCAAGGCCGATACCCGCGAACCGCTCATCTATGCCTTCCTGCTTGCGATTTTGCTGCTCATGCGGCTACCTCCTGTGGCCTGGGCAATCACCCGCAAGCCTTGAACCCGACACACTGCGAAGCCATACAGGGGTTGTACACGCCTTGTTAGGCGTCTATTCTTTAGCGTATTGCTCAGGTAAACAAGCCTAACCCGGAAAAAGCCTCTACACTTGAGCGGATAAGCCGTCGCGCCGCGACTTTTTGGCACCGGAAACAAGAACCGCAAACGGAAAAGGAGTAGCAAGATGAAGCATGAACTGCCGGATCTCCCCTACCCGAAGGATGCACTGGAGCCGCATATCTCAGCCGAGACGCTGGATTATCACCACGATAAGCATCACCAGACCTACGTTACCAAGCTGAACGGGCTGATCGAGGGCAGCAAGTTTGAGAACGCCTCCCTGGAAGAGATCATCAAGGAAGCCGACGGCAAGATCTTCAATAACGGCGCCCAGGTCTGGAACCACACGTTCTACTGGAACTGCATGAGCCCGAACGGCGGCGGCGAACCCTCCGGCGATCTGGCCGAAGCCATGACCAAGGCCTTTGGCTCCTTTGCAGAGTTCAAGACGAAATTCAGCGACATGGGCGCAAACAATTTCGGATCCGGCTGGACCTGGCTGGTGAAGAACAGTGACGGGTCCGTGGAAATCGTCAATACCTCGAACGCCGGTAATCCGCTCCGGGACGGCAAGACCCCGTTGATGACCTGCGATGTGTGGGAGCACGCCTACTACATCGATTATCGCAATGCCCGTCCCAAGTATCTGGAAGCATTCTGGAACGTCGTAAACTGGGACTTTGCCGCTCAGAACTTCGGAGGCTGAGGGTCGTGTTCGCGGCGGAGGTCCATCCGCCCCTGCGCGATGCGACCAGCCATCGTTACGGGGGCACGCCTCCTGCCGGGAACAGTGTACTGTTGCATGCTGCGGTTTTTGGGTAAACGGGCGACAGTTGCCCTGCCCTGAACGACTCGATATGATCACCGGTTCGGTGGAACGGCAGTCTCATCCCGAGACTGCCTTTTGCGTTTTAGGGAACGTGGAAATGGCTGACGTAACGATGTCGACCTATGCCCGGCTCCCCGTGGCTTTCGAGCGCGGAGAGGGGCCGTATCTTTGGGATGGTGAAGGCAACCAGTACCTCGACGCGGTAAGCGGCATTGCCGTCTGCGGATTGGGGCATGCTCACCCGGCAGTCACCCGGGCCATCTGCGAGCAGGCGGGCCGGCTGGTTCACACCTCCAATCTGTACCGCATCGAAAAGCAGGAACAGCTCGCTCAACGGCTTTGTGCCTACGCGAGTATGGACCGCGTGTTCTTTGCCAATTCAGGCGCCGAGGCCAATGAAGCGGCGATCAAACTCGCTCGTCTGTATGGCCACAAGCGGGGAATCGACAGCCCGACAGTCATCGTGGCTGAAGGCAGTTTCCACGGCCGTACACTCGCCACCCTCTCAGCCACCGGAAACCGCAAAGTGCAGGCCGGTTTCGAGCCCCTGGTCAAGGGTTTCGCGCGTGTGCCCTACAACGACGTCGAGGCGGTACGCCATGCCGCCAAACTGAATCCCGAGGTGGTCGCCGTTCTGGTGGAACCGATCCAGGGTGAAAGCGGCATCAACCAGCCGGACCCGGAATACCTGGCCCAACTGCGCACGGTCTGCGACGAAAACGGCTGGCTGCTAATGCTGGACGAGATCCAGACCGGCATGGGACGCACCGGCAAGCCGTTCGCCTGGCAGCATGGCAACGCCGCTCCGGATGTGGTCACTGTCGCCAAGGCGCTCGGCAATGGCGTTCCCATTGGCGCCTGCATGGCGCGCGGCCACGCGGCGGACCTGTTCCAGCCGGGAAACCACGGCTCCACCTTCGGCGGCAACCCGCTTGCCTGTGCAGCCGCACTGGCGGTAGTGGAAATCCTCGAATTCGAAGGACTGGCAGAGCGCGCAGGCAAACTGGGACAGCGCATGCGGAAAGGTTTCGAGGCGCGGCTCGGGATACTTGATCCCGTCACCGAAATCCGCGGTCAGGGTCTGATGATTGGCATCGAACTGGATCGTCCCTGCGGCGAACTGGTGAAGCAGGCACTCGCAAAGGGCCTGCTGATCAATGTTGCAGCTGAGAAGGTGGTTCGGCTTCTGCCTCCGCTGATCATCAATGAGTCACAGGCCGATCGCATTGTCGAAGAAGTCAGCGGACTGATCGAGGCATTCGTGTCGGAGCCGAAAGCGACGGAGACCAAGTGATATGGCCATCCGCCATTTCCTGACCCTGCTTGATTTCTCCCGTGACGAGCTCAACCAGCTCATTGCAAGGGCGATCGAACTCAAGCGCACCCTGAACAACGGCGAACACCAAGAGCCGTTTCGGGGCCGCACCCTGGGCATGGTATTCGAAAAGTCCTCGACCCGGACCCGCGTCTCTTTCGAGGCGGCCATGGCACAGTGCGGCGGCCACGCGATCTTCCTTTCACCGCGCGACACCCAGCTGGGCCGCGGCGAGCCCATAGAGGATACCGCGCGGGTCCTGTCGCGCATGGTGGACGTGGTGATGATTCGCACCTTCGAACATGAAAAGCTCGAGCGCTTTGCCGAATTCTCCCGGGTACCCGTCATCAATGCCCTCACCGATATGTATCACCCGTGCCAGTTGCTGGCCGACGTACAGACCTTTGTCGAGCAGCGCGGCAGTATCGAGGGACGGACCGTCGCCTGGATTGGCGATGGCAACAACATGTGCCACTCCTATATCAATGCCGCCCGGCAGTTCGATTTCAAGCTGAATATCGCCTGTCCGGAGGGTTACGAGCCCGATAGCGCGGTGCTGAGTGCTGCAGGTGACACGGCCACGGTGATGCGCGATCCCCTTGAGGCTGCCCAAGGCGCCCATTTGGTTACCACCGACGTCTGGGCCAGCATGGGTCAGGAGGAGGAGCAGAAGGAGCGCGAGAAGGTCTTTGCCGACTATGAGGTGACGCAAACACTCATGGAGGCCGCGGCCGATGACTCGCTGTTCATGCACTGTCTCCCCGCCCACCGGGGCGAAGAGGTTTCGGCCGAGGTGATCGACGGCCCACAGAGCATTGTTTGGGACCAGGCGGAAAACCGCCTCCACGCGCAGAAGGCACTTCTCGAATTCCTGATCCGGTAATCAAAAACAAACGGTAACCACGAGGGACACGGGGACCACGGGGGGCTCCTACAGGGGCCACATTGCCTTCGTCGACCGATGGCGGGCATTGTCGGCACGGGGGGCTTTGCGGCCAAAATCGCCGCGAGGGCGCGCCTCCTACCGGGTCCGAGCCTCCGATTTCGTAGGGTGGGTTTCAGGCGCGCCATGCACCGCCCGTCCGGGTTGCTCGTGCCCGCAACGTGCACCGTAACCCACCGCAACACCGAGATTGCACCCGCAAGCCCGGGCCCTTACCGGTAGGAGGGCCGCCCCCGGCGCGATGCTCTCGTGTCCGGGGACACCCACAAGTTCTACTGCCCAGCCCGATCTTTTCTCCCCGTGCACCCCGTGTTCCCCGTGGTTCGGAAGGCTGCGGTTCAGCGCTTGCCGCGGGCTTCCTGCTCCATTCTTTCCAGACTGGTATGGCGTACATCCTTGCCCATTACGAGGTAGATGATGTATTCGCAGATGTTGCGCGCGTGATCACCGACCCGTTCCAGCGCCCTTGCCGACCACATGATGTCCAGCACCCGGGTAATGGTACGCGGGTCCTCCATCATGTAAGTGATGAGTTGCCGCATCAGTGACTCGTACTCCTTGTCCACCTTGATGTCTTCGCGCGCCACCTTCACGGCGGCCTCGGGGTCCATACGTGCCAGGGCATCGAGGGCGTCATGCAGCATCTGACGCACATGATCCCCGAGGTGCTTGATCTCGGAATAGTGGGCGCGGCCTGCATCCCCTTGCGCGAGGCGCAGCGACATTCGGCCGACCCGCTCCGCCTGGTCGCCGATGCGCTCCAGGTCGGTGATGGTCTTGATCACCGCCACCACCAGCCGCAGATCACTCGCCGCCGGCTGACGGCGAGCCAGGATTCGGCTGCACTCCTCATCGATGGATACCTCGAACGCATTGACCTGGTAGTCGAGGGTGATCACCTGCTCACCGAGTTCGACATCCCCGTCGACCAGTGCCGTCACGGCATCGGCCAATTGCTGCTCGACCAGACCACCCATGGCGAGAACCCGATTGCGAACGTCCTCGAGTTCCTCGTTGTACTGCTGCGAGATATGCTGACCGTAGCTCTTGTTTTCCATCTCTGCCGTTGTTCCTCTTCGGTTGTTCACCGCAAAGGCGCAAAGAGCGCCAAGGAAACTTCTCGTCAGGCGCGCTTTATTTTTTGAACGTACGCCTGGATGCATTCCATCACGTATTCAGCAAAGGAATCTTCGCGCTCTTTGCGTCTTTGCGGTTAGCCTTTGGTTCCGCTTCAGTTAGCCGTAGCGGCCGGTGATGTAGTCTTCGGTCTGCTTGTGCGCCGGGTTGGTAAACAGGGTATCGGTATCGCCGAATTCGATCAGCTCGCCCAGCAGCATGAAGGCGGTATAGTCGGAGACGCGTGCGGCCTGCTGCATGTTGTGGGTCACGATAATGATCGTGTACTTCTCTTTGAGCTCGTAGATCAGCTCTTCGATCTTGAGCGTAGAGATGGGGTCCAGAGCGGACGCCGGCTCGTCAAGCAGCAGTACTTCCGGTTCGATGGCGATACAACGGGCAATCACCAGGCGCTGCTGCTGACCGCCGGAGAGACCCAGTGCATTGTCATGCAGCCGGTCCTTCACCTCACCCCACAGCGCCGCTCCCCGCAGCGCCTGTTCCACCGACTCGTCCAGGACTCTGCGACTGGCGACACCCTGCAGTCGCAGCCCGTAGGCGACATTTTCGTAGATGGACTTGGGAAACGGATTGGGCTTCTGAAACACCATGCCCACCCGCCGCCGCAGCTGCGGCACATTGACCTTGCGATCATAGATATTGTGACCATCCAGCTCGATGCGGCCCTCGATGCGTGCGCCGTCGACCAGATCGTTCATGCGGTTGAAGCAGCGCAACAGCGTCGACTTGCCGCAGCCCGAGGGTCCGATGTAGGCCGTGACCCGCTGCCGCGGGATATCCATGTTGATCTTGTCGAGTGCCTGCTTCTCCCCGTAGTAGAGATCGAGGTCCCGTACCCGCAGGGCGATCTCCTCACTGGCCAGATCGAGTTCGCGCTTCTCCCGATCCAGTGAACTCAGGTCGAGCCCGTGCGCACCGCCTTTCGACGGCTTCTTTTTGGTCATCACAGCAGATGCATCATTCATCAGTTCATTCCGACTTTGATTCGTCAATGTTCGAGTGCCCGGTATCTCTCGCGCAGGCGATTACGAATGGCAATCGCCGCCAGATTGAGCACTACAATCACCAGCACCAGCAACAGCGCCGTGGCATAGACCAGCGGACGGGCGGCCTCGACGTTGGGGCTTTGAAAGCCGACATCGTAGATATGGAAGCCCAGGTGCATGAACTTCCGCTCGAGATGCAGGAAAGGCATGTTGCCGTCCACGGCCAGGGAAGGGGCCAGCTTCACTACCCCCACCAGCATCAACGGCGCCACCTCTCCGGCGGCCCGGGCCACTGCCAGGATCAGGCCGGTCATCATCGCCGGACTGGCCATCGGCAGGATCGTTTTCCAGAGGGTCTCCGCCTTGGTGGCACCCAGGGCCAGGCTCCCCTCGCGAATGGAGCTGGGGACCCGCGACAAGCCCTCCTCGGTGGCGACGATTACCACCGGCACCGTCAGCAGCGCCAGGGTGAGTGACGCCCACATGATCCCCGGTGTTCCGAACGTGGGTGCCGGAAGGGCCTCGGGAAAGAACAGCTGATCGATATTGCCGCCCAGGAAGTAGATAAAGAAACCCAGCCCGAAAACGCCATACACAATCGACGGCACGCCGGCCAGATTGTTGACCGCGATACGGATAAGGCGCACCAACGGCCCCTGCTTGGCATATTCGCGAAGATAGATGGCCGCCACCACTCCGAATGGCGTCACCAGGATGGACATCAGGATCACCATCATCACGGTGCCGAAGATGGCGGGGAAGATACCACCTTCGGTATTGGCCTCCCGCGGGTCGTCGCTGACGAACTCCCAGACCTTCGCCAGATAGAAAGCCACCTTGTCGATGGGGCCCATGGCGTTGGGCCGGTAGGCGCGCACCACCTGTCCGAGCGGGATATCCATCTCGGCGCCACTCATGGTCACTGCGGTGAGGCTGTCACGGTTGCTCGCCTCGTACAGGGCATTCAGTTCCGTCTCGAGTTTTCCGTAACGGGCCTCAAGCACACTGCGTTCATCGGCAATCGCCGCCGCGGCCATTTCGGGACTCATCCCCTCGAGCTCGAGACCGCGTTTTTCCAGGCGCAACTGCTCGAGCTGATAATTGATGGCACCAATCTGGTCCTTCTCGAGCGTCTTGATCCTGGCATGCAGATGCTCGACACGCTCCAGGCGTGCCTGAAGCTCCTCCCAGGCGCCCTCTCCCCGGGTAACGATATCGTCCCGCTCTCTCACGCTTTCGATGTAGCCGTAGAAATTGCCCCACTCGCGGCGCTCCAGAACCATCAGTCGGTCGGGATAGTGCACATCCTCCATGCGGGTTTCGACCAGCCAGCGAAAGTCCAGGCCACCCACATCGCGGTTGCCGGTCTTGACCAGCAGGCGCGTTACCGTTTCCTGACCCTCGGGAAACTCGACGCCGGTTCCAGTGAAGCGGCCGACCGGTACACTTTCGCTGCCGTGGATTTCCCCGATGACCCGAATCCGATCACCGCCGGGCTGACGGTAATCGGTCTCCAGCACCGACTTCGGCCAGAAATGCCCGAGGCCGTTATAGGCAATCAACAGCAGCAGCCCGGCCACCATGATGATGCTGATACTCACCGCCCCGGCATTCAGCCAGATCCAGGGTGTACCCTCACGAAACCAGCTTTTTACGTTTTGTCGCATCGGCTTTTAAAGACTGCTGTATTTGCGGCGCAGACGGTGCCTGACCAGTTCGGCCACCGTATTGACCATAAAGGTGAACAGGAACAGCACCAGGGCCGCCAGGAAAAGAATACGGTAGTGGGTACTGTCCACCTCGGACTCCGGCATCTCCACCGCGATGTTGGCCGCCAGCGTGCGCATACCCTCAAAGATGGAAAAGTCCATGATCGGTGTATTGCCGGTTGCCATCAGCACGATCATGGTCTCGCCCACGGCCCGGCCCATGCCGATCATCACCGCGGAGAAGATGCCGGGAGATGCCGTCAGAATGACCACCCGGGTCAGGGTCTGCCAGGGCGTGGCGCCGAGTGCCAGTGAGCCGAAGGTCAGGTGCTTGGGGACACTGAAGATCGCATCTTCGGTAATGGAGAAAATAGTGGGGATGACGGCAAATCCCATCGCCAGCCCAATCACCAGAGAATTGCGCTGGTCGAAGGGAATGCCCAGCTCGTTCGTCAGCCACTGCGGCATGTTGCCGCCGAACAGCCAGATTTCCACCGGGACACTGAGGGCCATGGCCAGCCATCCCAGGAAAAGCACCACCGGCATCAACAGCAGGCCTTCCCAACCTTCGGGAACCAGGCGCCGAATCGCGCCAGGCAGCTGACGCCACGCAAAGGCGAACAGCAGAACCCCCAACGGCACGATAAGCAGCAGCATGAAGATCCCCGGCAGGTGCTTCTCCATGATCGGCGCCAGCCAGAGGCCCGCAAGGAAGCCGAGAATGACCGTGGGCAGCGCCTCCATGATCTCGATCGTCGGCTTCACCACACTGCGCATCTTCGGCGCCATGAAATAGGCGGTGTAGATGGCGCCGAATATCGCCAGCGGCACAGCCATCAGCATCGCGTAGAAAGCGGCCTTCAGGGTCCCGAACGCCAGCGGCATCAGACTGAATTTGGGCTCGAACTCATTGGTCGAGGCGGACGACTGCCACGTGTAGCGGGGTTCCGCATAGCCCTCGTAGTGGACCTTTCCCCACAGTGACGACCAGGAGACCTCGGGATGCTCGTTGTCCACCGACCAGGCATGGGTGTTCCCGCGGGTATCCTCCACCAACAGTCGGTTGGCGCGTGGCGACAACGCTAGATTCCGGATCCGACTATCGACGACTCGGTCCAGCAGCAGGGTACGTTCTGCCGTGGAGTGGTAGATCCCCAGCCGTCCTTCACTATCCGAGGCGAGAAAACCCTTGCGGCGCTCTTCCGGCTCGATAGCCGTGATCGGCGCCTCCTGAAACTCGAAGCCGCGGATCCGCTCCAGGTGATACCGGTTCTGTTCGTCACGCACCGGGAACCACTGGCTGAGCCGCCCCTCGGAGTCACCCGCCAGGAGCGAGAAGCCACCCAGAAGGAACTCCAGCGAGGTCAGTTCGACGCCATTGTCGGTCATGGCTACGGTTTCGAGCAGTTCCGGCTTTCGTGGGTCCTGCACGCCATAGTGCAGGAGCGTTCCATCCTCTCCCGCGACGTAAAGACGCTTCTGATTGGGGCTCACCCGGACAAAAGCGGGCGCCACCCCCGCCGCTTCAATGATACCGGCACTGCGCTTCAGCGTAACCTCATCACTGATGAAGGAGCTCTTTTTATCAAAGGCGGCCAGCCGCACCCGTCCATCATCGCCCGCTCCTGCCAGCAACAGACGACGGTCCGTATCCGTCAGCACCAGTTGCTTCAGAAGGACCCCGTCATCTGCAATGCGCAGGGGTTCCGGACCATAGGGATACTCAATCTGGGGCGTCAAGGTCCGCACGTCATCGGGGTAACTGACGTTAAAGCGGTGCTTGACCACCAGTGCGCTTCCATCCTCCAGACCGAGCGCCACCAGGCCGCTCCCCGTGGAGTCGACAGCGATACCGCGTACATCCCCTTCCCAAAGAGGAATGGTGGTGTTTACCTTGCCGCTGTCGGTGTCGAAGAAGACCGCATCGCCCCCGCTCGTGTAGCGGACCGCCATCGTGGCGCTCTCTTCCAGCGCGACATGCAGGGATTCCGCACCGGTTCCTCCGGGCACCGGATAGCTGTTCAGCTTGGCTATGGAAGCGGGAAGGAAAAGCGGAAAGACCACGTACAGCAGGTAGAAAAAGATCAGCAGGATGGCGATGATTACACCGACACCGCCGAGGCCCACGGCATGGTGAGCCACTCTGTCCTTGATCATGCGCCAACGCTGGCGCGCATTCAGGGCGCTGTTGTCGAGGCTGACCGGAAATTCGCTGGGTGTTTCCATGCGCGCAGGATAGCCAGCGAAGATTACAGTTGTATGACAACCCAAAGTATTCGATCGATATAGCCCAGATTATTCACCGCAAAGACGCAAAGGACGCAAAGGACGCAAAGCTTTGATTACAATGCATCTTGCATTATCGCCGAGGTTGTGCCGTTTCCGTTGTTTCTCGAATTCGTGAATTTTCCGGGATAGGTGGCAAGAAACGATGAAGCCTCTGTTTCACCCCAGACTGGTCAACACACCGAATGGCGATCCCGGGGTTCTGGTCGAGTTTCTGTTCGAGCGACGGGCACTGCTGTTCGACCTGGGGGACAATACCCCGCTGTCGCCGCGCACGCTGCTGTCGGTCACTCACGCATTCGTTTCACACACCCACATGGATCATTTCATCGGCTTCGACCGGCTGGCCCGCCTGCTGGTGGGGCGCGACAAACAGCTCCACCTGTTCGGTCCCCCGGGGCTGATCGACCAGGTCGGCCACAAACTCGCTGCCTACACCTGGAATCTGGTCGCCAACTACACGGCCGATTTCGCTGTGACCGTCACCGAACTTGCTCATGACGGCGCGGCCCGCCATGCGCACTATCACAGTCGCGACGCCTTCCGACGCACCCATGAAACCGAATCGGCTATCCCCGATCGCCGGCTGGTGGACGAGCCGCAATTCAGCGTTCGCCATGCTCTGCTTGATCACCGTATCCCCTCCGTTGCGTATGCGCTGGAGGAGAAGCAGCACATCAATGTCTGGAAAAATCGCCTTGATGAAATGGGCCTGACAACCGGCCCGTGGCTGCGCGACTTGAAGAGGGCGATCCTCGCCGGAGAGGCGGACAGTACGCTGGTTCGGGCCGGTGCCGAGGGTGGTGAGCGATTACTCAGCCTGGGTGAACTGAAACGCAACCTGGTGCATATCGAGCCCGGGCAGAAGGTGGCGTATGTCACCGATGCCGCCGGGCATGAGGCAAATGCCCAACGGATCCTGGAACTGATCAGCGACGCCGATATCCTCTTCATCGAGACGCCGTTCCTGCAGGAAGATGGGGCTATGGCCAACGGCAAATACCACCTGACCGCCGCCCGCGCCGGCGAACTGGCCCGTCGCGCCGGAGTCGGACGCATCGTCCCATTTCACTACTCGGCACGATATCCCAACGGTGAAGTGCTCGCCCGGGAGGCCCAGGCCGCTTTTGAGCAGCGCGACCGGTAGGCAGCTCATTGACTGAAAGCCGCACACCAGCAGCCACTCTTCATCAGATTACAACCGAACCTTCACCGCATTGTCATCGCACCCGTCCAGAGTCGCTATCGAAGGATCACAACCGCTTCCGCACACTGCGAGGACCTTATGATGCTGAATACTCCTTTGAACGAATCCCTGCACCTCATTCTCAACTACCGACCGCTGGGACTGGTCCGAGCCACCCCCAAGGCGTTTAGCGCCTTTGGCATGATGGTCGAGACCGGATGTATTTTGCTGCCAAACCAAGTCGAGGTGGACGTAACTTTATCCTACCGCCGTGAGGGACGTAACCGAGTGCACAGGGTATCGGCGTGGGTCACACGCTCGGAACCCGGCGAAACCTGTCTGGAATTCGATACTGAAACATGGGCGGCCACCCGTCTGTTTCTGGATGATCCTCTGTCGGCTCTCTATGCTCATCCGGGAGCATTGGGGAAGATTCCGCGCCGGGAAATCAACTAACCTGCCTCGCTCTCCTACCATTCCCGCTAAGATACCAACCTAGATATCTTATCGAGGCACATGCCCCGGGAACGACCATCATGAGCATCGATGAAACACCCGGACTAACAAGCCGTCACTCAAGCGTCATACTCTGTTCATCAAACCATCACATGCCCACGGCAGGCTAGCGGCTGCCAACCATGATGAAACGAACAGGAGATACCCATGCTTTTTAGTCTGAAACACTCCCTGCTTGTCGCGAGTGTGAGCGCAGGCGTCCTGCTCACTGCCTGCGCCAACGGCGGCCAGACAAAGGAATCGACCGCAATCGCCGCCGTAAACAATGACGACTATTTCGAAGCCTATGATGAAGGCCGGCTGTACGTCTTCGATGATGCCGACACCTATCTCGCCTTTCTGGAGCATGGAGAAACTCCATTCCGGAAGGCGCGTATCGGTGACGGGCCCAATGGCGAAACAATCGTTTTCGGATTGACCGACGAAGACAAAAAGAAGCAGACCGGTATCGCCAGTATCGATATCTTCGACGGCAAGCTGGAACCGGCGGAAAACTTCTACGGCGAGCTTCACCGGGACGGACGCATCTACGTTTTCGACCGCTGGGAAGACTTTCAGGCAGTCAGAAATTTCGGTCACCCGGCCTATATGTACAGTGATATTGGCGCGGGACCCAAAGGAGAGACTATCGTATTCGTCCTGAACAGCGACAACAAAAGCCAAAAACCACAGGGACTGATAGCGAAGTTCAATGGACTACGCGATTGATAATCGATGTAAAGAGCAAGCATGGAAGAACATGGACGCCGCCGCGAGGCGGCGTTTTTTTTGGCTCTCCCGCAGAATCTGTGCGCAGCAGGAGGAAAACACAACAACGGACTAATCCCGTGTCGACCCGTAGGTCGGGCTTCAGCCCGACAAGCTGCTTCCAGGAGGAACCGGGATCAGTTCTTGACCTTGCACCTTGATCGAAGATCATGGCTGGTCAATCATCCCGCATGGCGGCTGTCGACCTGTCGCTCTGTCTGCTGATTAATCGGGCCGGAGCCGCAAGACCGGTTCGTAGTTTCTTTATCGCAATCAGTCGCCTTGGTGACGGTGTGGTGTGGTACATCATGATCCTGGTCTGGCCGCTGCTCTACGGCGCACCGGGGATTTCCGCTTCCCTGCACATGGGGGTGGTCGGTCTGGGCCCGAGCACCCGCAGGTGACCAAAATCTTTACACTCCATGCGACCGCATTCCTGTTTGTTACAGTGGCCCATTTCCCCCGGGCTGTCTGGGTCATGGCGCCATTTGCCCTGTTGGTGGGCGCCTCCCGGTTACAGACTTCCGTTACCCTGCATGTCAAGGAGCAATATCTATCCCCTGCAACTCATATGGGGCGGTGGTCAACAAAACACGGCGAACGCCTTGCAACTGGCGCCCCTGTGCGACATTGGCCTGATTCCGGAAAGCGTCTTATCGAATCGACGGAGCAGCAGCATCCCGACGATTACATTATGCTTCAGGTCACGCAACACCATCGCCGCATGGGCTTTCAGATCTTGCACATGTGGTCCGAGCTACAAACGAATCCTGTGAGTCGACCAGTCCTTCAGAGCACCAATTAAGATCGGGTAAAACAAAGTTCGTTCACTCCATCGTCGATATTGTCAGCAGACTCGACTGCCAACTTCGCCAGACTATCGAAACCGAGTCGGAGTACCGGACCGTTTCAGCCATGGGTACTTGGTCGGGATATGATTTCGTGCATCCCAGAGCTGGTCCACCCGCAAAAAAAGCGCCCCCGATTTCCGGGAGCGCTCTGCTAGTCCAGCGGTAAATAAGTGCGACCTAAAACTTGTAAACCATGCCGACGACGGCAGCACTGCCGTCGCCGTCCAGCTTGCCCTTTTTTGCCAGGCCGTCATCATCGCCACTGGCCAGTAACACATAAAGACTCGCCGCCTTGTCCATCTTATGGTTGTAGCCCAGGGCGTAGAAGGTGGGGTCCTCTTTTGCTCCGTCATCGTAGTCAAGAATGCCGTAGGAGGTCTTGAAAGTCCCCTTTTCGTTCAGCTTGAACTGGCCGCTGAGAAACATCGCGGTATCGTCATCGCCGTTCGCCCGCTCTTCCATGTCATAGACCAGTCCCAGTTTCGCCGCGCCAAAGGTAAAACCGGCGCCGAGTTTGGTGGAAGCCTCTGTAGCTTCGGGATCGGTGACGTCGTTGATATCCTCACGGGCCGCGGTCAGATAGAGTGGGCCGCCCTTGTAGCTGAGCATGGCGGAGACGCGGTCATTCTCGTTCTCCTCCTCCACAGCGTCGTCACCGCCGGCATAGGCCAGGCCGACCGAAAAGTTGTTGAAGCTGTTGAGATACAGGATGCTGTTCTTCGCCCGTGTATCGGTCTGAACCACGTTATTGTAATCGGCATAGGTATCACCGAAAGGGTCCAACTTGCCGGTGGCCATTTTGTGCGGCATGTCGTGATAGCCGACACGCACCTCGCCGAACCCACCTTCCAGACCGACATAGGTGTTGCGTGCCTTGATGAGGTCGTCGGAAGATTTGGCATTGTCACCGACGGTGTCCACCTGAAACTCCATCTGTCCTTTCATGGTCATGCCGTTGTCCAGCAGTTGATCCGCCTTGACGCCGAGACGCGAGGCGTGGGAGGTCACCGCCGTGGAATCGCTGTCGCTGGTGCCGTCATCTTCCGAGATGGCGCCGGCAGAGACATGAATTTTTCCGTAAACGGTCATCTCGGCAGCAGCGGCCCCGCTGAGACCGAGGGCGACGGCGGCGGCGATCAGGCCGTTGTGCACAGTTTTCTGCATTGCTTTTCTCTCCTGGTTAAAACGTCGATAAGCGTGTGTCGAAAGCCGCATGCAGTATTGCGAGTTAGTGTTACGCAGAGCTTACCGTTCGGTAACAAACCAATGAAACTTCTCTGGCGGTACAAAGGTTGGCACTCGGTCCCATACGGCCTGCGCTCTATACATGCCTGTGGTAAGACGCCCACCTCACCCACGGCGTCTGCAAAAGACACATAAAAAAAACGCTCCCGGAGAAACCGGAAGCGTTTTATCAGGGCGAGCTGCAGAGATTATTTCAAGGCATTCAGCGTTTCCTCAACCACACTGGCCGGCAAGGGAATATAACCATCTTTGACCACAACATTCTGACCTTGCTGAGAGAGCACCATCTTGATGAACTCGCGCTCCAGCGGCGGGAGTGGCTTGTTGGGATGCTTGTTGACGTAGACGTAGAGGAAACGGGCCAGCGGATAGTCACCCGACAGTGCATTTTCCGGCGTGGCATCGAAGAACTCGTCACCTTCCGCCCATGCCAGGGGAACAGTGCGCACACCCGATGTGTTGTAGCCGAGTCCTGAATAGCCGATGCCGTTGATGGAGCTTCCCACGGATTGCACTACAGAAGCTGACCCGGGCTGCTCGTTGACGCCGTTCTTGAAATCTCCCTTACACAGGGCCATCTTCTTGAAGTATCCGTAGGTGCCGGAAACGGAATTACGACCGTAGAGCTGAATGCTCTTGCTACCGAGGCTGCGATCAACCCCAACATCACTCCAGCGGGTAACATCGGCGGGAGCCCCGCACTTGCGGGTGGCGGAGAAGATGGCATCCACCTGCGGGATGGTCATGCCCTTGACCGGATTATCTTTATGAACAAATACCGCCAGCGCATCAATGGCGACCGGGACGGCGGTCGGTTTATAGCCGAACTTCTTCTGAAAACTCCCCAGCTCCTTGTCCTTCATTTTCCGGCTCATGGGACCGAGATTGGAGGTGGATTCGGCGAGTGCGGGCGGCGCAGTGGAGGAGCCGGCAGCTTGGATTTGAATGTTGACGTTGGGATATTCGCGCTTGAATTCCTCCGCCCAGAGCGTCATCAGGTTCGCCAGAGTGTCGGAGCCCACCGAAGAGATGCTGCCGGACACGCCACTGGCCCGGGTATATTCGGGAACCGCCGGGTCGACGGTCGTTTGGGCTACGGCCAGGCCACCGGCCATGAATCCGGCCAAGCCGGTTACTGCAAGCAGTTTGAACGATTTCATAGATCACTCCTCACTTCGGGTTTTGAGATGCTGAGGACATGATGGCGGGCGAATATGACAGTAGCGTGACCAAGCCGTAATCGTTGGGTGACAATCAGCCCGGCCGGCGAACGCTGTCAATCCGGGTGCGGCAGATACGCGACAAGGGAAAATCACAGGTGAAGGTGCTACCGCGACCCGGCACGCTGTCGATGCGCAGGCGCGCCTCGTACCGGTTCAAAACATGTTTGACAATCGCCAGTCCGAGACCGGTACCGCCGCTATCCCGGGAGCGGCCCACATCAACTCGGTAAAACCGTTCCGTCAAGCGCGGGATGTGCACAGCCTCAATACCGACACCGGTGTCCGAAACCGAGTAATGGGCACCCTCCTTGTCAGACCACCAACGAATGTGGATACGCCCTTCCGCGGGCGTATAGCGAATGGCATTGGTAACCAGATTGGCAAAGGCACTGTGTAACTCGCGCTCGGCACCGTAAAGCCCCAAATCCGCTTCGGCGTCGACACTCACCTGCTGGTCTTTCTGGACGGCAAGGTGCTCGACATCCTCACAAATCGTCGCGATGAGCGTCGGCACGGCCACCGGCTCGTCAGGGGGACGGCTACTGTCGGTCTCCAGACGCGAGAGCAGCAAAAGATCTTCGACCAGGTGTTGCATGCGAGACGCCTGCTGCTGCATCAGAACCAGTGAACGATTCCATTCACGGGTGCACTCGTCATCGGCGTCGATCATGGTTTCCAGAAATCCGCTTACTACGGTAAGCGGCGTCCGTAACTCGTGGGAAACGTTGGCCACGAAGTCCCGCCGCATCTGTTCGAGCCGCTGCTGCTGGCTCACATCACGCAGGATCAGAAGCCGCAGGTCGCGGCCATAGGGGACCACCCGGACACTCAGCGTCATTGCCGGGTCCTTGGGTGCGGGAATCAGGATATACCCCGACTCGTTGCCTCGTTCCAGAAAATTACCGAATTCGGGATCGCGGATCAGATTGTCGATGCGCTGGCCGACATCCTGTCCCGCGTGCAGCTTGATCAGTTGCCGGGCGGCATCATTGAACCACTGGATTTCGTCACCGGGTCCAAGCACCACCGTGGCATCCGGCATTGCCGAAGTCGCTTCCTTGAACTGACCCAGAATGGCGGCGAGGCGTCTTTTCCGGGCTCGCTCCCGCCGCCGCTTGCCGTAGAGAAGATGAAAGACTTCGCCCCAGATGCCGTTCGCCTCCGGCGGATAGTAGGTCCGTCCTTCGCGTAGCCACTTTTCGAGCCGATACAGGTGATGCAGGTGCCAAAGCAGATAGGTCAGCAGCCCGAGAAACAGGAAAACGCCCGGCCTGTCCAGGATCACGCCGATTAGCCAGGCGCCGACCAGAATGGCACCCAGTCGGACGAATTCGGCACTCCAGGGGCGTGGCAAGGGAAGTTTACCCGTCAGGTGAAAAACGGTAGCCGGCGCCACGAACCGTCTGAATCAGACTATCGTGGCCACTCGGGATCAGTGCCTTGCGCAGTCGGCGAATATGCACGTCGACCGTACGCTCCTCCACGACCGCACCGCGACTCCACACCCTGTCGAGCAGTTGCGAACGACTGTAGACCCGCTCCGGGTGAGACATGAAGAAATGCAACAGCCGAAACTCGGTCGGCCCCACATCAAGGGGCTGCTCATTGGCGCTCACGCGATGGCTTTGCGCATCCAGCTTCAACCCCTCCGCCGAGAATATTCCTTCGAGATTATCCGGGGAGGCGCGCCGCAGGACGGCGTTGATGCGCGCGATCAGTTCCCGGGGAGAAAAGGGTTTGGTGATGTAGTCATCCGCTCCCACCTCGAGGCCGCGAACGCGATCATCCTCCTCGCTACGGGCGGTCAGCATGATAATCGGCAGATCTTTGGTGTAGTCGTCTTTTTGTAAACGACGGGCCAGTTCGATACCGCTGGCGCCAGGCAGCATCCAGTCGAGCAGCAGCAGATCCGGTCGCCGATCGGCCAAAACACGATCGGCTTCCGCCGCGTCACCGGCCTCCAGGGTTTCGAAGCCGGCACGCGCCAGCGCCATCACCACCATGGTGCGGATGGCCGGCTCGTCCTCAACCAGCAGAATGCATTTGCCTGTCATATCCTCGCAACACCATTGCAACGGTCGCTGCCATTTTAAAGCCCCGTATATGACAAGGGTGTGACACGGCGGATCGCTCTCTGCCAATCCGCATCTCTGCAATAAATCCGTTTTGCCTTTTCCGAACCGGTTACTTCTCCAATTGGCTAACGTCCCGTACCGCGCCACGAGCGGCAGAGGTGGTCATCGCCGCGTAGGCCTTCAACGCGTCGGATACCTGGCGCTCCCGGTCAACCGGCTTCCAGGCTTTGGGGCCCCTGGCCTGCATCGCTTCGCGGCGCTGGCCCAGCTCCTCATCGGAGAGGGCGACACGGATGGAGCGATTGGGGATATCGATTTCGATGGTATCGCCGGATTCCACCAGGCCGATGGCGCCACCTTCAGCCGCTTCCGGTGAAACGTGGCCGATGGAGAGTCCCGAGGTGCCGCCCGAGAAGCGCCCGTCGGTCAGCAGCGCACACGCCTTGCCCAGCCCCATGGATTTGATATAGGAGGTGGGATAGAGCATCTCCTGCATGCCGGGTCCGCCGCGCGGCCCCTCGTAGCGGATGATCACCACGTCGCCGGCCTTGACCTCGCCACTGAGGATCTTCTCCACCGCCTCCTCCTGGGCCTCGCAGATCACCGCCGGGCCGGAGAACTTGAGGATCGACTCGTCCACCCCCGCGGTCTTCACCACGCAACCCTCCTCGGCGATATTGCCGTAGAGCACGGCCAAGCCGCCCTCCTTGGAGAAGGCGTGTTCCATGTCGCGAATGCAGCCGTTCTCCCGATCCAGGTCAAGGCTGGCGTAGCGTTTGTCCTGACTGAACGCCTGTTGGGTCGGTACACCGCCGGGTGCCGCCTGATAGAAGGTCCAGCGTTTGGCATCCCGGGTACGGCGCACATCCCACAGGTCAATGGCCTCGCCGATGGAGCCAGCGTGCACGGTGGGCACATCGCGGTGCAGCAGGCCGCCACGCTCCATCTCACCGAGGATCGCCATGATGCCGCCGGCGCGGTGTACATCCTCGATATGATACTGCGGGGTGGCCGGCGCCACCTGGCACAGGTGCGGCACCCTGCGGGAAAGCCGATCGATATCCGCCATAGTGAACTCGACCTCGCCCTCGCGGGCCGCGGCCAGCAGGTGCAGAATCGTATTCGTGGAGCCGCCCATGGCGATATCGAGGCTCATGGCGTTCTCGAAGGCCTCGAAGGTGGCGATGGAGCGCGGCAGTACCGAAGCGTCGTCTTCCTCGTACCAGCGCTTGGCGAGGGCCACCACCATGCGCCCTGCCTCCTTGAACAGCCGCTCACGATCGGCGTGGGTCGCCAGCAGTGTACCGTTACCGGGCAAGGAGAGCCCCAGGGCCTCGGTGAGGCAGTTCATGGAGTTGGCCGTGAACATGCCGGAACAGGAGCCGCAGGTGGGACAGGCGGAGCGCTCCAGGGTCTCCACGTCTTCATCCGTTTCGTTGGGGTCGGCCGCCGCCACCATGGCGTCCACCAGGTCCAGGTGCACCTCACCGCCCTTCACCACCGCCTTTCCCGCCTCCATCGGCCCGCCGGAGACGAAGATGGTGGGGATGTTCAGACGCATCGCGGCGTTCAACATCCCGGGGGTGATCTTGTCGCAGTTGGAGATGCACACCAGAGCGTCCGCACAGTGGGCATTCACCATGTACTCCACCGAATCGGCGATGATCTCCCGCGAGGGCAGGGAGTAGAGCATGCCGCCGTGACCCATGGCGATGCCGTCATCAACGGCGATGGTATTGAACTCCTTGGCTACCCCGCCGGCTGCCTCGATCTCCCGCGCCACCAGTTGGCCCATATCCTTGAGATGGACATGGCCCGGCACGAACTGGGTAAAGGAATTGGCGATGGCGATGATCGGCTTGCTGCCGAAATCGTCGTCTTTCATACCGGTGGCACGCCAGAGGGCGCGGGCGCCGGCCATGTTGCGGCCGTGAGTCGAGGTCCAGGAGCGATAGCGCGGCATGGGGAAACCTTTCTGTTGAAAAATGCGAATCAGCATCCGGTTTGGGAGCCTGTCCGATAGCGACCATCGCAGTAGGTCAGTCTGTTCTCGGACAGACTCCGAGCCGGCCGGTAATCGGAATAGGATACCAGAGGGGAGAGCGACTGGGGACTGGGCTTCGAGACAGAACCTGCCGGGGTTCCGAACTTAACCGGCTGAGGCGGCCTTCGCGCCAGCGGAAGATTTCGGGCGGGGAACGCCGAGAAGGCAGCAAAAAAATTCTGCACGCGCGGGGTCCACGCGTGCAGAAGATGAGTTACTACATGCCCGAAGGAGAGGAAGGGCGTTCGCCGGCACCACCGTCCTGCATGGCCCCGCCGTCCTGCATGCCGTCCTGCATGGCACCACCGTCCTGCATGGGGTCCTGCATGGTACCGCCATCCTGCAGACCGGTATCCGCACCCTCTTCACTCTCGACGAAAGCCGCGAACTCGGAGGACTCGGGATCGAGGCCGAGGGCATCGACAGTATCGCGATCGATTTCACCCGTCGCCTGCATGCCTTCCGCTTCCTGGAACTCGCTCAGGGCACTCTGGGTCAGTGGGCCCCAGATCCCATCTTCGGGACCGGCAGAGTAGCCTTCGCGATTCAGCGCCTCCTGCAGCTGCAGGATAGCATCCGAACGCTCACCCCGGGCGGGCTGCTGCTCTCCGGCCCCCGGCTGATCCATCGCACCCTGCTGCGCCGAACCGGGAGAGTACGCTCCCCCCGACTGTTCACCTGCTGCGTGGACCAGCGGCGCCGACATCAGCGCGGCCGCTGCACACAGTCCGAGAATGGGTTTGAATTGCATTATTCACCTCCGTGTGGATTTAACGGCGCGTGCTTGCGCCTCCCGAAAGCGTATACGGAACGGCAACGGATTCAAGGCGTGCCGGAGACCGGTTGTGACGCAGTTCTCAAATCAAGGCTTATCGCGGCTTCCGTCTCTCCTACGGGGGAGTGAGGGCTATCGCGGCTTCCGCGCTCCTACGGAGGTGTGAGGGTTATCGCGGCTTCCGCCGCTCCTACATTTAGGCTTCAGGTGGTGGTCGTGCACCCCTGTAGGAGCGGCGGAAGCCGCGATTCCCTGGAGGAACAGCAAAACCCACGGTACAATCTCGGCAAAAACCACTCATTGTGCAATGGAATCTGCCAACCACCAGTCACCTCACGTGTCCGCCCTACGCCGTGGGCGCTTCTCCGAACCTGGCCGCATTTATCTAGTCACCACCGCCACCAACCACCGACGCCCTCTGTTCACCGATTTTCATCTCTCCCGGCTCGCTATCAAGGAGCTGCGGCAGAGCGACATGCGCGGACGTTGCGAGACGCTGGCCTTCGTGCTCATGCCCAACCATCTGCATTGGCTGCTTCAGCTCAGAGATACCGACCTTTCGCGGCTGCTGAGGCTTTTCAAGGCGCACTCCGGGAAGGTAATTAATGCGGCATGCGGCACACCGGCGCATCGCATTTGGCAACCGGGGTTTCATGATCACGCGCTGCGCAAGGAAGAGGACATCGTCAAGGTTGCACGCTACGTCATCGCCAACCCGCTCCGTGCCGGCCTGGTCAGGCGGGTTGGCGACTATCCGCACTGGGACGCTGTCTGGTTGTAGGCAGATGAGAGGTAGTTTTCGCGGCTTCCGCCGCTCCTACGGGGACGGGTGAGGGCTATCGCGGCTTCCGCCGCTCCTACATTCGGGCACCAGGTGGCTGCCGTGCCCACCTGTAGGAGCGGCGGAAGCCGCGATAATCACGCCGGGGCCCGCGACCGCTGGGAGTCCCCCGCTAACGGCTTGCGCGGCGGCACTTCACAGCCACCGCCAGCTCCGTCAAAGCGGCGCACCAGCGGTGAGGAGTTGGCCGGCCACTGTCCCTTTACCTGGTTGTCGGGGGCATCACCGGCAAAGACCAGGTAACCGTACTTGCCATAGTGGGGCACCTTGCGGGCAAGTCCGGAGACGGCGGTCGGGTTATCGGCGGCCATCCAGGCGATGGGTGCTCCGCCCCGGCGGGAAGCGGTCAGCACGAAACTCCGCCTCTCCTGCGGCCAGTCGCGCCCCTCCAGTTCGATGCTGTCGGACGTCAGTTGCGCGGAATCGCCCAGCGCATCCTCCAACTGCTTCCGATAGCGATTCGCCCAACCCAGCAGCCATACCGGCCGGTCCGCCGGCAGGGACTCGAGCTCGTCATCGGCTCGTACACTGACACCCCACTGTCCCCCCGCCCAGCCCTCGGCCAACCGCCGATAAGTCTGGCGCATAGATTCCGGTCCCCCGGAAGGAACCACCAGCAGCAGACGGTCGGCACCCAGCAGCGAATCCAGGGATACCGGAAGCTCTCCGGGAAGCAGTCGCCGGAACAGATCAAAGCGGGGATCGATGGCGGCACACTGTGGTTCTCCAGAGAGTGGCAGTGAAATCTCGGTGCGCTCATCATCCAGGATCACCCGGTGCTCATCCAGCGTGCCATCGGCCATTCGAACCACCACCGGCACCTGCAACGGGAAGGGTTTTCCCGGTCCCTTTTGGGCCAGCGTCAGGTTCAGCACCCGTTTTTCGATTTCGACGGCCTCCAGGTCCACACGGGGCGCTCCCGGCCGCTCGACCCAGTGCCGGAAGAACTCCGAAAGGGCTTCCCCGCTAACCGCCTCGAAGGAGCGGCGCACGTCGGCAAAGGCCGCCTCGGTGAATCGATACTCCCGATAGAGATGCCGCAGCCCCTCGAGAAAGACCTCATCCCCCAGGCGCAGGCGCAGCATGTGGAACAGCATCAACGACTTGCCATAGCCGATGGCCTGGCTGGCCCCGCTATGCCGGGAAGTAAAGGCGGACAACGGAAAATCGCGGCTACCCGAGACGTACTCGGCATACTTCTGCAACTGGTCGCGGCGATATTCGGCACCTTCTCCCTTGCGCTCCTTCAGCAGATGGTCGGCCATGTAGGCCGTCAGCCCCTCGCTCCAGTTGCCCGCCTCATAATCCACATACACACCATTGCCCCACCAGTTGTGGACGATCTCGTGCGGATAGGAGGAGTAGAGAATAAAAGGCAGTCGCAGCACTCTGGGGCCGAGCAGGGTAAACGAAGGCATTCCGTAGCCCGTCTCCCAGAAATTCTCCACCATTGCGAACTTCGCATAGGGGTACTCGCCCATCAATTCACTGAACAGCTCCAGATAATCGCCGGTGGCGTCCAGGTAGCGCCGTGCCAGTTGCGGATTCTTCTCACGCAGATACACCTGGGCCTCGGTAGGTCCCGCCGGCTGCCGACTGACGTGAAACGGCCCGGCCATGAGATAGATCTGGTCCTGGGGGAGATGTTCGGTCCAGCGCATGGTGGAGCCCTCCCCCGCACTCCCGGCGCCCTGACTGACGCTGCTCCAGCCTTTGGGTGCCTTGACGTCGAGCGTAAAGGTGACGCGCTGCTCAGGCTCGAAGAAGGGCACCCAGCCGCTCCCGCCACCCAGATAAACGCCATCTTCCGCGATGTAGCCGGGGGTCATCTGCCGGCTGCGGCCGACACCCTCGCCGAATTCATCCAGGGGATGGTGCAGGCGCCCGCCATAGCTGAGGGTCACCTGCTGCATACCCGGCTCCAGTTCGAGGCGATAGCGCTCGAGGGGAATGGCGCCCTGAACACGGCCCATGGGCTTCAGTTTCGCTCCCTTCAGGGCCTTCGGGTTCAGCCCTGCGTGCAGGAGAAAGGTTGGAGCCTGGGCAGGTGGCTCGGGCCAGACCACCGTATCAGTGACTGCCAGGGCATGGGCTTGCGGCTTCAGGGTGACCCGTAGCTGATGCTCAAGCACCGGAGCGGACAGAGCCGGCAGGGCCAGCAGCCAACCCATAAGTAGCGCGGACAGACGCATGCAACCTCCCCGAAAATCATGAAAAAGCAGCGTGTATTATAGTTGCATGGATAGGCCCGGTCGCCGGGTCCGTTTGCGTTCCCTAAAAGGAGTCCCAATGACGATTCTTAAAATGCTGCTTACGGCTGCGGTTTTGCTGCTCTTCGGCTGTGCCACGGCGGCGGACCCCGAGCAGGCCGGACCTTCCGAGACACCCGCTACTTTCGCAGTGGATCTGCGTGACATCCCGCGCCTGGAGGCGATTATTCCGCAGTTGACCGAGAAATGGGTGGTGTTCGTAGGCGAGAGCCACGATCGTTACAGTCATCATCTGAACCAGCTGGCCATCATCCGCGGAATGCACGAGCGCCACCCCGACCTGGTGATCGGACTCGAGTTTTTTCAGCAGCCCTTCCAGCACTATCTGGACGACTATGTGGCGGGTAAGATCTCTGAAGAGCAGATGCTGCGCGGCACTGAATACTACTCCCGCTGGAAATTCGACTATCGCCTCTACCGCCCGATCCTGAACTATGCCCGCGAACAGGGTCTCAAACTGCTTGCACTCAATGTCCCCGCGGAACTGACCCGGAAGGTAGCCCGCCAGGGGTTTGACGGGCTGGAACCCGAGGAGCGGGCGCAGCTGCCCGAAATCGGCGAGGCTGGAGAGGCGTATCGAGAGCGGCTGCAATCGATTTACAGCACCCATCCCCACGAGGGCGAAGACAACGAGAAGGCGTTTGAATACTTTATGCAGGCGCAGTTGCTTTGGGACGAGGGTATGGCGGAACGAGCGGCGGATTTCCTCAGTGAAAACCCGGAACGGGCCATGGTGTTGCTGGCCGGCTCGGGCCACCTTGCCTACGGTGTCGGCATCCCCTCCCGCCTGGAACGCCGCATAGCGGTAGACACGGCGCTTGTGTTGAATGATCCCGGGGAGGAACTCACACCGGATATCGCCGATTTCGTACTGATGACGGAGTCCGTATCGCTGCCGCCCAAAGGCCGACTCGGTATTTTCATGGAAGATAGCGACAACGGAGTGCTAGTGCGGGACTTCACGGAAGAGAGTGCCGCCCGATCGGCGGGATTGCAAAAGGAGGATCGCATGGTGCAAATCGATGGCCAGCCCATCGACAACACCACCGACGTACAGCTTGCCCTGCTGGATGGCGATCCCGGCGATACGGTGACCCTGACGGTGGAGCGTGGCCGGTGGTTGGCCGGCAGCGAGCAAGTCGAGTATTCAGTGACACTCCGTTGAGCCGGATAGGTGTCTCTACGGAACTACCTGTACTAACCCGAAAAGTTCACGAATCAGCCGCAAAGCTTCCGCTCCTGCTCACGCCCCTCACCTACATCCATGTAGGCGAAGATGCCAAGAGCGCAGATAATTCAATGGTTTATCAGCGCACAGGGCCGCCGAGAACCATGGGAAACGGCAGAACCGCGGGCGATCCAGGAAAATTACGGCGATCAAAACTTTGCGTTCTTTGCGTCTTAGCGGTGAATAATCCAGGCTAAATGAGTTCGGGGGAAGGAACTTTCCGGGAAACGGCCGGGTCTATCAGTTGGATACGTATTTCCCGCACGCGGCGGTACTCACCACGAGGCTCACGAGTCCGAGTACTCCGCCCCGACCACCGCTGAACGGAACTGCACATGAAATCGATAATGCGACACCCGGTCCTCTCCCTGCTGGTTGGCATCGCCACCGGCATCCTGATTTTTGCCGCCCGCGCCCAAGCGCCGGCCGAATTTGCCACTGCCGTGCCGCTGCATGACAAGGGCATCTCGACCTATTATGTCCGGGGCAGCATTGATGGGCTGGGCGATGTGGAGTTTCTGGTGGATACCGGTGCCGGTCACACGACCATCAATGAGGAGACGCTGACGATCCTCAAGGAGCGCCAACTGGCCAGTTACAGCCGCGATCTCACGGGTATTCTCGCTGATGGAAGCCGAATGCGTGTACCTGTGTATCACATCGCCAGCATCGAACTGGGCGGCTGCCAGCTTCAGAATATCGAAGCCGCGGTCTTTCCCGGGCGTACCCGCTTTCTTCTGGGGATGAATGCGCTCAAGCAGGCAGCGCCGTTCGCCTTCGTCACAGAGCCCAAACCACAGCTTGCGTTGAGCAACTGCCGAATGGCGAGTAAGTAGTGAACCACTAGGGCTCAAATAAAGGCCCGGGCCTTGCGGCCCGGGCCAGCCCGCAAAAAATCAGCAGGTTTTCCCTTCAGGTACGCCCGCCTTCTTGAGCGCCACGCTCAGGGGACAGAACGTGGTAATCCCGCTCTGTGCCAGATTGAAGCCGACGAAAACACCCAGCCATATCCAGTTCGGATGCACGAATTGGGCAAGCCCGATGCTGGCCAGCACCATCAGGCCGGCAACGAGTGCCACCACACGGTTTACGGTCATTTCCTGACTCCTTTTTAGTTGCGGTAGGAAATCTGCAGGTTAACTACATTCTGTTCAAGCTCGATGGTGGTTGTTCCATCTTCCGAAGTAATTTCGTTGTTGAACGCGTGTACGTAAGAGAGCGAACCCGAAAGGCGCTTGGCCAGCTCCCTTGTCAAACCCAGAGACAGGTGATGCTCCGTGACTGCCAATGAACCGATATTGGCCTTTACGTCCTCGGGGCCAATCGGCGACTCGCCGTAGTTGTAGCCGACACGGACCGTAGTCTTGGGGTTTACCTTCTTCTGTACACCGATGGCATAGACCATCTGGTCATCCCAACCGTAATTGAAGGTGCTGACAACTTGACCATCGCGAGACAGATCGATGCTGTCGAGCACATCGGAAAAGGCGATCCATTTGATGTCCGCCTCGATCAGCAGATCATCGGAAGGCATGAAGGCTGCTCCGAAGGCCAGCTGCTGCGCGGCGTCCATGTCCATCTCGTATTTCCCGTCAGTCGCATTCCATTCAAACTCATTCATGTCCTGCTCGGAGATGTAGGAGAGGCCGAAACGCATGACATCGTTGGGCTGGTAGGTGGCACCGACGGTGGCACCGAACCCGAAGGTCTGGTTTTGCGGCAGATGCAAAGTAGACGTATCGACAGCCAAACTCTGGTAGTCGATGTTGAGTGCCGCCCCCCAGGTCCACTGTTCATTGATTCGATATCCGAACCCGGGGGCGATCTTGTAGAACTGCTTGGTGGTGACGACATTCTGATTGCCGGGCATTGGGGTGATGTCATCGAAATCCACCCCCATGCCGGAGAGGCCGGACATCCCCATCCCGAAGGTCAGCTTGTCGTTGGCCCGGTAGGCCAGTGCCCCGGAGGGGATCAGGTAAAGGTCCGAGTCACTGTCAACCCCGTTGGCCTTTCGGGGCGGATTGAGAAAACCGAACCCCATGTCGGATCGGAACTCGTCGAATTCCAGGGTGGCCAGTCCCGCCGGATTGGTCAGAACCGTACCGGCATCCTGAGGTGCTGCCGTTGACGCGCCAGCCATACCCCACTGGGTGGCGGTAACACCCAGCATCTGATCGCCGTTGGTCGCCCAGGCCACCCCATTTGCTCCCAGTGTCGCACACAGTACGAAACCGACTTTTTTGCCTATTGCCTCCATAACCATTCCCCTCTGGTTTGATGGTTTTATCGTTCAGTTTTATTGTTATGATTCACGACAACGATTGCGCACTTAACGCAAGTACTGTGATACGCCGGGTTTGCCCCGGAAAACCTGATGACAGCTCATGCAACCGTTGGTGACCTTTCCAAAATACTCGGCAGCCCCGGCCATATCATTCTTTTCAGCAGCGTCGGCCAGACGCAGGGCATTACCCTCGACGTCGTCGTTGAACGGCACCAGTACGCCAATCTTCTCGTCAGTGATATCCTCCAGTTTCATGTACGGAAGGAGGCCACCACGCGGGATACGGTGATTGGCCAGCCGGCGGGCGGCCTCGGCAGCCTGCTCCGGGTTGTCCGTCATCAGCCCGGTGGCCACGGCCTGGTAGTCCCCAAGCACTTCGTGCATGACGTGGCGCAGCGTGGCGTTATCACTGTGGCGGGTATGCTGGCTGTAGATCTTGAGCAGGGCCTTCTTGGTTTCCGGCGAAAGCTTCTGAATACGCTTACGCATTTCCGGCTCCATGATCTGCAACTGCTTCTGCATCATCTTTTGAGCAACCGAGGGTTCTGCAGCGACGAGCGCCGAGCTGCCGCCGATGAACAGGACCCCTGCAATCAATCCTCCGATGATCGTTTTCTTCCGCATCATTTTTCTCCCGTGTATAAGTTGGTTAGGCTTGTCAGGCGTTTTGATACGCTCTACCCATGGAGTCTGCAGAAGAGGTGTTTCGCAAGGATTTCCCGCAAGCATGAAGTTGTAACAGAATGTTACGGGCATTTACGGGTCATTAAGGGGTAAGATTCAGCAAGCCGTAGGAAATAATCTATGAACGAAAAGACCGATCGGCACCGCCTGCTTGTCGTCGATGATGATGATGCCCTGCGACGGCTGCTTGAGCGCTATTTGGGTGAACATGGGTTTGAAGTCACCACCGTACCCGACGGCAGGACGATGGAAGGTGTGCTGACGAAGACTTCATTTGATCTCGTCATCCTCGACTTGATGCTGCCGGGTGAAGATGGCCTGTCCCTTGCCAAGCGGCTTCGAAGCCGCGGCAATCTGCCGATTGTCATGCTCTCGGCGTGCGGAGAGGACGTAGACCGCATTGTCGGCCTGGAGGTGGGTGCGGATGACTACCTCGCCAAACCCTTCAACCCGCGTGAACTACTGGCCCGAATCCGCGCAGTCCTGCGTCGCAGCCGGAACATGGCCCAACCGATGCAGGACGAAAGAGCTTTTGGCCCTTACCTCCTCGACGTCGAGAGCCGCCGACTGACCTGTGACGGCAAAGAGATCCCGCTGACCACCGGTGAATTCACCCTGCTCTCCATCTTCACCGCTCATCCCAATCAGGTGCTCACCCGGGATCGGCTGCTGCAGTTGCTAAAAGGCTATGAACACCAGCCGTTCGATCGCAGCATCGATGTCCGCATCACCCGGCTGCGCCGAAAGATCGAGACCGATGCCACCGCACCGATCTATATCCGTACCGTGTGGGGAGAGGGTTATCTCTTTGCCCTGGATGGCCAGTAAAACCAGATGACAATTCGTCCCAGCACACTTTTCGGCAAGACACTTGCCACCATAGCCCTGGTTTCCATGGGCTTTCTCTTGTTTACCCTCACGGTGATGGCGAAATTTCTGCTGATGCCGGTCGGGGAACGCTCCGCCGCCGACCTGGCCGCCTTCATGGTTTTTTCAGCAGAGACCTGGTCAGAACTTCCCGATGAGCAACAGGCGCCCTATGCCCGAGAGCTGGAGGCGCGCAGTGGACTTCGTATTCGTCATCCACAATACAATCTTCCTGAACGCGGCCTGGTACTGCCCTACTTCTATTTCCTTGAAAATGCCCTTGAGAAGCAAACCGGCAAACCGGTGACCCTGTGTGTGGAAACGGATCGGGATGGTACACCGCGGTACTTTGCCCGGTTCGATGTGGGCGCCAAGGTTGCATCCGTCGGAGTTCCCCGCACCCATATGAGTGTGCAGCCCCCATTGGCCCTGTTTCTGGTGTTTTCGGTCGGCATTCTCGTGACGATGGCCACGGCAATCGCCCTTGTACGGCGGCTCACAGCGCCATTGGAGCGGCTCTCGGCTGCGACCCACCGCCTGGGAAGCGGCGAGTGGCCGGCCCCCCTTCCGGAGACCGGGCCCAAAGAATTGGTGCACCTGACACGCAGTTTCAATCACATGATGATTCAGGTCGAGGAGCTTTTGGCCAACCGTACGACGCTACTGGCCGGCATCTCCCACGACTTGCGCACCCCGCTGTCACGCATGCAGGTCGCCCTGGAGATGCTTCCGGCTGAAAACGATCCGGAACTGATGGAGGGACTGAACGCAGACATTGCCCACATGAATTCGCTCATCCGACGCTTCCTGGAAGTCGCCCGCGGACTCGAGGACGACCGCTGGGTCAACGTGGATATGGATGGTTTGGTGGCATCCGTTACCGAGGCATTCAAACGTAGCGGTGCCGAGATTCGCATAACGCCGGGCAAGAGCTGCAACCTGGAGACTTCGGAACTGGCCCTGCGCCGCATCCTGGAAAACCTGCTGGAAAATGCCGTGCGCTACGGTGAGGGCAGTCCCGTGGATATCGAATGGCACTGTAGCGCAGGTTCCATTGCCATCCATATTCTCGACCGGGGCCCCGGGATTCCCGCATCCGAGAGCGAGGCTGTCTTCCGCCCCTTTTACCGCCTGGAAGGCTCCCGCAGCCGCGCCACCGGCGGCAGCGGGCTCGGCCTCGCCATCGCCCACCAACTCGCCCAGGCCAACGGTTGGGAAGTCACCCTCCTCTCACGCCACGGCGGTGGCACACGGGCCGTTCTCAAGCTGCCGATAGCGACAGTGCGAAGGGGCGACAAGGAGCGCGGTGAGGCGGAGACCGCGAGGAGCGATCACGCTCTTTAGTCACGTGAATTTCGAACCACGGGGAACACGGGGAACACGGGGCGCACGGGGGAGAAAACCCGAACAACTGGTTTTACCCCGTAGTCCCTGTGTACCCCGTGGTTGCCAATACGGCTCGCAACACGCGTTGAGCGACTATTCCGAAGAATCAGGCAGCCAGGCTTTTGCTCACCACCTCGTAGACGTCGCTGGAGATCCGGGGTACGCGAAGAATGCGTTCCAGTTCTTCCTTCATCACGTTGCGGCGTGATTCATCGTAGCGCTTCCAGCGGGTCAGTGGATCGAGCATGCGGGCCGCCACCTGAGGGTTGAGCCTGTCGAGGCTGATGATCTGATCAGCCAGGAAGGTGTAGGCGGCCAAGTCGCGATGAAAACCGGCGGGATTGCGCATCACGAAGGCCCCGATCACCGACCGCACCCGGTTGGGGTTGCGCATGGTGAAGTCCGGGTGGTCGAGCAGTTTCCTGACCCGCTCAAGCGCGCCGGGCGCGGGTGCCGCTGCCTGTACGGCAAACCACTTGTCGAGGACCAGTGGATCCTCATGCCAGCGCTGATAGAAGTGTTGCAAGGCCTCGTCATAACGGGGCGCGGCGTTATGGACCAGCGCAACCAGGGCCGCCATGGAGTCGGTCATATTGCCGGCCGCCTCGTATTGGGCAAACGCCCGCTCCGATTCCCCCTCCAGCTGCACCAGATAAGCCAGGCAGGCGTTGCGAAGCCGACGACGTCCCATGGCATCGGCCTCCACACGATAGGGGCCGGGGTCGGCTAGCGCTGTGTATCGCGCCGCCAATGCTTCGTGATGGGTTTCGGCGAGTGCGATTCGCACAAACTGGCGCGCCTCATGGATCGCCAGGGGATCGACCTCGTCCATGCATTCGGCAATATACTCTTCCGGCGGCAATGCCAGGGCCTCGGCCACCAACGCGGGGTCCAGCCGGTCATCAGCGAGGATCTTTCCGAACGCGGCAGACAGTCCCCGATCCAACTCACGCGGCGCGCCTTCGATCAAGCGAACGATGACCCGCAGAGCGAGCTGCTGCCCGGCATCCCAACGGTTGAAATCGTCCGTCTCGTTCCCCATCAGGAAGGCCAACTCTTCATCACTGTATCCACCCTCCAGCTTCACCGGTGCGGAAAAGGCACGCAGCAGGGAAGGCACCGGCTCGGCGGGAATTTCTTCGAAGATAAAGGTCTGATCCGGCTCGTTGAGTACCAGCACCCGTTCACTGCCGCCGGCCTGAGACTCACCGGCCAGCCTGAGCGGCAGTGCGGCACCCTCCCTCGAAAGCAGGGCTGTCTTCACCGGGATCTGGCAAGGGGCCTTTTCCGGCTGCCCCGGTGTCGGCGGGCAGCTCTGACGGAGGGTCAGGCGGTACTGTTTCGCAGCGGCATCGTAGGCGCGCTCAACCTCGACTCTCGGGGTGCCGGCCTGCTCGTACCAATGACTGAACCGGGACAGATCGACCCCGTTGGCATCCTCCATGGCCCGCACAAAATCGTCGGTGGTAACGGCCTGACCGTCGTGCCGTTTGAAGTAGAGATCGCTCCCTTTCCGGAAACGCTCCGGACCGAGCAGCGTATGGATCATGCGCACGACTTCGGCGCCTTTCTCGTAGATCGTCAACGTGTAGAAATTGTTGATCTCCACATAGGAGTCGGGCCGTATCGGATGGGCCATGGGCCCCGCATCTTCGGCAAACTGTCGGGTCCGCAGCAGGCTGACATCATCGATCCGCTTGACCGCCGGTGAGGTCATGTCGGCAGTGAACTGGGAATCCCGAAAAACGGTGAATCCCTCTTTGAGAGAGAGCTGAAACCAATCGCGGCAGGTGACCCGGTTACCCGACCAGTTGTGAAAATACTCGTGGGCGATAACGCCTTCGATATTGACGAAATCCATATCGGTGGCAGTTTCGGGCTTGGCGAGAATGAACCGGGAATTGAAGATATTCAGTCCCTTGTTTTCCATCGCGCCCATGTTGAAATCATCCACCGCGACAATCATGTAGGTGTTCAGATCGTACTCGCGGCCGTAGACCTCCTCATCCCAGCGCATCGCCTTTTTCAGGGAGCGCATGGCGTGCTCGGTCTTGTCTTCGTTGCCGTATTGCACATAGAGTTCGAGCTTTACTTCCTTGCCTGACATCGTCGTGAAATGATCGGCAATACAGGCCAGATCACCGGCTACCAGCGCGAACAGATAGCTGGGTTTCAGCGACGGGTCGTGCCAGGTGACGTAGTGACGGCCGTCCTCCAGTTCACCACTGTCGATGCGATCGCCATTGGAGAGCAGCACCGGGTACTCTTTCCGGTCGGCGACAACCGTGGTGGTGAAACGGGTCATCACATCCGGACGATCCGGGAAATAGGTGATCTTGCGAAAGCCCTCCGCCTCGCACTGGGTGCAGAAATTGCCACCGGAGACATACAGCCCCTCCAAAGCGGTATTGGCCGACGGGTTGATGCGGGTCACCACCTCCAGATGGAAATGCGCCGGGGGGTGCGGGATTACCAGAGTGTCGTCGGAGATCTCGTAGCCCTCATCACCGACCGGGTCGTGATCCATGCTCACCGACACCAGTTCCAGCTCCTGACCATTCAGGACGAAAGGCCGCCGCCCCTCTGCCGGGTCGTAGTTCGCCCGAACCTCCATACGCGAGGTCACGGTGGTGGCTTCCGGATCCAGATCAAAACGCAGATTGATGGTCTCGATGCGGTAGTCGGGGGCGGTGTAGTCCTTGAGATAGACGGCTTGCGGCTGGCTTTCGCTCATGGTGAAACGTATTCCGTAGTTCGAGGCTCAAAGAGCGGATTTTAGCAGGATAGGGGTTGAACCACAGAGGGGCGCGGAGAGATTCGTCAGTGACCGACGTTTCCGCTTCGCGGAAATTTCCCTGTAAAAGCTCTGCGTTCTGAGTCTTAGCGGGGACTCAAACCAGCGTTAACGTGATGAGCACCAGCGCTTCGCCAATTTCGACCATGGCGCCCGCCGTGTCTCCTGTGGTGCCGCCGAGGCGTGCCATTAGCCGGGCGCGGAACAGAAACAGCCAAGCCGCAGCGGCGCTCACCGCGAGGAGACCGGTCCACCCGAACAGCAGCAGCGCAAGAACCGCCACGGTGAGTATCACGTACCGGGCGTGGGTTCCCGGCAGGGTGGAGGCCATCGCCTCACCGATGCCGCCGGCACGCACGTAGGAAGTGGTGAGAAACAGACCGATGATCAAGGTGCGGGACAGGACCGGGGCCAGCAACAGCATCGCACCACCGGATAACGCCGTGAGCGCTGCAAACTTGGCAAGCAGAACCAGGACGATGGCAGTAGCGCCCATCGGCCCGAGGTAGGGGTCCTTCATGATCGCCAGCATCCGTTCGCGATCGGTGTGGCCGCCGACCCAGGCGTCGGTGGTGTCGGCAAGCCCGTCCAGGTGCAGTGCTCCGCTCAGCAAAACCCACACCGCGAGGACTACGGCGGCGCGCACCATCGGGTCGGCGGCTCCCAACAGGCTGTCGGTAATCCACAACAGCGTGCCGATCAGAAAACCCACCACCGGGAACCACAACACCGCCCGGGCACTGTCCGACGGTTCGGCGGCTTCCTGCTTCGGCGTCGGCAATCGGGTGAGGAATTGCAATGCAATCCAGAAGTGTTTGGGGTCGATAGGGTTCATTGGATTTTCAAATTTTTAACCACAGAGGACACAGAGAAACTTGGGAAAGCCTGCCTTGCGAGTCCACCCACCGCTTCGCAGCTCCGAATTAGTGACAAACGTTCAACCGTCATTGCGAGCCGTACCCGCCGCTGCGCGGCCCCGAATCGGTGACGAATCGGTGACGAATTCTTAACCGTCATTGCGAGGAGCCCCAGCGACGCGGCAATCTCGGGGTTGGAGCAGAGATTACTTCGTCGCTTAGGCTCCTCCTGATGAACTTGTTCCCCCTGCTGTCATTACGAGGAGCCCCAGCGACGAAGTAATCTGGTACTTGGCACTTCGAGATAGCTTCGTCGCTGTGGCTCCTCGCTATGACAAGAGGGAAGTTCGTCATTGATTTGGGGCCGCGCAGCGGCGGGTACGGCTCGTAATGACAAAGGGGGGAAGTTCATAAAAGAGAGCTTTTCCTCTGTGTAAACAGTAGCCCTTGGCAGTCAGCTGTCGTTTATCCCGGCAGCGATTGGCCGTGAAACATCAGCCGCGGCAGTGCTTCGTCTCCCAGCCCATCCACACGGATACGGGTGATGCCGGCGTTCGGCACCTGAATACGGAACATGCGATCCAGCGGCATCTCCAGCACATGACGGATCACCATCCGCATCTGGCCCGCGTGCCCGACGATCAGGGTGTGCCGGCCGGCATTCTCTTCCAGAATGGAACGCCAGGCCGCGGTGATCCGGCTCTGGAATTCGATCAGGGTCTCCGCACCGGGCGGCGTATTGTTCAGCGGGTCGTTCCAGAAGCGCATGAGGATATCGGGATCCTCTTCCATCAGCGCCTCGGCCGTTTTCCCCTCCCATTCACCGAAACCAATCTCCTTCAGCCGTGCATCGTAGGCCAGGGCAATGACGTTTTGCTTCGCCAGTTCCGCCGCGAATGCACCGCAGCGAAGCAACGGCGAGGAGACAATCGCATCCCAGGGACAGTGCCGGCCGACGGCTTCGCGCATCTGTCGCCACCCCTTTTCACTCAGCGGGTCATCGATCTGTCCGCGATATTTCCTGCCGCCCACGGGCTCGCCATGGCGGATCATGTCAATCGTGGTGGAAATCATCAGTCAGTCGATCCAGAACTCGCTATAAAACCACGGGGAACACGGGGCTCACGGGGAAAATCAAGGACCCGCGCTCCCTCGTGTACCGTTATAGGCTGGCAAATTCTCCATCACTTCAATTGCATCGGCAGTCCGGCGGCCACGAAGGTCACATGTTCGCACGCAGCGGCGAGCGCCTGGTTGAGCCGGCCTGCTTCATCCCGAAAACGGCGCGCCAAGGGATTGTCGGGGACGATACCGAGGCCGACCTCGTTGCTGACCAAAAGGATGCGCCCCGGGAGGTGCGGAAGCGCCTCCTGCAGACGCTCACGCTCCTGATCCAGGGTTGTATCACCGGCCTGCAGGAGATTCGACAGCCACAGGGTAAGACAATCGACCAAAAGACAATGCCCAGGGGCGGCATGCCTCTGGAGGGTCGCGGCCAGCGCCAGTGGCTCTTCGATGGTGCGCCAGCCCGCCGGCCGATCGGCACGATGGCGGGTGATGCGTTCGATCATCTCCTGGTCGCCCATCGTGGCCGTGGCCACATAGATGACATCCAGGCCATTCTCACCAGCAAGCTGTTCGGCATACCGGCTTTTCCCGGAACGGGCGCCCCCCAGGATCAGGTGAGTCATGAGGCGCGAAATCGGGTCAGCCGAGCCAGCCGGCGAGGGTGAACACCGCGAGGACCGCCACCCAGATGATGGCGGCGCGGCGCACCAGTGCCAGGGTCTCGCGAACGTTTTCGGTCTCGACCCGCTGATCGGGATGCCCATCTTCCTGTTCCGCCGGGTCATAACGCAGGCCGCCGAAACCGGCCGACACCAGTGCGCCGCGATTCTCATCCGCATAGCGCCAGGCCTCGTTCCGCCAGCGCTGCATCGCGTCGACGAAGCTGCCGGCCAGGGCATAACTGAATGCGCAGAGTCGGGCAGGCACCCAGGCCAGGACATAGTGCAGCCGCCAGGCCGCCAGACCAAAGCCCTCATCGGCCCCCCGGTAACGCGCCTCCAGCACTCGGCTGAGCCGGTACAGGATCGCACCCACCGGCCCGAGCAGAAGAAACCAGAAGATGATGCCGAGCACGCGTTCGTGGGCCTCTACGAGAATGGTCTCGATGATGACCCTCGCCCGAGTTTCAGGCTCTTCGGGGACTTCACCGCCGAGCAGACTGGCGGCGTGCCAGCGTGCCGAGTCTTCATCGTTGCGCTCACGGGCATCGGCAAACGCCTCCACTTCCGCCTCGAGGTCGCGGGGTCCGAAGGCATAAAGCAGTATCAGGACTGCATAGATAAACCCGAGTACACCCCACAGCTCCTCCAGGGCATACCCCACCAAGCCGACGCCAATCACCGGCAAGCCGATCACCAGCAGGACGCCGAACGGACCGTCCCGAAAACGCCCCGCCGGCAACCGGTCCCGCACCCGGTCAGAAAAGGTAGTAAACCAGTCGAAGCGTCGCAACTCCTCGAGCGAACCGAGAAAGTGCTCGACAAAAAGTGCAAAAATAATGGCAATCAGAGACATGGACAAGGTTCCGCTGGGTCTGGGGCTAACCACTGAGCACACAGAAAAGTGTCACAAACAGGAGGCTCGTCTGGAGACTCCGTGGACCTCTGTGGCCAAGAATAAACGCGATCTAGGAGCCTGTCCGAGAATAGACTGGCCTACTCGGCTCGGGCATCCTGCTTCGCTCTAACTCCTCCATCCATGGAGTCGTGCGGCCAAACCTGATTGGCCAGATTTTCCGCTCATTTTCGTTAAATAAAACCATTATTCGCCTCAAATGACCGAAAAATCTGACTCAATCAGTCTTGCCCTCGTGACGATCGCTATTCTCGGACAGGCTCCTAGTTTCGAATCTGGCGGGCAAACTTGCAACCAAAGTTAGGCGATCCGCTCCAACTCGTGTTCCAGTCGCGCCCATTCAAAGGCCGAACCCGGATCGGTCTTGCGGCCCGGGGCGATATCGCTGTGGCCCGCCAGGCGGTCGCGGGTTACCTCCGGGTACACCTTCTCCAGCACCGCGATAACCGCTGCGAGCCGCTGGTACTGGGCCACCTCGTAGGGGTCCTCATCCGTCCCTTCCAGTTCGATACCGATGGAAAAATCATTGCAGCGTTCACGTCCGGCGAAACAGGACGCCCCGGCATGCCAGGCGCGGCGATGCAGCGGTACATACTGCACCAGCTCCCCGTCACGGCGGATTAGCAGATGCGAGGAGACCCGCATCCGGTGAATCTCACGGAAGTAGGGATGCAGTTGCGGATCAAGAGTATTGGTGAACAGGGCATCGATCCAGGGGCCACCGAATTCGGCAGGAGGGAGACTGATGCTGTGCACCACTACAAGGTCAATCGCCGCGTCTTCCGGCCGATCATCACAATTGGGGGACGGGACCTGACGCGCCTCATTGATGAGACCGGAGACGCGATCAATAGAAAGGCCGGAGGAAACGGTCACCGATCTCACAGAAGTCATTCGCTGTCGGTACACATGCCGCGCAGGACCATGTCCGTGAAGCTCACGATGCCGATGATTTTACCGCTTTCGACCACCGGTGCGCGGGTCAGCTGGAAGCGCTCGAAGAGACGGGCGCAGAAGCGGATATCCATATCCGGATCAACACTGATCACCGGCTTGGCCATGACCTCGTAGACGTTGACCCGCTCCGGGGATCGGTCCCTGCCGAGCACATGGCGCGCGATGTCCGACACCAGCAGCATGCCGAACTCATCGTCCGGGTGGCGCTTGTCGACCATCAGACACTTGGTTTGCAGGCGCCTCATGGCGGTGAGCGCCTCACTGACCGTCGCCATACCGTCCACCATGTCGAATTCCGCCTTCATCACATCGCGGACACGTACGATGTTCCGTTCACTCACTGCAATCCTCCGGGACCGGGAATCTGGAAATCTGGAATCTATCGAGCTTGAGCAATCGTAGCGGGGAAAGTCGGTTTGACTCCTGTTTCGGACAGACTCCTGGACGCGGTTATAGCAGATTGCGCCTGTCGTCAGAAGGGGCTGCAGGATATCACTGGACGGTCGTTCCCCTCGAACTTGCCGATCACCGAATACATAGTGTATAAACTTACAGTATACAGTCTTTCAAAACCGGTAATGACCATGGGCGATGAACTCACTCCCCGGCAGACGGAAATTCTGCAACTCATTCGCGAAACCATCGAAGCCACCGGGGCTCCACCCACCCGCGCGGAGATCGCCCGTATTCTGGGCTTTCGCTCTCCCAATGCCGCGGAGGGGCACCTGCGCGCCCTGGTCAAAAAAGGGGCCATCGAACTGATTCCCGGCACCTCGCGCGGTATCCGTCTGCGCGGCGGCGAGGGGCTGCCGCTGGTGGGCCGGGTAGCCGCCGGTAATCCTATCCTGGCGGAGGAGAACATCGAAAACCGCTATCGGCTCGACCCGGGCCTGTTCAGCCCCCGTGCCGACTACCTGCTGCGGGTAAAAGGCATGAGCATGAAGGACATCGGCATCCTGGACGGTGATCTGCTGGCGGTACACCGTACCGGCGAGGCCCGTGATGGCCAAATCGTGGTGGCCCGCATTGAAGACGAGGTCACGGTCAAGCGGCTGCAGCGAAAGGGGCGGAACCGGGTTCTGCTACTGCCGGAAAACCCCGAATTCGAGCCTATCGAGGTGAATCCAACACGGCAGGAACTGGTGATTGAAGGTATCGGTGTCGGAATTGTTCGCAACGGCCAATTGGTATGAACCTGAACTCCCTCCTTGCCCGCGCCGATATCTGGCGCGGGCGGGAGACGTCTCCCCAGACGACGCCTCACCTCTCCACCGGCCATCCGATGCTGGATGAGCGGCTGGGCGGCGGCTGGCCGGTGGGCGCCCTGACCGAGATCCTGGTCAACCAGAAAGGCATAGGGGAACTGCGCCTGCTGATGCCCGCCCTGGCCCATCTGTCGCAGGAGTACTGGCAGGCCTGGATAGCCCCGCCGCACATCCCCTACGCCCCCGCACTGGCCGCGGCCGGAATCGACCTGCAGCGCCTGGTCTGGGTCCGCACCAGCGGAGACGACCAGACCCTCTGGAGTCTCGAACAGAGCCTGCGCTCCGGCGTCTGCGGCGCCGTCCTCGGCTGGCCCGGGCGAGCCGACAACCACGCCCTGCGCCGACTGCAACTCGCCGCCGAACACGGCGAAGCCTCCGGCTTCCTGTTCCGACCCCGCCAGGAAGCACACCAGCCCTCCCCCGCCGCCGTGCGGCTGGAGCTGGAACACGATGCTGGAGGACTGACCATACACATACTGAAACGCCGCGGCGGCTGGGCGGGAGCACCAATAACCGAGATTCGAGATAAGAGATTCGAGATGCGGGGATGAGCTGCTTGTGGCTCAGTATCTACCTACCCAACCTCGCACTCGAGGTCTTCGGAGACACGGAGACTCCGTTTGCCGTGCGTACCGGACCGGATAACCGGCCGGTGGTGCATGTCTGCAATGCCGCCGCGGAGGAGCACGGCATCCATCCCGGCCAGCCCTTGGGGGCGGCCCTTGCCCTGTGCCATACCCTGCTGACCCGCGAGCGGGACAGGGCGGCGGAGCATCAGGCGCTGAACGCCCTCGCGCTATGGAGCCAGCAATTCACGCCGCTGGTACACATCCGCCCTCATGAAGGATTGATGCTGGAGGTGGCCGGCAGCCGGAAGCTGTTCGGCGGCCTCGCTGCCTTGCGGGATGGTGTGGCCGAGGGACTACAGGATATGGGCTATCGGGCCCATCTCACCGCCGCCCCGACCCCACTGGGGGGCTGGCTACTGGCGAAAAACGGCGCCGAGCTGTTGATTGAGGAGCGGGATCGATTGCAGGACATCCTGCAACGCCTGCCGCTGAACGGCCTGGAGGTAAAGCCCGAAACCATTGCCGCCCTGCGCGGAATGGGGCTGCGGCGGGTCGGTGATGTACTGCGCCAGTCCCGCAGCGCCCTGGCGCGTCGGGTGGGCCCCGAATTTTATGATTACCTGGATCGCGCCATGGGGCTGCGTGCCGATCCGCGCCGGCCGTTCGAGCCCCCTCCCCGTTTCGATGGTCGCCTGCCGCTGCCGACGGAAGTGGATAACACCGACGCCCTGCTGTTTGCCGCGCGCCGACTGGTGCTGGAGCTGATAGGGCTGCTGCGCGCCAAGGGAGCCGGTGTGCAGGACATGCGCCTTATCCTGGAACACCGGGGGCGCCCGGAGAGTGAACTCCCGATCGGCCTGCGGCGCCCGTCGCGGGATGCGGATCACCTTCTTGCCCTGATCCGCGAGCGCCTGGAGCGCTTCGAACTGCCCGCCCCCACCGATGCCATCGGCCTGCACGCCGACCGGTTCCCGGAACGGGAAAGCGAGCACGACGACCTCTTCACCGGAGAGCAGACCGGCATTCCCGATGCGAGTGTATGGCTGGAGAAATTGCGCGCCCGCCTGGGCGACAACGCCGTCGGTGGGCTGGGTCCGGCTGCCGATCACCGACCGGAAAAGGCCTGGCGCCCCTGCCCACCCGGACAGGACGAAACTGCAGGGTGCATTCATAATGCACCGCTTCCGACAGCGAAACCCCTCCGCCCGCTCTGGCTCTTCCCCGAACCGAAGCCGCTCGAACAGCGCAACGGCCAGCCCTGGCTGAAAGGTGAGTTACACCTGATTCGAGGGCCGGAGCGGATCGAAACCGGCTGGTGGGATGGCGAAGACGCCGCCCGCGACTACTTCGTCGCCGCAGACGCCCACGGCGAACACTTCTGGATCTTCCGCGAGCGGCGAAATCAAGGCTGGTTCCTGCAGGGCGTGTTTGCCTGAAGGTCCGCTCACCTGGCGAGCGGGGCCTCGACATCATCGGCCACCGGCAGGCCATCGTCCCAATAGGGATGATCACCAAAGCGCTGAAGCAGGAAATCCACCAGTACGCGTACCCGTCGCGGTACAAAGCGTCGCGACGGATAGACCACATAGGCATAGGCCGTCGACAGACGGTAGTCGGGGAGCAGCGGCACCAGACGCCCTTCGGCGATGACCCGATAGGCGAGAAAGGTGGGCGAGGCCAGCACCCCCAGTCCTGCAACAGCCGCATCGAGGAGCAGATCGCCGTTGTTGGCACGCAGACGTACCGGTACGCGGACCGACTCGCCATGGCCCTCCCTGTCGGTAAACCGCCACTGCTGTGACTCGGGCACATTCGCATATACCAGACCCTGATGATCCGCCAATTCCCGCGGAGTACGAGGGGTCCCGTGGCGAGCGAGGTACTCGGGACTGGCACACAGCACCATCCGCACCGGCGCCAGAGCGCGGGCAATCAGCGTCGAATCGGCCAGATAGCCGATACGCACGGCCAGATCGAAGCCCTCGTCGACCAGGCTAATCGAGCGATCATTGAGGTCCACATCCGGCACTACCCCGGGGTGTTCGGCACAAAAGGCGGTCAGGGCAGGATTGAGATGCAACAGACCGAAGGAGAGGGGTGCCGCGAGACGAATCCGGCCCCGCAGCGTCTGTTGACCCTCGCTCACCGACTGGGCGGCCTCCTCCCACTCGGCCAGCAGCAGAGTGGCGCGGCGGTGAAAATCGCGACCGGCTTCGGTCATCGAAAGACGCCGTGTGGTACGCCGCAGCAGTTGCACGCCGAGGTGCGACTCCAGATCGGTCACCCGGCGGCTTACCGCGGATTTGGCGATCCCCAGGCGCTCGGCGGCGGCACTGAAGCTGCCGGCATCCACTACTGCTGTAAAGGACTCGAGGGCATCCAGTCGATCCATTGTTCTTAATTTCGCAACACAGTTTTCGAGATTAACGTCTTTTTAGCATAAACTGGAACGATACAATAGACACCGTTTCGGTCGGCCGATTCCCGGAACGTCCCGGTACGAAGAACGCAGGCAACCTATGCAATGGCGAAACGATACAACCCGCTACGGTCTGGCCGCCGTACTGATGCACTGGCTGGTGGCGCTGACGGTATTCGGCCTCTTTGGCCTCGGTCTGTGGATGACCGGACTCACCTATTATGATCAGTGGTATCAACTCGGCCCCTGGTGGCACAAGAGTATCGGCGTATCACTGTTCCTGCTGGTGCTGGTGCGCCTGGGGTGGCGTGCCCTCAATCCGCAGCCGGTGCCTTTGCCGAGTCATGCGCGCTGGGAGCATCGCCTGGCAAAAACGATGCACGGACTGCTGTACCTGCTGCTATTCGCCATCATGATCAGCGGTTATCTGATCTCGACCGCCGACGGCCGGTCGCTGGAGGTCTTCGGCTGGTTTGCCATCCCGGCCACCCTCCACGGAATCGAACATCAGGAAGACATCGCCGGGACCATCCACCTGACACTCGCCATCACCCTGGTGGCACTGGCATCACTGCATGCCCTGGCGGCCCTGAAACACCACTTCCTGGACCGCGACCGCACGCTGATGCGGATGCTGGGGCGCTAACCGGATCAGACAAACGTTCAGACCAAGGAGAGAACCATGCTATTCGAACCCTTTCGAGTCGGGACACTGGAACTGCCTAATCGCATTATCATGGCGCCGATGACCCGCAACCGTGCGAACCACGACGACAATCGGCCCAATGCCCTGATGGCCGAGTACTACCGCCAGCGGTCCGGCGCCGGACTAATCATCAGCGAGGGCACGCCGGTCTCGCCGCAGGCGCCCGGCTACCTCTGGACCCCGGGGATTTACACCGAAGGACAGGTGGAAGGCTGGCGACAGGTGACCGCCGCCGTCCGTGAGGCAGGCGGCCGTATCTTCGCCCAGCTCTGGCACTGCGGACGGGTCTCCCACCAAAGCCTGCAGCCGAACAGCGAAGCGCCCCTCGCCCCGTCGGCCGGGCAGGCGGCGACCCAGCTCTTCGCCCTGGATGATAACGGTCAGCCTGCCATGCTCACACCCTCCCCGGCCCGGGCAATGACTGAAGGGGAGATCGAGGCGACCATCGCCGACTTCCGGCAGGCCACGGAGAACGCCCTCGCTGCCGGCTTCGACGGCGTGGAGATCCACGGTGCCAACGGCTATCTGCTCGACCAGTTTCTCAACAGCACGGTCAACCAGCGCGACGATCGCTGGGGCGGCTCCCTGGAGAATCGTGCCCGATTCGCTCTCGCGGTGGTCGAGGCCGCCGCCGAGGTCGCCGGCCCCGATCGCGTCGGCCTGCGGCTCTCGCCCCACGGCACCTTTAACGACATGGGGGAGGACCCGGATGCGGACCGCATGACCCAGCATCTCGCCGACGCAGCAAAGCGCCTCGGCATTGCCTACCTGCACTTCGTCGACCCGGTGTTCAACGGTTACGCGGCGGGCGAGTCCCTCCTCAAGCAGGCCCGCGAGCGATTCGGCGGACCGGTTATCGCCTGCGGAGAGATGGACAGGGTCAAGGCCGAACGCTATCTGGAGGATGGCCTGGCCGACCTCATCGGCTTCGGCCGCGCCTACATCGCCAATCCCGATCTGCCGGAACGCCTCGCCCATGACGCACCGCTGAACGAGCCGGACCCGGCCAGTTTCTACGGCGGAGACGCCGGAGGCTACACCGATTATCCCAGCCTGACCTGATGGCTGACTGCAACCCAAGGGAGTACCTACCATGCGCAAACTATTGTTGTCCGCCGCCCTGCTCGGCCTCGTCGGCACCGCGCCGGTCCATGCCGCCGATTATGTCATCGACACCAAGGGCGCCCACGCCTACATCCACTTCAAGGTTCAGCACCTCGGCTACAGCTGGCTGGGGGGACGTTTCAACGATTTCGGCGGTGAGTTCAGTTACGACGAGAGCGATCCATCGGCGGCCTCCATCGTCGTCAACATCGACCCGGCCAGTATCGACTCCAATCACGCCGAGCGCGACAAGCACCTGCGGGGCGATGATTTCCTCGACGTGAAGAAGTATCCGGAGGCGAAGTTCGTCAGCACCGCGTTTGAAGAGAACGGTGACGGCACCGCGAAACTCACCGGCGACTTCACCTTGCACGGTGTCACCAAACCGCTGACTATCGACGTCGAACACATCGGTGCCGGTCCCGACCCGTGGGGTGGAAATCGCCGCGGCTTCCACGGTACCACCGAATTCAAGATGGCCGACTACGGCATCGATTACGACCTGGGACCCGCCTCACAGACGGTCTACCTGGAACTCTCCGTCGAAGGCATACGCCAGTAATTTCGCAGCCACCGCGAGCGGACCGGCCCACCCGGTCCGCTCAAGGCGGCAGCCCTCGCCGACAGGTCCCTGACCGGATCATTGGCTGTACCCCTCCTCCACCGCCGTCCCCGTGACCGGCCCGAATTCTTCAACCACGAAACACCTCGTTCTGCCCAACGTCCGTGCGCTCTGCAGGATTTTTCCCGTCGGCTGCTATCTTTCCAGCAGAGTTCTCGACGTTGAGTCACCCGCCTCAAGGTGCGGGGGCCGATTTTCCCCAATCTCAAGGACGGGAGGCATATCACCATGCCGGAGCAGCACTCCTTGGAGGCCACTGACGGATGGCCGAGCCAGCATAGCTACCTTGCCACTCTTCGGCGGTCGCCATGAATGATAGAAAGCGCGATGAATTGATGCACCCACCGGACCTGACGCAACACGCCAGGGGGACCGGTCCCATTCGCACGCAGCGCCCGCTTTATGTGGACCTGCTGCCGCCCTGCAACAATGCCTGTCCGGCCGGTGAGAATATTCAGGGATGGCTGGCATTGGCCCAGGCGGGATCGTACGAGAAAGCGTGGCAGGTGCTGATGGAGGACAACCCGATGCCCTCCGTCCACGGCCGTGTCTGCTATCACCCCTGCGAGGACAACTGCAACCGGAACGAGGTGGACAGTACCGTCAACATCCACGCAGTGGAACGGTTTCTCGGCGATCTCGCGTTGCGCGAAGGCTGGCAAGTTAAGAAGGTCGCGCCTCCAACGGGCCGACGGGTGCTGGTGGTGGGAGCCGGACCCAGCGGCCTTTCCGCCGCCTTTCACCTAAGCCGCCTCGGGCACGCCGTTGAGATCCACGAGGCCGGACCACTGCCGGGCGGCATGATGCACTTCGGAATCCCCGCTTATCGTATGCCCCGGGAGGAGCTGGAGCAGGAGGTTGAGCGCATCGAGGCCATGGGAGTCAAGATGGTGCTGAACCGCAGAGTGCAGGATGTATTGGCAGAAAAGGAGACCGGCGGGTTCGACGCGGTTTTTCTTGCCATCGGCTCTCATCTCGGCAAGCGCACGGAGATCCCCGCCAGAGATGCGGGCAAGATCCTCGATGCGGTCAGTTTTCTTCGTGATACCGCCACCGGCCAGCCGCCCGAACTGGGCCGACGTGTTGCGATCTACGGCGGCGGCAACACCGCAATGGATTCGGCGCGAACTGCCAAACGGCTCGGCGCCGAGGAGGCGTTGATCGTCTATCGCCGAAACCCGGAGCAGATGCCCGCCCACGCCTTTGAAGTCGAGGAGGCGATAAAAGAGGGCGTCAAGATCAACTGGCTGCGAACCATCAAGGCTATCGACCAGACCAGACTCCAGGTCGAGGTCATGGCCCTGGATCAGGAGGGCCGTCCCCAACCTACCGGGGAAATTGAAACACTCGAAGCCGATTCCCTGATCCTGGCACTGGGCCAGAAAACCGACTCGGCGTTCCTGCAGAGTGTTCCGGGTATCGAGTTCCGATCGGATGGCGCGGTGGCGGTCGGATCGAACTTCATGACCGGGTATCCGGGCCTGTTCGCCGGAGGCGATATGGTACCGAGCGAACGCACCGTGACGGCTGCGGTCGGTCATGGAAAAAAGGCTGCCCGGCACATCGATGCGTACCTGCGGGGTGAACAGTACGTCAAGCCACTCAAACACGACATCATCGGTTTCGACGGACTGCATCTCGGTTTCCTGACGGATGCGGAACAGCGGAAGCAGCCCTCTGTCGATCCGGAGCGCCGCGCCTATGGCTTCGAGGAGATCGCCAAGGGCTTGAGTGAAACGGAAGCTGCCTATGAATCCAGGCGCTGCTTCTCCTGTGGCAACTGCTTCGAATGCGACGGTTGTTACGGTGCATGTCCCGAAGACGCCATCATCAAACTGGGCCCGGGCAAGCGCTACCGGTTCGACTTCAATCGCTGCACAGGCTGCGCCGTCTGCTTCGAGTACTGCCCCTGTCACGCCATCGAAATGATCCCGGAACCAGGAGTTGCCGATGCAACCGGAAAAGATCACCACGCTTGAGGGCAACGAGGCGGTTGCGTACACCGCCTATCGCATCAATGAAGTGTGCGCCATCTATCCCATTACGCCCTCCTCGACCATGGCGGAACTTGCCGATCAGTGGGCATCCGAAGGCAAAACCAATATCTGGGGCAACATTCCCCTGGTCAGCGAGATGCAGAGCGAGGGTGGAGCCGCCGGGGCGCTACACGGGGCCCTGCAGACCGGTGCGTTGACCACCACCTTCACCGCATCGCAGGGTCTGCTCCTGATGATCCCGAATATGTACAAGATCGCCGGCGAGCTGACCCCCACCGTATTTCATGTGGCGGCAAGATCCCTGGCCGCTCAGGGCTTGTCGATATTCGGCGACCACTCCGATGTCGCCGCGGTGCGCAGCACCGGCTTCGCGCAGCTCGCCTCGGGTTCGGTACAGGAGGCGCACGATACAGCGCTGATTGCCCAGGCGGCAACGCTGGAATCGCGGATTCCTTTCGTCCACTTCTTTGATGGTTTCCGTACCTCCCACGAAGTGAATAAGCTGACCTTGATCAGCGAAGAACAGATTCGCGCAATGATGGACGACAACGCAGTACGTGCCCACCGTAGCCGGGCGCTGAATCCGGACCATCCATTCATACGTGGCACCTCGCAGAACCCCGACGTCTATTTTCAGGGACGGGAAACGGTCAATCGCTTTTATGCCCGGTTGCCCACCATTCTCCAGGAGAAGATGGATGCCTTCCACGAGTTGACCGGAAGGGCCTACCGCCTGTTCGAGTATTACGGGGATCCCGAAGCGGAGCGGGTGGCGATCATCATGGGATCGGGAGCGCACACCATTCGCGAGACCGTCGCCGTGCTGGGCCGCTCGGGAGAGAAGTGCGGCGTGATTCATGTGCGTCTCTGTCTGCCGTTCTCCGCCGAACACTTCCTCGCTGCGCTACCGCCCACAGTCAAGGCCATTGCCGTGCTCGACCGTACCAAGAGCCCGGGCGCCACCGGAGAGCCGCTGTATAGTGATGTGGTAACGATCCTGGCGGAGGCTCGGGCCGAAAACAGACTTCCCATGGATAGTCTGCCCGATGTCATCGGCGGCCGTTACGGTCTGTCGTCCAAGGAATTCACTCCCGCCATGGCCAAGGCCGTGCTGGATGAACTCAAGAAGCCACAAAAGAAGAACCCTTTCACCGTCGGCATTCAGGACGATGTAACCCACACCAGCCTCGAGTACGACCCTGCTTTCAACATCGAGTCGGACGAGGTGGTGCGCGCGATTTTCCTCGGGCTTGGCGCCGACGGCACCGTCGGTGCCAACAAGAACAGCATCAAGATCATCGGTGAATCAACGCCGCTTTTCGCCCAGGGCTACTTCGTCTACGACTCGAAAAAATCCGGCTCACGCACAGTATCCCACCTGCGCTTCGGACCGAATCCGATCAATTCACCCTATCTCATCCAATCTGCCAGCTTCATCGGTTGTCACCAGTTCAACTTCATCGAGAAGATGGATGTCCTGGAGGGCGCACAGCCCGGCGCCACACTGCTGCTCAACAGTCCCTACGGCCCCGACGAGGTCTGGGACCATTTGCCGCGTCACGCCCAGCAGCAGATCATCGACAAAGGCATTTCGTTCTACGTCATCGACGCGTCGAGGGTGGCCCGCGAGACGGGTATGGGCAGTCGCACCAATACGATTATGCAAACCTGCTTTTTCGCCATCTCCGGTGTATTGCCGCAGGATGAGGCTATCGCGCGGATAAAGGACACTGTCCGAAAGACCTACGGCAAGAAAGGCGAAGAGATTGTCGAGAAGAATTTCCTGGCGGTGGACCGCACACTTGAACAGCTCTACCACGTGACGGTTCCCGACCACCCCCCCAGCGCTATCGAGATGCCACCCGTGGTACCGCCACAAGCGCCGGAATTCGTGCAGAAGGTAACCGCAATGATGATGGCCGGAAAAGGGGATCGGTTGCCGGTTTCCATGCTGCCCATCGACGGCACCTATCCCTCCGGTACCACTCGCTGGGAGAAACGCAACATCACCGATTTCGTCCCCGTATGGGAGCCCGAAATCTGCATTCAGTGCGGCAATTGCAGTTTTGTCTGTCCCCATAGCGTCATCCGCGCGAAGTTCTACAACGAGGATCAGCTCGAAGGGGGACCCGATGGCTTTCCATCGGCTCCGATCAACGCCCGTGGATTTCCCGAGACGCGATTCACACTGCAGATCTACGTCGAGGATTGCACCGGTTGCGGTATCTGCGTGGAGTCATGCCCCGCCAAGAGCCTGCAGCAAAGCGGGGTCAAAGCGATCAATATGGGGCCCAAGGCGCCCATCCTCGAACGGGAACGGCAGAACATCCAGTTCTTTGAACGCATACCGGTCAACGAACGATCGCGGGTGGAGTTCTCTACCGTGCGCGGAGTGCAGTTTCTGGAACCGCTGTTCGAGTTTTCCGGCGCCTGTACCGGCTGCGGAGAAACCCCCTATGTTCGTCTTCTCTCGCAGCTGTTCGGCGATCGCCTGATGGTCGCCAATGCCACCGGTTGTTCATCCATTTACGGGGGCAATCTTCCCACCACGCCGTGGACCACGAATGCGGAGGGGCGCGGGCCGGCGTGGTCAAATTCACTGTTTGAAGACAATGCCGAGTTCGGCTTCGGCTTCCGCCTGACCGCCGACAAGCACCTGGCGCTGGCAACCCAGCTGGCGCAGGAGTTCAAAGAGGAGATCCAATCCGAACTGATCGATGAAATCCTCGCCGCCGAGCAGCGTACCGAGTTGCAGATCCGCCAACAGCGCATGCGGGTGGCGGAATTGAGAGTGGCGCTCGAACCCATCGACAGCGAAAAAGCCCGCGATCTGCTCTCGGTAATCGATCACCTGGTACGGCGTAGCATCTGGTTCGTAGGGGGCGACGGCTGGGGTTACGATATCGGATCAAGCGGTCTTGACCATGTACTGGCCAGCGGGAGAGACGTCAACGTGCTGCTGCTGGACACCGAGGTCTACTCCAACACTGGCGGTCAGATGTCCAAGGCGACCCCGTTGGGAGCGGTCGCCAAATTCGCCGCATCGGGAAAGACGGTAGCGAAAAAGGGCCTCGCGTTGCAGATGATCTCCTATGGCAACGTCTATGTGGCCCGGATTGCAATGGGTGCCAACCCCCAGCAAACGCTGCTGGCCCTGAGAGAGGCGGAAGCGTATCCCGGACCGTCGCTGGTGCTTGCTTACAGTCACTGCATTGCACACGGCTTCAACCTGCGAGACGGCATGAAGCAGCAGGAACTGGCCGTGGCCAGCGGCTACTGGCCACTGATGCGTTACAACCCCGCCCTGCGCCAGTCGGATCATAATCCGCTGGTGCTCGATTCGCCGCGTCCCCGCATTCCCCTCAAGGATTATGCGTTCAACGAACTGCGTTACAGCATGCTGGCCCGGACCCATCCCGCGGAAAGCGAACACCTGATGAGACTGGCCCAGGAGGCGGTAAATCAGAAATGGGAAACCTACGAAGAGATGGCCAGCCGCAGTGGCAGCCGCTTCATTCCGGACGCCAGCGTCAATCGATAACTGATCAGGAGAAAGACCATGGACCTCAGCACGACCTACATGGGACTCCAGCTAAAGCACCCCGTCGTCGCCTCGGCATCGCCGCTGTCGGCAACACTGGACGGATTCAGACGGATGGAGGACGGAGGCGTGGCGGCCGTGGTCATGTTCTCGATATTCGAAGAACAGGTCAGGGAGGAGAATGAAGCCTTTTCCCGGTTAATGGAAGCGGGCAGCGAGAGCTACCCCGAATCCTTGAACTATTTCCCCGAAGTAAGCACCTATGAGGTCGGCCCCGATCGGTACCTGGAGCTTATCCGGCGTGCGACCGAACAGGTCGACGTCCCGGTGATCGCGAGTATGAACTGCGCCACCACCGAGGGCTGGATCGAGTACGCCAAACAGATGGAACAGGCCGGGGCCCACGGGCTGGAGCTGAATATCTATCGAGTCGAAGCCGATTTCGGCATCGGCAGCCTGGAGGTCGAGCAGCACTACCTGGACATTCTGGCCATGGTTAAATCGGCCGTGAGCATTCCGGTCGCGCTCAAACTAAGCCCCTTTTTCAGTGCCACGGGTAATCTGGCTCTGCGTCTGGATCAGGCGGGCGCCGACGCGCTGGTGCTTTTCAATCGCTTCTACCAGCCGGATATCGACATCACGGATCTGGAGGTCGCGTCAATACTGGATCTCAGCACCGCCAGCGAGATACGACTGCCTCTGCTCTGGACCGCTTTGCTGTGCGGGAAGGTGAACGCCTCGCTGGGAACCACGACCGGCGTGGAGGGGGCGGAGGAAGTGATCAAATATCTGTTGGCGGGTGCCGATGTCGTAATGAGCACGTCGGCTCTGCTACGCCATGGTCCGGCCTACGCCGCAACCATGGTCGATGGACTCAAGGACTGGATGGAGGCCCGGGAGTTCTCCTCCGTGGCTCAGCTCCGTGGAAACATGAGCCACGGCAAAGTAGCGAACCCCAGCGCTTTCGAGCGGGCCAACTATATAAAAATACTGCAGAGTTTCAGAGGCGAAATGCTCTCGGCGTGGAGGTAAAAAGGGCAATAAGCAACGTTCCGGTTGAGCCGTGCGCCGCCGCAGCTGAGGTGCAGCCCATTTTGAATATCTGGGCGGCCCTTGGCCGAAACAGGCCCCCGAAATCAACACCTAAATAGCTGTTCCGAGATGGTCACCACTTGATCCCTTCTCCCTTCAGAGAGAAGGTCGGAATGAGGGGGAGTGATGACACCATTTCGGAAAGCTATTTTAGTCTTAGTCGCCTCCCAAGGCCCAGTCGGCGGCCTCGTGACAGAGCGGGATATCCGGCTGTCGACGCCGCTCTCCCAGTTGTCTGCGTGCGGCCTGCAGAGCCGGTCGCAAACCTTCCTCCACCGTCGGGTGATAGAACGGCATCTGCAGGAGTTTATCGACCGTACTGCGCTGCTGGATGGCCCAGGCGAGCAGATGGCCGAGATGCTCGGCGTCCGGGGTGGCCATTTCGGAACCGACGATACAGCCCTCTTCGCTATCCACGTATAACTGCAGGATTCCCTCATTACGAGCGGTCATGAGCGCCCGCGGTTGCTGCCCAAAGTCCGCTGTCGCTACGATGTGCCGCTGCAAGTCCAGCTCGGCGTAGCGAAGGCCGGCGCTCGCCACGTTCGGTTCAGTGAAGACGATTTCCAAAGGGGTTCGCCTGCCGATCAGTTCCTTGTGCCCCGTCAACGCGTGATAGGCCGCTATCCGGCCTTCGTCTACAGCCTCGTGCATGAGCGGGCGCATACCGCTGACGTCGCCTGCGATGTAGATCGGCAGGTTACCGATCTGTAGCGAGCAGGGGTCATACTCGGGCACGCCACGCTCGTCCAGCGCGACGCCGATCGCGTCGAGATCCAGACCTTCGAGGTTTGGCCGTCGGCCGATGGCAGCCAGAACCCAGTCCACATCTATCGCTTCACCGTCAGCCAGTACCCGTATGGCACCGTTGGTTGTCTTCTCGAGGTCGACCTCACCAATAACGATGTCCATGTCCTTGCGTAGCGCCTGGAGCATGGCCTGGTTGACGGCCGGGTCCGTGATGGCAGCAACTCGCTCCGTCTTGTCAAACCCGTAAATCGTCACACCCAGCTGCGCGAATGCCTGTCCCAGCTCGGCACCGATCGGGCCGAGACCGACCACCGCACCTCTGCCACCCAGTGTCTTCTTCTCGAAAATGCTATCGGACGTCAGAACCCGGTTACCGAAGGCCTGCCACTTGGCAGGCACAATCGGCCGCGTGCCCGTGGCGATGATCGTCTTTTCGGTTCGTATGCGCTCGCCGTTGACCTCCAGGATAGTCGGTTCAAGGAACCGCGGGCGGCCCTGAATGCTTCCTTTCCCCAGCGATTCTGCGAGCTTGATGGGGCCTGCCGTGAAGCGGTCGCGCAGACTGCGCACATGTTCCATCACGGCGGGTATGTCGACCTGCATCTGATCCGTGCCCGCTACCCCCGCGCCTGACAGGAATTTACGAGATGCGTAGGTATGTGCCACTTCCAGCAATGCTTTCGAAGGCATGCATCCAACCCGCGCACAGGTCGTACCGTACGGGCCGTCGTTGATCAGGACCACATCATCGGTATGTCGCCGTGCTTCACTTAGCGCTGTCAGACCGGCAGTTCCGGCACCGATAATTACCAGCTTCACCGAACGGCTCATCGCCCCCTCCTTTCGATGCGAGTTCAAAGCACTCGATCCGAACGGGTCATCCCGCTCGCCGCCCGGCGAACTGCACGAGACGGCTCCAGTAGAAGACTAGCAAGGACAGATTCCGAGGCTTCCAGGGGCAGTTATTTGTTAAAGACGCGACCCGTGCCCTGCTCCGAAGAATGAAAAGGCGGGAGCTACGGTCGTGAGACCCAGAAAAAGCCGATTTACGGCCCGGGCGGTCCGGCGAGCTGGTGCGAATTTCACGAACCTCTGATTGACGAGCTTCGGGAAAGGACGCGAGCCCAGCTGGCCGGGCTCGCTTAGCCAGTCTCAGGCAGCAGAGCGCATAGGAGCGGTCCGTACGTGCGTGCTGTACAACGTTAGCCCCGTAAACGCCAACCCGCCGACCAGGTTACCCAGCACGGTGGGAATCTCGTTCCAGAGAAAGTAGTCCCCCACGGAAAACCCGCCGCCCATGATGATCGCAGATGGAAACAGAAACATGTTCACAACCGAGTGTTCAAACCCCATAAAGAAAAAGAGCATTATCGGCATCCACATTGCAATGACTTTGCCGCTGACCGTCGTCGAGATCATTGCGCCGACCACACCCAGGGATACCATCCAGTTGCACAACATGCCCCGCAGGAAAATCGTCAGCCACCCAGCCATCCCGTATTGCTCGTAGCCCAGGGTCCGGCTTTCGCCGATATTCGCGATCTTTTGACCTACCGCTCCCGGATCAGTGGCGAAACCGTAGGTGAAAACCGCTGCCATCATGAACGCCACTGTTATTGCACCCGCGAAATTTCCCACGAACACGAGGCCCCAGTTCCTCAAAATTCGATTCACTGTCACCCCGGGCCGCTTATCCAGTAACGCTAGGGGAGTCAACACGAACACCCCGGTCAGCAGGTCAAAGCCCATCAGATACAACATGCAAAACCCGACAGGGAACAGAATCGCACCCACCAGCGGGGAACCGGTCTGGACAGCAATCGTGACTGCGAAGGCAGCGGCCAGGGCGAGGATGGCACCAGCCATATACGCCCTGATCAGCGTATCCCTGGTGGACATGAAGACCTTGGATTCTCCAACATCCACCATTTTCGTGACGAATTCAGAAGGCATCAGATAAGCCATGGAAGTTCCCCTGTTCGGTTGATCGAGAGTCTCATTCGGAATGGTTCCGGATTCGTATCTACGTAGTTGCGAACAGCAGAATCCGTGCCAGAGATGTCTTACATTTCCAACTCCTTGTTTATATGAGTTAATGCAGTGAGCGCGGAGACGGAGTGGCCGAAGGGAGATGCTCTTGATCGATGCAATAGCCGTGAATCGGTATTGTTTTGGTGCGATTATTCTCGCGCAAGTTTTTCCTCTAACAGCACTAAACTTTCGATCAACGGTCGAACTGTGGGTACTATACGTTTTCCCGCGCGCCACATCGGTGGGACTAACCACCGAATGTAGTCACGACGCCCGCCGCATCCGCCAGGGCACGCTGTTTCGAATTCGGCCCCGCAGTCGAAGCGGTGGCGGGGCACGGCGTCGTATCACTGTGCCACGGGCCGTACCGATCCCCGGGGCTCGCCGCCGACAAACAACACGATTACCAGGAGCAGCGTACCACCATGCCCGCCGACAAAAGGCACGCCCACCACCCCGCCCGCGAGCGCGAAAACGGATCGCCGAGCGAGGAGCACGCCGTAGCCATCGTCGGCATCGGCGCCTCAGCGGGCGGTCTGGAAGCGGCCACGGCGCTGCTCGACGCCCTACCGCCCGATACCGGACTCGCCTTCGTCCTGATCCAGCACTTGGCGCCCGACCACCCGAGCATGCTGGTGGACCTGCTGGCCCGGCACACCGACATGCCCGTCGAGGAGGCACAAAACGCGGTGCCGGCCGCGCCTAATCACATCTACGTCATACCGCCGAACGCCAGTCTTGGCATCCTCCACGGCGTGTTGCAGGTGCTCCCGGCGCTCGACCACCACGGGGCGCTTCTGACGATCGACTATTTCCTGTGCGCCCTCGCCCGGGACCAGGGGCCGCGCGCCATCGGCGTTATCCTCTCGGGCAGCGCCTCGGACGGGGCGCGCGGGATCGCGGCGATCAAGGCCGAGAGCGGCATCACCTTCGCCCAGAACAAGGAGAGCGCCCAGCACCCCAGCATGCCCCAAAGCGCCGCCGAGGCCGGGGCGGACAAGGTGTTATCCCCCGCCGACATCGCCCGGGAGCTAGCTCGCATCGCCGGCGAGCCGTTGCGCGTCGACTCGGCGGATCGGCCGGGGCTGGGCGACCACCTGGGCACGGTGCTGTTTCTGCTGCGCAACCAGAGCGGCCACGACTTCACCGGCTACAAACCCAATACCATCGAGCGACGCATCACCCGGCGCATGTTGCTGCACAAGCTGAGGACGGTCGAGGAGTACATCCGCTATCTGCAACAGTCGCCGGGCGAACTCCAGGCGCTGTTCGAGGAGCTGCTGATCAGCGTCACCGCCTTTTTTCGTGACCCGGAGGTGTTCGACGCGCTCCAGCGGCAGGTCTTCCCGCGTCTGATCGAGGGGCGGCCGGCCCAAGACCCCATCCGGGTCTGGGTGCCGGGCTGCGCCGGGGGTGAAGAGGCCTATTCCATCGCCATCGCCCTGAGCGAATACCTCGCCTCCACGCCGGTGCCGGCGCAGACGGTGCAGGTCTTCGGCAGCGACATCGACGAGCGGGCGATCCTGCGTGCGCGCGCCGGCCTCTATCCCGACAGCATCATGGCCGACGTCTCGGCGGAGCGGTTGCAGCGTTTCTTCGTCAAGACGACCAACGGTTACCAAGTGGCCCAGCCGATCCGCGACATGTGTGTATTCGCCGTGCAGGACATCAACCGCGACCCGCCATTCTCGCGCATGGACCTGGTCTCCTGCCGCAACCTGCTGATCTACCTGGGACCGGCGCTACAGGAAAAGGTGCTGGGGACGTTGCACTACGCGCTCAAGCCGGCCGGTTTCCTGCTGCTGGGCAGCTCGGAGAGCATCGGCAAGGCGGCGGACCTGTTCACCCTGATGGACAAGAAGGCCAAGATCTACGAAAGGAAGTCCTCACAGCGACCGGTCGCCCGCCCGGGCACCTCCTGGCCGGAGACCCGTGCGGGTGAAGCCATCACCCGCACGGCCGCCCCGATCGGCGCACCGGCGCGGGACGTGGTGCGTGAGGCCGAGCAGTACATCCTCGCGGAATTCAGTCCGCCTGCGCTGATTGTCAACGACCACATGGAGGTGGTCGGCTACAGCGGGCGCACCAGCCCCTACATCGAGCCGGCCCACGGTGCCGCCAGCGCTCAGCTATTCAAGGTGGTCCGCCAGGAGCTGACCGGGGCCCTGCACCTGGCGGTGCACCAGGTCCTGGATACGAACGAGCCGGTCGCCCGGGAGGCCATCCGCTATCGCGCGCAGGAGGCGGAGCGCTATGTCGACCTCACGGTACGCCCGCTACCGGCCGTGCCGGGCTATGTCCTGGTGGTGTTCCAGGAGGCGGGCATGGCGCCGGCAAGCCCGCCTCCGGAGTCCGCCGGCAGCCTGGTTCGCGCGCTGGAGCAGGAACTGTCAACCACCCGCGGGCAACTGCAGTCGATCATCAGCGAGCAGGTCAACACGGGCGAGACGCTGCAATCGGCCTACGAGGAGCTGCTGTCGAGCAACGAGGAGTTGCAGAGCACCAACGAAGAACTGGAAAGCGCCAAGGAGGAGCTGCAATCCACCAACGAGGAGCTGGCCACGGTCAACGAGGAGTTGCTGGTGCGCAACGGCCAGCTCGAACACGCCAATGATGACCTGCTCAACCTCCTGGCCAGCGTCGAACTGCCCATGGTCATGCTGGATGGGGAGTTGCGGGTGCGCCACTTCACACCCATGGCCCGACCGCTGCTCAACCTCATCGATGCGGACGTGGGACGGCCGCTGCGCCACCTGCGCACCAATCTCGACATCAAGGAGCTGGACCGCGACCTGCAAGCCGTGGTCGACAGCGGCGACAGCCGCACGATTGAGGTCCGCGGTCGCGGCGAGCGCTGGTACTCCCTGCGGATGCGGCCGTACAAGTCCCAGGAAGGTGCCATCGAAGGCGCCGTGCTGGTGTTCCTCGATCTGGCCGAGTTCTCCGCCGAGCACGCCCAGGACCTGCGGCTGGCCGCCATGGTGCGCGAGTCGGCCGACGCCATCAGCCTGCTGGACCTGGACGGCCGCATCCTGGAGTGGAACCGGGGCGCCGAGGCGCTGTACGGCTATCCCCAGGCCGAGGCCCAGCGGATGAACGTGAGCGCCCTCGCGCCGCATCCGGAGCAGCGGCAGGTGCAGGAGCTACTGGCGCGGCTGCGCGCCGGCGAGACTCTGCGTTCGGTCGGGGCCCGGCGGGTGACCCGCGACGGCCACGAGCTGGAGGTCAGCATCACCGCATCGCCCCTGCCCGGACCCGACGGGGCACCCATCGCCATCGTCTCCATCGAGCAGGACATCACTCACCTCAAACACAATCTCGAGCGCGCCCAGCGGCTGGCGACGGTGGTGCACGACGCCAACGACGCCATCACCGTGCGCGATCTCGACGGCCGCATCCGCGTCTGGAACCGGGCGGCCGAAAGGCTGTACGGTTACCGTGAAGAGGAGATGTTGGGGCTGGGGATCGACCGGCTGCTGTCGCCGGCCGCACGGGAGCAGGACGAGGCGTTACTGACGCGCCTGCGCCGCGGGGAACCCAACGAGCGATTCACGACCCAACGGAGGACGCGGAATGGCGGCACCATCACCGTCGAATTGACCGCATCGCTGTTGCGGGATGACGAAGGGCGACCCCAGGCCATCACCACCACCGAACGCACGGTGGCGGGCTGATGCAGCGCGCGGACGCGGCCATTTAACCAAAGAGGAAGACACCCGTGGAATCAATAGACCGCTTGAGCGCCGAGCAGTTGGCCGAGCGGCTGGCGTCGTTACAGACCACCCTGCAGGATGAGTCCGACGAGGTACAGCAACTGGTCCACAACCTCCGGGTCCACCAGATCGAGCTGGAGATGCAGAATCGCGAGCTGCGCGAGGCCCATGACGAACTGGAGGCCTCCCGCGACCGCTATGCCGACCTCTACGACTTCGCCCCGGTCGGCTATCTGAGCTTCAACGCGCGCGGGCAGGTGCTGAACCTCAACCTCACGGCCGCTGAACTGCTCGGCCAGGAGCGGCGGCGGGTGATCGGCCAGGCGTTTGTCAGCTATCTGGCACCGGGCCAGAGCACGGCGTTCGTCACCCATCTGCAGGCGGTATGCGATTCCGGGCAGGGACACGTCCTGGAATTCACCCTCAAAGGTCGCCGAGGCGAACCCATCGACGTACACCTGGAGAGCGTTGCCGCAGCGCACTCGCCGGACGCCGAGTGCGTCTGCCGCAGCGCCCTGACCGACGTCTCGCAACTGACACGGTCGCGTACGGCCCTGCGCGAGAGCGAGGCGCGCTACCGGCGCGAGGCCGCCGAGCTGGCCGCCATCTATCGCAGCGCGCCGGTGGGCATCGCCGTCCTCGATCAGGATCTGCGCTACCTGCGGGTCAACGAGTGTCTGGCCGATATGACCGGACTTTCCGTCGCCGAACACGTGGGCAAGCGGTTGGCCGAGGTCGTTCCGGCTCTGGCGAAGCAGGCGGCGCCCGGCCTGCGCCGGGTGTTGGCGACCGGCAAGCCGCTGCTGGGCGTGGAGCTCAGCAGCGAGACGCCGGCACAGCCCGGGGTGCGGCGCCACTGGGTGGAGCATTGGAGCCCGATGACCGACGAGAGCGGACGGGCCGTAGGCGTGATCGCGGTATCCGAAGAGGTGACCGAGCGAAAGCTCCTGGAGGCGACCCGCCGCCGCGAAAAGGAGCTGCGGCGACAGAACGACAAGCTCCAGCAATTCGCCTCGCTGGTGGCGCACGACCTCAAGGCGCCGCTACGCGCAGTCGATGTGCTGTCAAGTGCCATTGAGGAGGATGAGGGGGCGCGGCTGTCGTCCGAGGGGCTCGGCCAGTTGCAGCTATTGCGCACGCGGGTGCAGCGCATGAATGAGCTGGTCAGCGGGCTGCTCGATTATGCCCGCGCCGGCCGTGCCGATAGCGACGTCGTCGACGTCGATACCGCGCTCCTGGTGCAGGAGGTGCTTCAGTCCCGGGACGTGCCCGAGGGCTTCCGCGTGTCGGTTGCCCCGGACATGCCATGCCTGCGCACCGAACGGGCCCCCTTGCAGCAGGTGTTCGCCAACCTGATCGATAACGCCATCAAGTACCACGACCGCCCCGATGGCCATGTCCGGGTATCGTCCAGCGATATCGGCGACTTTCATGAATTCGCCGTAGCGGACGACGGGCCGGGCATAGCGCCCGAGGACCAAGAGCGTATCTTCGAAATGTTTCAGCGGATCTCCGACAAAAGCGGGGTCCAGGGTACCGGCATCGGGCTGGCCGTGGTCAAGAAGACCATTGAGACCGAGGGCGGCAGCCTGCATTTGGAATCGGCGCCAGGCCGGGGTGCCACGTTCCGCTTTACCTGGCCGAAGGATGTAGTGCAGCGTCGAATTTCCGACCAAGGGAATTGCGACAGTCACTGAACCCGGGAGAGCCAGCCCTTGCGCCAAAAATAGAGCAGCAGCCCTCCCGCGACGAAGAGCATGGTCAGCAACACCACCGGGTAGCCGTAGTACCAGTACAGCTCCGGCATAGCCCACGGGCTTCCGGGATGATGAAAGTTCATCCCATAAACCCCGGCGATGAATGTCAGGGGAATAAAGATGGTGGCAATGACCGTGAGCACCCGCATGACCTCGGAGAGCCGGTTGTTAACCGCCGACAGATGCACTTCCAATATCGAACTGGCCATGTCCCGATATACCTCGATCAACTCCATTATCTGTATGGTGTGGTCATAGCAATCGCGAATGTAAGGGCGCGTCTCTTCATGGATGATGTCATCGCCATCACGAAGCAGGTTGTTGACCGCCTCTCTCTGGGGCCAGAGCATCCGGCGCAGCAGCAGCAAGTGTCGCCTCAGGCGATGGATCTCTCTCGCCGCCGCCGCTCTCGGCTGCTCCAGCACATCACTCTCCAACTCATCAACCCGATCACCCAGGTCGTCAAGTAGCGGAAAGCCGGTATCAATGACGAAGTCGAAAAGCGTGTAGAGCAAGTAGTCGGCGCTCCGGGTGCGTATCCGGCCGCGACTGTGCTGCAATCGCCTCCTGACCGGCTTGAAGGGGTCGTTGTCGCCGGTATCAAACGAAACGATGAAGCCTCTGCCGTAGAAAATACTAACCTGTTCGATCGCGACATCATCGCCATCGAACCATGGCCGGGCCAGCACCGCAAACAATTGCCCGTCATAACGGTCCACCTTCGGCCGCTGGCCCACATTCATCACGTCCTCCAACGCCAGCGGATGCAGCCCGAAGAGATCGCCGAACGCCTGCAGGCGCTCTGTGCCGGGGTTGCCCTGAATATGGATCCAGGTAGTCGTAGGGCTACTCAGATAGGCGTCGGCCTCGGCCGGATCACTCAACTCGCGCTCTTCAAACGTGCTTTCGGAATAGTCGACCAGGGTGATGCGAAGGCTCGCAGCCGGCTCGGCGGGCATAAGGGTCCCGGGCGGCGTGCCGGGCGGGTGATAGCGTTTGCCAATTGGGTTCATGGGGGTGCCGGTCAAATAGGGGATAGTTCCATTGAAGCGGCGCCTCTGCCGGATTGCAATCTGGCACGGCTGCAAGCGTATCGGCTAAATACATATTCCGAAATGGTATCACCGCGTTGTCCTGTCTCCCTCAGGAAGAGGGGGAGTGATAGACACCATTTCGGACCACGTATTCAGCTTACGAGCAGACCGGCTGAATCTGAGCAGGCATAACCATCGCTCACTGAGGTCGACCCGAGATACCCCCACGCCCGATATGTAGGTAAGGCTCCGTCCGTACCCGCGTCGATACCGTTGACGAGCCAGGAGCTCAGGCTACGATTGTTTGTGGCGGTCGCCTGTGGAAGCCGCGCCGCACTCGGTGCGGTCATTTCACGGGTGAGAGGCTAGGCATAGCGCCTTCCGAGGCCGCAGCGCCGGCACAGGAAGGCCGGCGCTGACCTCGAGGTGAGCCCTGGGCCTCAAGCCGCCTGTGACGGACCGTTCCCCTCGCCTGCAGCTTCATGGAGGAAGCTCTGATGCATAAGACTGTAACTCACCCTGTGTCCTTTCCACATATCATGCTCGCCGCCTCATTGGCGTTCGCGCCGGCGGCAGGCTTTGCCCAAGGCAACGCCGCCAAGCCTGCGCCTGGCAAGAGCGACTACGTCGAGTTCGACGAGACGAAGGTGCTCATCGAGATCAACGCGACAGACGGCGATGTCGGCTTCCACGCCCTGCTCGATGGGGATGCTTGGCGCATAGCCAGGATCCGGGATCCACGCGGGCATGAGATCTTCCAGGAGAAGGCCAAGCAGGAATTGGCCGATCAGGGGCTCACGGAGAGCTTCTTCGAGAGCGCCGAGCCTCTCTGCCAAGCCGATCCCGAGGAACCCGATGCGCGCGTGGTCCCCTTAGGCCAGTTCCTGGAGCGCTTCGAGGCCGGCGAGTACACCTTCACAGCCAAAACCCTCGAGGGTGAGGCGATGCTGGGCACAGCGCAGCTGACCTACGCATTGCCCGCAGCGACCGAAATCCTCTCTTTCGACGGCTCGACGATCATTTGGGCGCCGGGGGATGCTCTTGGGCTGTGTCAGGACGACACGCTGGTTACCGAGGGCATCATCGAGGACCCCGCCACCGTGGACATCGTGGGTTGGCAGGTAGTGGTCGAACCGGCGGATGACGAGGCAGTCGACCCGTTGCGGATCTTCAGCGTGGAGCTGCCGGCCAATGTCCGGACCGTTACAGTCCCACAAGCCTTCATGCAAGCCTACTTTGAGGACGGTGTCACCGAGTTCAAGGTCGAGATCATTTCGATCGAGGAAAGCGGCAACCAGACGGCCTCTGAGGAAGAGTTCGATCTCAGCGCTGGGTAAGCATCAGCGTTGAACGCGCTGTGATGCGGGTCCGTCCCGAACGGGACAGTTCCGCTCAGACTCACGAGCCGGCCCGGAGGCCGGCTCGTTGGGGACCCTTGGTGGCATCGCAACGCTGAGTCCACCAATTCGACGATGCCCCTGGCGACCATTTCGCGACCCTCGAACTGGGTGGTCAGGTAACCCCATGCCGAATCGCAACGTTCTAAGGTGATCTAACACGGCAATGCCGAGTAATCGCGGGAGCTTTCTTCTTCGTTTCTTACAATGGGTGTCCATGTAAATCACCCCCCCCGGCGACCTACTTTCTCCACTTCATTGGATCGCAAACAGGTAATAAATTATGATTACCTTCGATTCTAGCCCAATCCTCAAATAGAATATCAATATTTCTCAAGTATTTTCCTAGTGTGTATTTATAACGCTGCGCATCTCCTTGCCACTTCGCGGCACCCGCTTCCAGCTCTACCAAGCCATAAAGGGTGATCGCTACACCATCTGGCAATAAAAGTGGATAGCTCGCATAGCATTCAGCACCACAGCTGCATTCACAGGCGACAAGACGCTGATTTTTTACATCTTCAATTGTGACGCCTTCGTTAATCGCGGACTCAAGCATTGATAGTTTTCTTTCGTAAAAAAATCCTTTGAAGGATTCTTTATCTTCAATTGCTTTACGATATTCTGCCTCTTTGAAAATATGTGTAACCTTGGCAAATATAATGTCTCCATTCTTTGGTTGAGCAGCACAACCAGCTAATAGTATTGATATAAATCCTATTAGAACCAGAACATTCTTACTCATAGGTCCTCCTTGGGGCTGCACCGCTTCCTGATGAAGAATATGGCTGTCCTATTCTCCACCCGCTACGCCACACCCCGCACGTTCTTAAGCAAAGCCACTCATCGAGCAAGAAAAAGCCATAATCGGCTTGCCTCCTCACATAAGCCGTGGCTTGCCCTGCAGCGGCAAAAAAGGGGAAGCCGTCGGACTCGATATGGGTGTTAGGCGACCTCGTTATACTACCTGAATACCCGAAGCGTCTTTATCATGCGACGATACTCTGCAACCGCTTTATCTTCCGCTTCTGGGTATCCCATGAATCCGGTGTCCGCGTCCTTCAGATGCCAGAAATTCAGAACAACGTTCTCTTTAAGCGAGGGACATACAAAGTAATACATCACTTCCTTTATCTGCTTGGCATTACGCACGAACTCCACACCAACAACCCCGCTCCCAATGGAATACTCCTTCTCAGTAATCTCGTTCCTGTAACCCCCTTTAATCTGCCCCGCGCGCTCTCTTTCGAGAAACTCTTCGAAATCTCCCTCCGACTTTACACTGAACGAGACACCCGAAGCAGGCGATTGGGGACGCTGTTCGCCTTCGTATTCTAGCCCCTTGGGCCATTCCCCTACGTGAAACCAAATTTTGGTTTTTCCGTCACTGCTGACATCTTCGACTTTTGCCCAAGACGGATACTCAAAACTGACTCCCCGAGAATTGTCCTCGTATTGGGTGTAAGTCTCGGCTGCTGCATAACAGCAAGAGACGGAGAGCATTGCCAAGGCCATCAGTATCTTCATGTTGTTTTTTTGCACGGAGGCGGCTAATGGGTGACCTCATTTATCCCCTGCCCCTGGACGTCAATCGCCGCCGAATGCAAAACCTGCCCCTTGTGCCCCCCGCTATTCCCGGGTGAGCCAATCCTGCGCCAAAAATAGAGCAGCATCCCTCCCGCAACGAAGAGCATGATCAGCAACACCACCGGGTAACCGTAGTACCAGTACAGCTCCGGCATGGCCCGCGGGCTTTCAGAAATATGGAAGTTCACCCGTAAAAACTACGGTGGGTGATGCATTAAGAAATCCGATGTTCACCTTCAACCGGAATCAGTGTTCACGTTTGCCAGAATACGCATGCGGTTTGCCTGCAACCAATTGATATGCAAATTTTACCCCCAAGACCTCGTGACCAGATGAGAAACGAAAGCGATGACCGGCACAAAGCCTGTATATCGCTCGTACAGTGCCTTGCTCGTCTTTACCCCGAACTTTTTAAAAAAATTAGCCAAAACGAAACCTGCCAGCGGATAGATCAGACCGATTCGGTCAACAGCCATAAAGAGCCCGAAAGACTGCACTTGCTCAAAATGCCGCTTTCCATAAGAAACAATAAAACTATTTGGCCCACGAATGATATTCGAGAACACCGTTAGCAGGTGGCTATATATGCTCTGCGGCATAATGACCCGGTTGGGCTTGCTTTATAATGCTTTCACGATCACTTCTCGATCGATTTTTCCCCAGGAATATAGCTTGATCAATGCCTCGTAGTCTTCTTCAAAAAATCTCATGAGGTTTTTCAAGCCAGTCTCAGACAACGTCTTGTCTTCTTTTGAGGCTGGACTGCGATGCCTGTTTATTTTATTTCTATAACCAAATACACGAAAAATATCTTCATTGAGGTTTTCTTGCATTAGAACAGCAACAATTTGATTTGGGTGGCATCTACTAAGCAAATCACGAAGGTAGAATGATATGTCTTCTCGAATATGGTGAATTTTACGTATTTCCTGGTGGGCGATAGAGTTTGCTTCTCCATTCTCATGATAAAGAGCTTCAGCCAGGTCATTCAGCGTTTCATACTTTATGAGAACATTATATTCGCCTTTAAACCTACTTCTCTGATCGCCATCAGATACGACAAGCTTGTATCTCCACTGAAAAGCTGAAACCAGCCTCGATATGGGACCACGAGCTACTATTATGTATTTCAGGTCTTTTCTGTAAACGGGTTTCTTTATGTGAACTTCGTGGGTAACGAAGTTATGTACTGCATTTTCGATTCCGTCTCTCACCGTACGTCCACCGCACTTTCCGATATGAATCAGAACCGTGCTACCAGTTGGCAATTTCGACGAACCAACTCTCGAACGTGCATATTTATATAGCCCAAGCCAATATTTTAAGAATTTTCTCATTACCACTCCTTTTTGGTAAGCCTAACGAAATGGCGGCGGCTGATTGCCGCATAAGGTCCTTCGTTGTTAACGAAGGTCTGAATTTTTCCTTTGCTGACGGTCGCCTCGATCACTGCCGGTAGACGGCGGTTTGCAAATACGCGTTTGGCGACCGCATAGTATGCCGTAGCAGCCGCATAGAAGCAGGTTCGCCCATAAAATTTCTTAGGAAATTCGGGGAATTATACCCAGGCATGGGTGTTATCCGGCCGAGGGGTTGCGGCGACCTCTTCGTATAGTGCATATCTATACACGTATTCATTTTGAGAGGGATTGCTCGATGATGACGCCTGGCGTCTGTGTCGTGGATGACTCGGTTAGGTGGGGCATGGCAAGTCGGGGCGCTGAGATGCCTAAAACGGATTTTATCGAGGATGCCAAAGCCGAGCTCCAGCGACGAAATAATCTTCTGCTCCCAAAATCCCAGATTGCCGCATCGCTGGGGCTCCTCGCAATGACGGCTAAGAGTTTGTCGTTGATTCGGGGGCCGCACAGCGGCGGGTACGGCTCGCAATAACAGCTAAAAGCTCGTCACTGATTCGGGGCCGCAGAGCGGCAGGCACAGCCCGCCCTATGGTCGCCAGCCGGGTGCTTTGAGGTTTTTGGAGGTGGCTGATGGCGACAGGGTGTATAGTGTATATACATACACACTTCTCCTGCTGCGCTTTTCCCGGTCATGTGCGACTACGCCGAACTCCACTGTCTGTCCAACTTCACCTTTCTGCGGGGGGCTTCCCATGCGGAGGAGTTGGTGATGCGTGCGGCCGAGTTGGGTTATTCCGCGCTGGCGGTGACGGATGAGTGTTCTCTGGCGGGGGTGGTGCGTGCCTATCGGGCGACGAAGGAGCATAAGCTGCACCTTATTGTCGGCAGCGAGATGCGGTTGGAGGATGGGCTCAAGCTGGTGCTGCTGGCTACCGATCGGGAGGGGTACGGCAATCTTTCGGAGTTGATCACACTGGGGCGGCGGCGTTCGGAGAAGGGGGCGTATCGGCTGGGTCGGGAGGATCTGGCGGATGGCGTGCCTGGGTGCGTCGTTCTCTGGGTACCGCCAGAGAACGCAGATACGAGGGATGAGGGGCGAGATGCGAGGGAGGGGGAGGCGCTGGCTGCTGAGTGGGTGGCGGGGACGTTTCCGGGGCGGGCCTGGATTGCGGTGGAGTTGCACTGCGGGGCGGACGATGCCGGCAAGGTAGCGCGGCTCAGGGCGCTGGGGGAGGCATCGGGGCTGCCGCTGGTGGCGGCGGGGAATGTACATATGCACCGCCGCGGGCGTCGAGCACTTCAGGATCTGCTGACCGCCATCCGGCTATGCACCACGGTGGCCGAGGCGGGCGCGGCGCTCTATGCCAATGGCGAGCGTCACTTGCGGCCCAGAGAGCGCCTGGCGGAGATCTATCCCGCCGAATGGTTGGCGGAGACCACGGCGATCGCTGCGCGCTGCCGCTTCACTCTGGAGGAGCTGAAATACAACTACCCGGATGAGATCACTCCACCGGACGAGACCCCGGGCGGCTATCTGCGGCGGCTGACCGAGGCGGGGCTGAAGCAGTTCTGGCCGCAGGGGGAGCCGGAGAAGGTGCGCCGGCTGGTGGAGCATGAACTGACCATCATCGGCGAGTTGGGGTACGAGCCCTACTTTCTCACCGTTTATGACCTGGTCCGCTTCGCCCGCGGGCGCGGCATTCTCTGCCAGGGGCGCGGCTCGGCGGCCAACTCGGCGGTCTGTTACTGCCTGGGGATCACAGCGGTGGACCCCAGTCGCTCCGAGATGCTGTTCGAGCGATTCATCTCCAAAGAGCGGGATGAACCGCCCGATATCGATGTGGATTTTGAGCACACCCGGCGCGAGGAGGTGCTGCAGTACCTCTATGAGCGCTATGGCCGGGAGCGGGCCGCCCTCACCGCCACAGTGATCACCTACCGCACGCGAAGCGCCCTGCGCGATGTGGGCAAGGCCCTGGGGCTCTCCGTCAATGAAGTGGATCGGCTGGCCGGGGCCTTCACACGCTGGGGGCAGAGGGCTGCCCTTACCCCCCAAATCCCCCTTCAGCGAGTCGCTGGCCGGCCAGATGCAAGGCGCGCACCCGCAGGAATGGCCGTACCCCTTTCAAGGGGGCGCAACGCCGCAGATGGCCGGCCAGCGGCTCGCCCGGAGGGAGCCACTGGGGCGCGCCATGACGGCGTTGTGGTGCTTGGAAAGGAGAACAACCCTTCCCCTGCGCACCACGCCTTGTCCTGCCACGCCCCAATGGCTCTGAAGGGTGATTTGGGGGGCAAGGGCAGCCCGGAGATGGCGGAACGATTAGAGGACGCCGGTTTCGACCCGGAGAGCCCCATCATCAAACGCCTGCTGGTGCTGGTGTGGGAGCTGCTCGACTTTCCTCGCCACCTCTCCCAGCACGTGGGCGGCATGGTGATCACCCGCGACCCGCTGCCGCGCCTGGTGCCCATCGAGAATGCCGCCATGGAGGGGCGCACGGTCATTCAATGGGACAAGGATGATCTCGATACCCTGGGGCTGTTGAAGATCGACTGCCTGGCGCTGGGGATGCTCTCGGCCATCCACAAGGCCTTCGACCTGGTCGAGAAACACCGCGGCCGGCGGCTGACGCTGGCTGCGGTGCCCGCCGAGGACCCGGAGGTCTACGTCATGCTCTGCCGGGCGGACACTGTCGGCGTATTCCAGATCGAGTCGCGGGCGCAGATGGCGATGCTGCCGCGCCTGCGCCCCAGGACCTTTTACGACCTGGTGATCGAGGTGGCGATCATCCGTCCCGGTCCCATCCAGGGCAACATGGTTCATCCCTATCTGAAGCGCCGGCAGGGGCTGGAACCGATCACCTATCCCGGCCCGGAGGCCGAGGCGGTGCTGGCGCGCACCCTGGGGGTTCCCATCTTCCAGGAGCAGGTGATCAAGCTGGCGATGGTGGCGGCGGGCTTCACTGCCGGCGAGGCGGATCGGCTGCGCCGGGCGATCGCCGCCTGGAAAAAAGGGCGGGGGCTGGCCGCCTTTGAGGAGAAGCTGCGTTCGGGGATGGCCGGGCGCGGCTATCCGCTCGAGTTTGCCGACCAGGTGATCGAGCAGATCAAGGGCTTCGGCGAATACGGCTTTCCCGAGTCCCACGCCGCCAGCTTCGCCCTGCTCGCCTATGTCTCCTCCTGGCTCAAGTGCCATGAGCCGGCGGCGTTTACCTGCGCGCTGCTGAACAGTCAGCCGATGGGGTTCTATGCCCCGGCGCAACTGGTACGGGATGCGCGGGAGCATGGGGTGGAGGTGCTTCCGTTGGATGTGGGGGCGAGTGAGTGGGATTGCACGCTGGAAGTGGCGAGTGGCGAGTGGCGAGTTGCCAGGCAAGGTCAATTTTGTGCTCCCCCGAAAAGGGGGAACGAGGTTCGTGGCCACCGATTGCCAGCCACTGGCGACTTATCCTCCTCGCCACTAGCCACTCGCTACTCGCCACTGAGCTTGCGCCTGGGTCTGCGGATGGTGAAGGGGCTGAAGAAGGCGGCGGCGGAGCGGCTGGCGGCGGCGCGGGCGGAGGGGGTGTTTCGTTCGGTGGCGGATTTGGCGCGGCGGGCAGGTTTGTCGAAGGCCGATCTGGAGCGGCTGGCGGCGGCGGGGGCGCTGGAGGGGCTGGCCGGAGACCGGCATCGGGCGCGTTGGGAGGTACTGGGGACGGAAACCACGCTGCCGCTGTTCGATGATCCGGACTTCAGTGAAGAGGTGCCCTCTCTGCCGCGACCGAGTGAGGGGGAGGATCTAGTGGCCGATCATGCCCACGTCGGCCTCTCTCTGGGTCGGCATCCTCTGGCCCTGCTGCGCGAGCGGCTCGGGAAGCTTCGCTGTGTACCCATTGCCGTGGCCACCGGCCGTTCCGATGGCGCCTTCGTGCGCATCGCCGGACTGGTGATCACCCGTCAGCGTCCCGGCGACGGGCGCACCACCTTCCTCACCCTGGAGGATGAGAGCGGTATCACCAATGTCATCGTCTGGGAGGCGCTCGGTGAGCGTTATCGAAAGATCATCGCCGGCGGCCGGCTGCTGTGCGTGACGGGAAAGCTGCAGAGCGAGAGTGGAGTGATCCACATAGTGGCCGGCAGGCTGGAAGACCACAGCCACCTGCTCGGCAACCTCACTACCCGCTCGCGGGATTTCTGTTAGCGGGTTAACCACGGGGAACACGGGGTTTTGATCGACGCGAACCACAGAGGTCACAGAGGGCACGGAGTTGGGACTCGATAAAACGCTCTGTGTTCTCAGTGGGTCATCGAATTGGTTTTCCCCGGGCGCCCGTGCCCCGTGGTTCACGCTCGAATCGCGGCTTCCGCCGCTCCTACGTTTGGGTCGGGATCCCTGGGAACCAGCTCTGTGTTCTCCGTGGTAATCAATGGTTTCCCCGGGGTGCCCCGTGCCTCCGATGGTTCACCGCTGTCGAATCACGGCTTCCGCCGCTCCTACGCTTCGTTTGGGTCGGGTTCCTTGGGCACCAGCTGGCAGACGGGGGCGTATTCGTGTTCGCGGATCTTCTCGATGCAGTCGTTGACCATGTCGGGCGTGTTGCCGAGGCTTCGCAGCACATGGCCGGCCAGCTGGAGGCTGGCCTCCAGGGTCTCGGGCACTACGGCATCGGCACCGATGGCGCAAAGGTTTCCGGAGTGCTCGTTGTCCCGGGCCCGCACCAGGATCTTCAGGTCCGGCCAGAGCTGGCGGGCCGCCTGCACAGTACGCGCCGCGGCGGAGGCGTCATCCATCGTCACCAGCATCACCTTGGCACGGTCCGCGCCGGCCCGGCGCAGGACCTCGGTGCGGGTGGCGTCCCCGTAGTAGACCGGCTCGCTGGCATCCCGGCAACGACGGACCCGACCGGAGTTCAGGTCCAGGGCTACGTACGGGATGGCTTGCCTGCGCAAGACAGCAGCAACGGTCTGGCCGATGCGGCCGTAGCCGGCCAGCACCACGTGCTCTTTCAGATCCGCCACTTCGGCTTCATTGGCGTCAATCCCCCCTTCCACCGGCTGCAGCGCGCGCCCTACCCGGGCGGCCACCACCGCAAGCAGCGGCGTCAGGGCCATGGAGAGGGCAGCGACGATAAGCATGAACTGTCCGGTCTTTTCCGGCATCAGTTGGGAGACGAGTGCCGCCCCGATCACCACGAAGGCAAACTCGCCGGCTTCACCCAGAAGCAGCCCGCTCCGGGCCGCATCGTGCCTGGGCAGTCCGAAGGCCATGCCGAGCAGGTAGATCACCGCGCTCTTCAGTAGAATGAGTCCGATCACTGCCAACGCCACCCAAAACGCCTGGTCGGCCACCAGCAGGAAATCGATACTCATTCCCACACTCATGAAGAAGAGGCCCAGCAAAATCCCCTTGAACGGCTCGATTTCACTCTCTACCTGGTGCCGGAACTCGGTTTCAGCCAGCAACAGTCCAGCGAGAAACGCACCGAGCGCCATCGACAGGCCGGCGTAGCCAGTCACCAGCGAGGTCGCGAGGATGGCGAGCAGGGTCATGGCGGTAAAGACATCGACGCTGCGCGTGCGGGCTACGGTTCGAAAAAGATAACGCAGCACATAACGGCCGATGACCACGATGGCCACCACGGCGACTGCCGCGCGCAGAAGCGCCATCACCACCTCGCCCCAGACGTTGCCGCCATCGGCACCGAGCGCAGCCACCAAAATGAGGATGGGCACCACTGCGAGGTCCTGGAAAAGCAGCACGGCAAAGCTTGCCCGACCGTGGGTAGCGCTCATCTCGCCCCGCTCGTTCAGCAGTTGCATCACCATCGCGGTGGAGGAGAGCGCCAGGCAAAGCCCGATAATGATCGAGGCCTCAATGCTGTTGCCCCAGCCGAAGGCGATCAGGCTAATCAGAGCAGCAGTGACCAACACCTGTGCCGCACCGAGCCCGAAAATCAGCCCGCTGAAGGCTTTGAGGCGCTCGAACGACAACTCGAGTCCGATCATGAACAGCAGGAAGACAACCCCGAGTTCGGCAAAATGGCGGACCCCTTCCACATCCCCGACTATGGCCAGTCCGAAGGGGCCGATGGCCGCACCGACCGCCAGAAAGCCGAGAATGGGGCTCACCTTCACTGCACGACACAGCGGCACGACGACAACGACGGTAAGGAGAAACGCGACGGTTTCCTGAAGATAGGGGATCACAATTTGGGTATCACCAGCTTCTGTCATGATTCTTGAGTGAGGCCTGAACGGCGCTGTAACTGCTCACTCCCCCATCATTCCTGCGTAGGCTGGAATCCAGAGAGCAGCGGGCATGGCTCAAAATGGATCCCCGCCTACGCGGGGATGACGAATCTCCTATGCCGCGCAGTTACACGGCGCTCTATTTCTGGTCGGGACCATCCGGGTGCAAATCGCAGACAGCGGGATCCACCGCCATTAGCCGGTCCGCGGCTTCCCGCGCCGCATCGGCATAAGGGATCAGAACCATATCAGCACCGAAGCCGAGAAGCACCTCCGCTTCCTCGCCGGTTTCCCCGGAAAGGGCCACCTTCCCCTGGTAGCCCCGCTGACGCAGGGTCTGCAACAGTGCACGATTGATGTCCCGCTGACGTATCGTACTGACAACCCAGCGTACCTGCTCCAGGGGCAGTGTATTGATGAACTCGGGGTCTTCCGCATCACCGTAATGGGTGGCATACCCTTCCTGCGCGTGCCGCCGCACCAGTTCCGGGTCGAAATCGACCGCCAGCAGGCGACAGGCCCGACCGCGCAGTGCCCGCCCGATGCCGGCGCCGAAACGGCCAAGCCCTACCAGCACCACATCATAGCCACCTTCATCCTGATCGCCATCTTCCTCCCTGTAGGCGACACGACGTTCGAAAGCGCCGAGCCAAGGCGAAAGCCGGTCATAAAGCCAGTGCGAATAGAGAATCATGTACGTCGAAATACTGATCGTGACTAGGCCGACCAGCGTGATCAAACCAACCGTATCCTCATCGATATGCCCGATGCTCAACCCCAAAGCAGCGAGTATTAGCGAAAACTCGCTGATTTGCGCCACCGTCAGCCCCGCCAGAAATCCGGTGCGCTTGCGATAACCCATCGCTCCCATGATGACCATGACGATCAGCGGATTGCCGACCAGCACGAATAGCGACAGCGCCGCAGCCGGCAGGAGGTTGGCGCCGAGCGCATCCAGGTCCAGTCCGGCTCCCAAATCGACAAAGAAGAACAGCAGCAGAAAATCGCGAAGACTGACCAGCCGTGCACCGATCAGCTCACGGTAGGGCGTGGAGGCGATGGAGATCCCCGCCAGGAACGCCCCGACCTCCTTGCTGAATCCGAGCCGTTCACCCACCGACGCCCACAGTACCGCCCAGGCGATGGCAAAAAGCACCAGCAGCTCCTGGGAATGCGCCAGCCGATGCAGGAGATCGCCAAGGACGAAGCGCATCAGCAAGCCGATCACCCCCAGCAACAACGCGCCTTTGCCAAGCACCAGCAATGCCTCCCTGCCCAGGCTGGTCGCCTCGCCGGCCTGGCCCATCGCGGTAATTCCGATCATCACCAGCACCACCACGATGTCCTGGACGATCAGGAAACCGATGGCAATGCGCCCGTGCAGGGAATCCACCTCACGCTTGTCGGAGAGCAGCTTGACGATGATGATGGTGCTGGAGAAGGTCAGTGCAATGGCAACGTAGAGTGCTGCCACCGGGGTGATTCCCATTGCGAGGGCCAGCAGATAACCCACCACCGAGGTAAAAAGCACCTGCCCAAGGCCGGTCGCCAGCGCGACCGCCCCCATGGTTCGAATGATGTGAAGATCGAGCTTGAGGCCGACCACGAACAGGAGCACGGAGATCCCCAGCCGGGCGAACAGGTCCAGCTCGTCGGCGGCGGTGACCCAGCCGGTCCCGGTCGGCCCCAGCAGGATGCCCACGGCGATAAAGGCGACGATGAGCGGCTGCCGCAGGGCGAGCGCCAATGCGCCACCGGCGGCGGCCACCGCCAGCACGATTCCGACCTGGTAGAAAACGTCTTCGAACACCCTTCACCCCCGCAGTCGAGAACAGCGCCTTGGGGAAAAGGATAGGTGGGAGGGGCTAGTGCACTGTTGCATGCTTGGCGATACTTTCAGAGCCCCCCAAAAACGTCAGGACAAGGCGCAGCGCACAGGCAATGGTTATTCCCTTGCCAAGCGCTGCACGAATCCGCCGGGAGCGGATTCGGACAGCCGCAGGCTGGCCCGAAGGGTGGACTCCAGGGATGGAGTCCGCAACGCCGTCATGGCGTTTTTGGGGGGCTCCCTTCGGGCGAGCCGCTGGCCGGCCATCTGCGGCGTTGCGTTTCTTGCAAAGGGCGCGCCATTCCCTGCGAACCGCGCCTTGCATCTGGCCGGCCAGCGACTCGCTGAAAGCACCGCCAAGCATGCAACAGTGCACTAGATCTCTTCCTCGATGACCGGCGTGAGTTCCTCGACCTGATGCGCGACGCCAACGGCATCCTCCACATCGATCTGAAAGGCGATGCCGGTACCGGGTTTTTCGTCGAACTCACCCACCGCGGCAATCTTTTCGAGGATCTTGCGCGACAGGTGCTCCTCGACCAGCAGCAAGACCATATCGCGCTGGCTTTCCAGCGAGAGACCGAAGAAAGTCCTGGCCTGCTGCACTCCCTCTCCCCGGGCCTGGTTGAGTACCGTGGCCCCGGTGGCGCCCGCCTCGCGCGCCGCCTGGAGCACCTGGTCGGACTTCTCATCCTCGATGAGAGTGACGATCAACTTGAAGTGCACGGCTAAACCTCCTCTGTGGCATTTCGTCCGCGCCGGGCGCGCCATTCACTCAATTGGGCATAGCCCATCACTGTTATAATCGGAAACAGGCTGGCAAAAGCAATCAAACCGAAGCCATCCAGCATGGTACTGCGACCGGGCACCGTCGAGGCCAGGCCCAATCCCAGGGCCGTCACCAGCGGTACAGTGACGGTGGAAGTCGTCACACCCCCCGAATCGTAGGCCAGAGCCACGATCAGCTTCGGCGCATAGATCGTCTGCACAATCACCATCACATAGCCGGCAATGATGTAGTAGTGCAGCGGTGTTCCGGTAATAATCCGATAGGAACCAAGCGCAATGCCGAAGGCCACGCCAATGGCTACTGCCACACGCAGTCCCCAGCCACTGATGGTGCCGCCAGAGACTTTGCCGGCCTTGATGGCGACCGCAATCAGTGAAGGTTCGGCCAGCGTGGTGGAAAACCCGATCGCAAAGGCGAACAGGTAGATCCACATGTAGTCGTACCAGCGGATTACTCCCGGCTGCCCGGCACCCTGAGCGATAAAGGCCGGATCGGTCAGCTGCTCGGCCATCAGCTTGCCGATGGGGAATAACGCCTGTTCCAGTCCGATCAGGAACAGCGAGAGTCCCAGTAGTACATGGGCGAAACCGATGAGCACCTTTTTGAGGTTCGGCACCGGACGCCGGATCACCAGCAACTGAAAACCGAAGATAATGGCCGCGATCGGGAATACATCCCCTATCGTGCTCAACGCGGTATCGACGATCAGCTGCAGGGTTTCGTTCATACCACCACCATCCCGTATCCCATGACGAAGATGATCGGTGTCAGTGAAGCGAAGGCGATCAGACCGAACCCGTCCACCATCGGGCTACGCCCCTTGATCGAGGAGGCGAGCCCCACCCCCAGCGCCGTAACCAACGGTACCGTGATGGTGGAGGTCGTCACACCGCCGGAGTCGTAGGCAATACCGATAATCTCGCGCGGCGCAAAAAAAGTCATCCCGACCACACCGAGATAACCACCGATTATCAGATACTGAATCGGCCATCCCCTGAGGATACGCAGAACGCCAACAAGAATGGCAAACCCGACCGATACCGCCACCGTGAATCGCAGCCCGTTCGAGTAGCCGGCCCGCGCCTCCGCCGTATCCTCGATCATTCCGCCGCTAGCGGCCGCGGCAGCGGCCTCGTTGGCCACGGCAATGAGTGCAGGCTCGGCGATGGTGGTCCCAAACCCGAGGGCAAAGGCGAAAGCAAGGAGCCAGGCCACGCTGCCCTTGCGGGCAAAGGCATAGGCCATCGATTCCCCGATGGGGAACAGACTCATTTCGAGGCCGCGCACGAACAGAGCCAGTCCGACCGCGACCATCAGGGTACCGGCGAGCAGCGTCTCGAGTTCGGGAATAGGCTGCCGCAATACCACCAGCTGAAAGAAGGCGATCACCAGAACGATGGGGGCCAGATCGCGCAGGCTGTCCAACAGCGGGCGTAGCAGCGCAGTCAGATACTGCTTCACGGAATCTTCGTCCTGAGGCTTGGTTTTTCGAACCACATTACACGATAGCCACCGCGGTCGGTAATGCCAGTCGTCGAGTTACCCACGCGCATTGCCGCATCCCCTTTGCTGATCCTGTTCGCTAGTGATTTTGCTGCGCAAGGTTACAATATCCCGCGGCCGCGCCCGACTAACAAACAGGAGACACGACATGCAGGAGTGGTTAGAGACGCTGACAGAGTGGACCGGACAGCTTTCGGGCCTGCTCTGGGGAAGCTACCTGACGCTGATCGCACTGGTGGGCACCGGCATTTACCTGACCATCCGGCTGCGACTGGTTCAACTCCGCGGTTTTCGGCACGGCGCCGCATTGATCACCGGCAAGTACTCCGACCCGAAACACGTGGGCGAGGTCTCTCACTTTCAGGCGCTCTCGACAGCTCTATCGGCGACGATCGGTACCGGCAATATCGCCGGGGTGGCCACCGCCATCTCCCTGGGTGGCCCGGGCGCCCTGTTCTGGATGTGGGTGACGGCCTTTTTCGGCATGGCAACGAAGTTTGCCGAGTGTTCGCTGGCCTTGAAGTTCCGGGAGGTTGATCCGGACGGCAAGGTGGCCGGCGGACCCATGTACACGCTGATGCACGGTCTCAAAATGAAGCGGACCGCCGCAGCCTTCGCCACATTTGCACTGATTGCCTCTTTCGGCATCGGCAACATGGTACAGGCGAATTCGGTGGTGGACGGCCTCACCTATATCTGGCCGGAGGTGAGCGAGGCCGCCTGGATGGTCGGCGTCCTGCTTGCGGTGCTGGTGGGATTGGTCATCCTCGGAGGGGTCAAACGCATCGCCAGGGTAGCCAGCACAATTGTACCGTTCATGGCGCTGCTCTATGTCGCTGCCGCCCTGCTGGTGCTGTTCAATCATCTCGACCAGATCCCGGCGGCCATCGCCCTGGTCCTCAACTACGCCCTCAATCCCTGGGCGGTGGGCGGCGCCGCCGTGGGCGAGGCCATCCGCTGGGGTGTGGCCCGCGGGCTCTTCTCGAATGAGGCGGGCCTCGGCTCCTCCCCCATGGCCCATGCCGCGGCCAGGACCAATGAACCGGCGCGGGAGGGACTGGTGGCAATGATGGAACCGTTCATCGACACACTGGTGATCTGCACCATGACCGGTCTGGTGATCATCGTTACCGGTGCCTGGCAAACCGACAACGAGGCGCTGGTGGGCGCCGCCCTGACCGCGCACGCCTTCAGCGAAACCCTGGGTGACAGCGGTGCCATGGTGGTCGGCTTCGGCCTGGCGCTGTTCGCCTTCTCGACCATGATCGCCTGGTCCTACTATGGCGACCGGTCGGCACACTTCCTGTTCGGCGAACGCGCAGTGATGCCCTACAGGGTCATTTTCACCCTGCTGGTGGTGATCGGCGCGGCCGTCCCGCTGCAACTGGTATGGAATGTGGCCGACATCATGAACATCCTGATGGCGCTGCCCAACCTGCTGGCGCTGATCCTGCTCGCCGGCGTGGCTGCCCGCATCAAGCATGAGTACTTTTCCCGCACACCACTTCCTGACAACGAGACCCCGTACAGCCGAACGAATAACGCCTGAGGCGTGTTCCGACGCGATGCAGGAGCGACGACAGTCGCGACTGACCGTTTGATCACGGGAGGAACACGGGGAAACAAATCGATGCCCACTGAGAACACAGCACGCTTCTTGATGGAATTCCTCTCTCCGTGTCCTCAGTGTTTTGCGCGCTCCGCGTCTCTGCGGTGCCAATCAATCCCCGCTAGAATTCCGCCGCCATCTGGAGGGTGAAGATTCCGCCATCCTCTCCGGAGCCGCCATCGGCCATGCTGTAGTCCTCGGCGAGCGCATACTCAAGACTCAGTGCAGTGTTATCCATTATCCCCATCGAAAGCGCCGCCAGTGTCTTGCTCTCCGGCAGACCGAGTTCCACCGCCTCGGCACTCTCCTGGCGAGCGACGCCGACGCTCACGTCCCGACCCATCACCATGAAGCCGTAATTCGCCTCCAGGTTCCAGGCGGTCGGCTGCGCGCCGTTACCCCTGAACCCCATATCGGCCGCCTGGAAGTCGTCACTGGCCCCCGTGTATTCGCCGATAAAAGTCCAGGAACCGGTGTTCACGATGGCATGAGCACTGATACCGGGCACCGCATCCTGCAGGCTGTCTATATCGACATCGGCTACGCCATCCTCGTCACGATCGATCTCACCCATGGCACCGCTCACGCCATCCGAGTCGGCGACTGAGCTGATGTAGCCCAGGCCGACATCGAGGATGTAGCCGTCGCGCTCCATAGCCCAACCCAGGTTAGCGCCGAACTGATCGATGGAATCGGTATCATCACCGACCTCTTGCGAATCGCCGTTGAAGGCATAAGCCGCACCGTAGAGACCGCCGGTTTCAAAGCCGACCTGCAGCGCCGACTCCCGGGTCTCACCGAGTTCCAGTGTCAGGGGATCGGAGACCATCCCGCTCTCGAAGACGCCGAACGGCACGTACATACGCCCGCCGGAGAGATAGAATGGCGAACGTTCGGGATTACCGAAAGTCAGTATGGCCTGGTCGATCTCGCCGGGCTCGGTGTCATCCTCCTCAAAGAGGTAGGCCACCTGGGCGTGGGTCCAGTCGTTGATTTGAGCTTCCGCGACCAGCTCGACGGTGGCCAAAACCACATCGCTACTGTCCGCGCCTTCGTGATCCTCGCCGCCGGCGCCTTCCACCTCGATCAGGGCGCCGAAGTTTATCGGGCTGGCCGCCTTGACGGCCTCTTCGCGAACCACCTTCTCCTCTTCCAGGACCTGAACGCGCCCCTCCAGGTAGCGCACTGTGTCCCGAAGTTCCGACTCCTGTGCCTGTGCCATACCCCATGTGGCACTTACCGCCGCGACCAGCGCGACCTTTTCAAAAACATGCCGACTCATCTTAATTAACCTTGATTGCCTGTTAGGTTTCAACGAAAACGACAGGATTATGTTCCCTCGGATTCAGGCGTGAATACCGCCGGGGACCGGTTCGCAGAAGCGGACTGCCCGTGGATGCCGTTAGACTGACATGCCAATAAAAGAAAAATCCACCCCTAACCTCTGCGTTACCTTCCTGATAAAAGCTCTCTGTAAACACGGCCGAACCATAAGGTTTCACTCGTGCCTCGTCAAGTAATTGACAATCATTATCGTTCTCTTTTAGCATTTTACTCCATGAGCCGAGCAGCAGTACAACGCACATGGAGTAACCGGATCCACGTAGCTGCGGGGCTATCGAGCTTGTTTGTGCACGCTGCTGTAGTGGTGGGAGTCTCGATGGCATCGACTCCTGAACCGGTCTCGGCACCCTCATCGCGAATGGTGAGTATTTCGCTGCAACAGGCACCGACCCGTGTCGACGCAAAGACCAGCAGCCCGGAAACGGCTTCTCCTCCGGAACCGGAGCCCGAACCTGAACCTGAACCTGAACCTGAACCTGAACCTGAACCTGAACCTGAACCTGAACCTGAACCTGAACCCGAGCCTGAACCGAAACCGGAGCCCAAGCCCAAACCGGAGCCTGTACCGGACCCCGAACCGAAACCGGAGCCCAAGCCGGAGCCGGAGCCGAAACCGGACACGAGTGAGAGAGCTACTTCCCAGGCACAGGCGGACACGCAAGCCCCTGCCGGGGAGACGGAGTCACTGAGCGAACCCGCCTATGACGCCGACTACCTGCGCAACCCGCCGCCGCGCTATCCGCGGATGTCGCGACGGCTGAGCGAGCAGGGTGAGGTAGAACTCAGGGTGCGGGTAAATGCCGGGGGGGAGCCGGTTCAGATCGAGCTGCACCGCTCCAGCGGTCACGAGCGACTGGATAAAGCGGCACTGAACGTGGTCGAGAAATGGCAGTTTGTTCCCGCAAAGCGCGGCAGCCGGGCCGTAACGGCCTGGGTCATCGTACCAATCGCATTTCATTTGGGAGGTTAAATGGATCTGGCAGTCGTATTTCACCAGGGTGACTGGATACTGATAGGTGTGTTCGTCACCTTGATAACCATGTCGGCCTTGACCTGGTATCTCATCCTGGCCAAATCGGCATGGCTCCACCTGGTGCGCCGCGCCAACCGCCAGTTCCTGCAGGCATTCTGGGATGCCGAAACGCTGCCGGTGGCCCGCCAGCGAGCCACCAATATGGCCAAGTCGCCATTGGCTCGTCTCTCGCAAAGTGCCTTTGTCGCCCTGGACCACTTTACCCATCCGGCCCGTCCACGCCTGGGCGATGCCTGCGGGCTGGACGAGTTTCTGGTACGCACGCTGCGCAACGGTATCAATCGTGAAACCGGCCAGACGGCGTCGGGGATGACCCTGCTGGCATCGGTCGGCAGCACCGCACCTTTCGTCGGCCTGTTTGGCACCGTGTGGGGCATCTATAACGCCCTCATCGAGATATCGCGCGCCGGCAACGCCAGCATGGAGATGGTCGCCGGACCGCTGGGCGAGGCTCTGGTGGCCACCGCCGCGGGCCTTGCGGCGGCCATTCCCGCGGTCCTGGCCTACAACGCCTTTCAGCGGGCCAACCGCACCCTGACCGAAGAGCTGGATGGTTTTGCCCACGACCTGCACGCCTTTCTTACCACCGGCGCAGCTGTCGACACCGATAGCAGCAATGCAACCGCCGCCAGCAAGCAGAAGGAGGTCGCTTGATGGCTTTCGGTGGCTTTGGAACGTCACGGGACGAACCCATGGCGGAAATGAACGTCATCCCCTTGGTGGACATTATGCTGGTGCTGCTGGTGATCTTCATCATCACCGCACCGGTGATCACCCATGCCGTCAAGGTGGAGCTTCCCAAGGCGTCGAGCGAAGCCGCCGAACCGGACGAACGCACCATTGTCCTTGCCATCGATGCCGAGGGTCGCATTCTCAACAGCGACGAGCCCCTGGCGCTTGATCGGGTCGAGGCGACACTTGCCGAGGCGATACGACAGGATCCGCAACGGGAACTGCACCTGCACACCGACCGCGCCGCGACCTACGACGTGATCGCACAGGTGATGGCCGCCGCGCGGCGTGCCGGTGTCGTGCGCATGGGCTTCGTCACCCAACCGACAGTGTATGGACCATGAAAGATATTGGAAGCAAACCTCGACCGAAGACCGGAGAGGGGGTAACCGCAGCAACACGATCGGCACCTCTGCGTGTCAGCAGCAACGATCTCCTGCCGCGCGGTCAACCACTACACATCGAGCACGAAGGAGAACTCTACATCCTGCGCCGCACCAGCAATAACAAGCTCATCCTGACCAAATAAATTTTAACCAGGTTATCCAAAACCTGTGTTGCGCCAGCCAGCCACACGAATCTGCACGTGCAGCCAGCCAGCCTCGTAAATCCCTAAACCACTCCATGGGAGACTGGCATGAAAAGCACCCTGCATCCATTGACCACGAGTACCGGGCGTCAGCCACTGCGCCGCAGCCTGATCGCGACCGCCGTTACCCTGGCCCTCACTTCGGGCGGGCTGATGGCCGCTGAGACCACTCTTGAGCAAATGGTCATCATCGGTACCAGCGAAGAGGCCAAGCGTCTGCCCGGCTCGGGCGCCGTGGTCGATAGTGAACAGCTCAAGACCGAGGTCACCACCGACATCAACCAGGTAATGAAGACTGTTCCCGGTGTCTACATCCGCGAAGAGGAAGGCGACGGCCTGCGCCCCAACATCGGCATCCGCGGCGCCACCGGCGCACGCAGCGGAAAGATCACGCTGATGGAGGATGGCGTGCTGATCGCTCCCGGGCCCTATGCGAACCCCGCCGCCTACTACTTCCCCACCACGATGCGCATGTCTTCCATCGAGGTGCTCAAGGGCGCGCCGCTGCTGCGCTACGGCCCGCAGACCACGGGCGGCGTGGTGAACATGATTTCGACCCCGATCCGTGAAGAGAATGGCGGCTCGGCGAGTATCGGTGTGGGCTCCCACGACACCAGTGACGTACACCTCCACTACGGCGGCCGTTCGGGGCAGTGGGGCTGGCTGGTCGAGACGGCGGAGCGCAACAGCGGCGGATTCAAGTCCATCGACCGCAGCAACCGCGACAGCGGACACCACATCTCCGATTACGTGGCCAAACTGGGCTGGGAGTCGGCCACCGGGCCGAAGCAGAGCGCTCTACTGAAGCTGCAGCGCTCCGAGGAGACCTCCAACAAGAGCTATCTCGGCCTCACCGACGATGATTTCGACGCCGATCCGAACCGCCGCTATGGTCTGTCGAGCATCGACCAGATGGTCAATGACCACACGGGCGTCAGCCTCTCCTACAGCCGCGCCCTGAGCGACAGCACAACCGCCAGCGCGACCCTCTATCACAATGAATTTGCGCGCAACTGGTTCAAGCTCTTCGGAGGCGGCAGTTTCGTCGATGATGCGAATACCGGCGATGCCAATGCACAGGGAATTCTCGACGGCAGTGTCGATGTCGCCGGGCTCGATTACAAAAATAACAATCGTGAGTACGAATCCCGGGGGGTCGAACTGAATTTTGACATCGATATGGGACTCCACCGGCTCGCCGTCGGCGGGCGGCTCCACGAAGACGAAATGGACCGTTTCCAGCCGGTCGACACCTATGACCAGGTCAACGGCTCGCTGGTCTTCCAGTCGACCAAGGCCCCGACCGGCAGCAATAACCGTCTCGAAGAGGCCGATGCCACCTCCCTCTGGATCACGGATGACTGGCAGGTGAACGAGGCGCTCAACGTCAATCTTGCCTTGCGCTACGAGGATGTAGAGAGCAAAAGGGTGCAGTATGCCGACGTCGCCCGTACCACCGTCGACAAGACCGTCTCCAATAGCAGCGACGAGTGGCTCCCGGGCGCCTCGCTGACCTACGACGTCACTCCCTCCTGGCAGCTGCTGGCCGGGGTCCACAAGGGCTTCTCGCCACTGGGCGGTGGTGCAAAGGAGAATCAGGAGCCGGAGACCAGCACCAACTGGGAGTTGGGCGGACGCTACAACACCGGAAAACTCTTTTTCGAGACCATCGGGTTCTATAGCGACTTCTCCAACAAAACCGAAAACTGCTCGGTGGGCACACCCTGCAGCGATGGCTCCACCTCCGGCAGCTTCGTGAACGGCGAGGCGGTGATTGCCGGCCTCGAGGCTCAGTTGGGCACCGAGTTCAATGCAGGGAGCTTCACCGTTCCGGTCAATCTGGCCTACACCCACACCAAGGCCGAGATCAGTGCCGACAACAGCGTCAGCGGCCAGCAAAAAGGAGATCGGCTGAAGGATGTCCCCGAGAATATCTTCAGCGCCAGGGTCGGTCTCGAGCATCCGAACGGCTGGAACAACTACGCGGTGGCCAAGTACATCGACGAAACCTGTGTCGAGGTCGGCTGCAACAACAGCAGTGCGCCGCGCCAGGAGACCGAGTCACTGTTCGTGGTCGACTACATCAGCCGCTACCAGCTCCAGAAAAACACCGAGCTGTTCCTGAAGGTGGAGAACGTATTCGACGAACAGAAGATCGTCTCCCGCGCTCCCGACGGGGCACGCCCCAACAAGCCCTTCAGCGTGATGGCCGGCGTAAAGTTCGACTTCTGATCCAGTAGCATGGGCCGATCACCACCGGGGGCTTCCCGGTGGTGATCTTCAACCGACCGTGTCCAGCCGGAAGCCTCATCCCGTATAATCGTCACGAATGCCAACCGGAGAGGACGCCTTGGATCCACGTGATGAGCTGATCCGTTATTACCAGTGGCTGCGCCAGTACGGTTATAACGATTCCCACAGCGGCAATGCCTCCATTGCCGATGGTGAACACTTCTGGGTCACGCCGACCGGAGCGTGTGCCGATACGCTGGAGTCGCAGGAGCTGATTCGCTGTGCAAGGCAGGGGCCTCTCGGAGAGGGCGCCTCTCTGGACGCCAGACTCCATCAACTGGTGTATCAGGCCAACTCATCGACAGGAGCACTGCTGCACAGCCACGGCGCCTATACGGTGGCGCTCACCATGAACGGCAACGATTTCGTGCCGCCCGACTTCGAAGGGAACTACTACTTCGGCAGCGTCCCGGTCATCACCATCCCGTACGAAAACTACCTGGAGGAAGCGCCCGGCAGAGTGGCCGAGTCTCTTGCCGAACACCGTATTGCGGTGGTTCGCGGGCATGGGGTCTATGCTCAGGCGGAGACCATGAACTTGGCCTACAAGTGGACCTGTTCCCTGGAGCTTTCGGCGAAGACCGCCTTTATTGCTGGGCAGGCAGGCACGCTGTAACCGGAGGAAAACCATGGCTCAACAGAGAATTCCCGTCGTCATGACCTTCGCCGGCAACGACCCCACCGGCGGTGCCGGCATTCAGGCGGACATCGAAACCATTGCCAGCATGGGCTGTCATGCGGCTCCGGTCGTCACCGCGCTGACGGTACAGGATACCCGCAACGTCATCAGCTTCGACGAAGTCGCCGCCACCCTGGTCATCGAGCAGGCCCGGGCGGTACTCGAAGACATGCCCGTGGCCGCCTTCAAGCTGGGGATGCTCGGCAGCATCGAGAATATCGAGGCGATTCATACGCTGCTGACCGACTATCCGCAGGTGCCGGTGGTCCTCGATCCGATTATCGCCGCAGGCGGCGGAACCGGCCTGTCGGATACCGCCATGCGCGAGGCCATGGTCTCGTTGCTGTTTCCGCTCACCACCATCCTTACCCCCAACAGCCAGGAGGCGCGCCGTTTCGCCAGCGAAGCCGACACCCTGGATGCCTGTGGTCAGGAGCTACTCTCCATGGGTTGTGATTTTGTGCTCATCACCGGAGCCCACGAAAACAGCCCCCATGTCGAAAACCGCTTCTACGGCAGCATGCGCCACCTGGAGACCTTCACTTGGGAGCGCCTGCCGCACAGCTATCATGGCAGCGGCTGCACCCTCGCCTCCTCGATCGCCGGCCTGCTCGCACAAGGGGTCGAGCCGTTCGTCGCCGTACACGAGGCCCAGGAGTACACCTGGGAGAGCCTCAAGCACGGCTACCGACTGGGAATGGGACAGCACCACCCGAACCGCCTGTTCTGGGCCCGCGGTGAGGAAGAGGCCTGAATCCTGTTTAACCACAGAGGTCACCGAGAACAGCGGCAAGTGGTGCTCTCCTGAACTACTTGCCCCCGCTGTCATTACGAGGACGCCTACATGGATGTAGGTGGTAGAGCGACGCAGGATGCCAAAGCCGAGCCCTAAGCGACGAAGTAATCTCTACGCCAACCCCCGGATTGCCGCGTCGCCGAGGCTCCTCGCAATGACAGCTAAACGTTCTTCATTGATTCGAGCCTATGCAGCAGGGGGTACGGTTCGCAATGCGGCCCCCCCTCGGTGCCCTCTGTGGTGAACTATATGAGCGCTCTATGAATACATTCGACATACTTCGCGGACTTTACGCGATTACCGACGAAAGCCTCATTTCCGACGAGCGGCTGGTCCCGGCGACCGCGCTGGCGATCGATGGCGGGGCGCGTATGATCCAGTACCGAAGCAAGCATCCGGATCGGGCGCGTCGCCTTTGGGAGGCGCAGGACCTGGTCACACTCTGTCGCCCCCTCGGCATCCCGCTTATCGTCAATGACGATGTGGAAATCGCTCTCCAGGCGCGTGCTGCAGGCGTCCATCTCGGCAAAAACGACAGCGATATCGCGGCGGCCCGGGAGGTCCTGGGCCAGGAGGCCATCATCGGCGTCTCCTGCTATGACCGTCTGGAACTGGCTCTGGAGGCCGAAAATGCCGGTGCCGACTACGTCGCCTTCGGCAGCTTCTTCCCCTCTTCCGTCAAACCCGACGCGGTGCGCGCCACCCCCGATCTGCTGCGCGATGCCAAGACGCGCCTGACCGTGCCTGTGGTTGCCATCGGCGGCATCACCGCCGACAATGGCGGCACCCTGGTGGCGGCCGGCGCCGACATGCTCGCCGTGGTCAGCGCCATTTTCGGCGTCGACGATATCCGCGCCGCCGCCCGAGCGATTTCAAAATTGTATGATTAACCACGGGGAACACGGGGAACGGCTATTAACCACAGAGCACACAGAGTTTACAGAGCGTGATCTTTCTCTGTGTGCTCTGTGGTTTTTTCGAGTATTTCCCCCGTGATCCCCGTGGTTAAGAAACCAAATAAAAGGAACGACAGATGCCGCATTCACACGAACTCTTTACCGCTGCGCAGAAACACATCCCCGGTGGCGTGAATTCCCCGGTGCGCGCCTTCCGCGGCGTGGGCGGCGAGCCGATTTTCTTCAAGCGTGGCGAGGGGCCGTACCTCTGGTCCGAGAGTGACAAAAAGTACATCGATTATGTCGCTTCCTGGGGGCCGATGGTGGCCGGCCATGCTCATCCCGATGTCATCAGGGCCGTCCAGGAGAGCGCGGCCAACGGCCTCTCTTTCGGCGCACCAACGGCGATCGAGACTGAAATGGCAGACCTGCTCTGCGAGCTGGTGCCTTCCATGGATATGGTGCGCATGGTCAACTCCGGCACCGAGGCGACCATGACCGCCATTCGCCTCGCACGCGGGGTGACCGGACGGGACAAGATCGTCAAGTTCGAGGGCTGCTATCACGGCCATTCCGACTCCCTGCTGGTCAAGGCCGGCTCCGGCGCCCTCACGCTCGGCGTACCCAACTCGCCGGGAGTGCCGGCGGCGCTGGCAGAACACACCATCACCCTGCCCTTCAACGATATCGAGGCCGTCAAGGAGGCCTTCAGTCACATCGGTGGCCAGGTGGCGGGCGTTATCGTTGAGCCGATTGCCGGCAATATGAACTGCATCCCGCCGGTTGCCGGTTTCCTGGAGGGGCTGCGTGAGATCTGCGATGACTACGGCTCCGTACTCATCTTCGACGAGGTAATGACCGGCTTCCGTGTGGCTCTCGGCGGCGCCCAGGCCCACTACGGGGTCACCCCCGATCTCACCACGCTCGGCAAGGTGGTCGGTGGCGGCATGCCAGTGGGCGCCTTCGGTGGCAAACGGAAGATCATGGAGCACATCTCGCCGCTGGGTCCGGTCTACCAGGCGGGCACGCTCTCCGGAAATCCGGTAGCGATGGCCGCCGGCCTGGCGACCCTGAAGCTGGCCATGCAGCCGGGTTTCCATCATGACATCGGCAAGAAGACCGACCGACTGGTCAAGGGTGTTCTGGAGAAGGCCAAAACCCACGAAATCCCCATGAGTGCCAACGCCGTGGGCGGCATGTTCGGGCTCTTCTTCACCGACGAACCGAACGTCACCAACTTCGCCCAGGCGACGGAATGCAACGTGGATCGCTTCAGGCTATTCTTCCACGGCATGCTGAACGAAGGCGTCTATCTGGCTCCGTCGGCCTTCGAGGCCGGCTTTGTCTCCGCCGCGCATAGCGAGGCGGATATCGACGCCACCATCGAGGCCGCCGGGCGAGTCCTTTCCACGCTGTGAACAACGGAGAACCACAGAGGACACAGAGGACACAGAGGACACAGAGGACACAGAGGAGCAAGTTTGGCCTGAATCGGCGCCATGCCTTTTTGAGCCAGTCATCGCGGCAGGATGCCGCTCCCACGACTAGTTTTTACTCCGTGTTCTCTGTGGCTCAAACCTGCCTATGAAATACCGCATCATTCCCGTTACCTCTTTCCAGCAGAACTGTTCGCTCATCTGGTGCGAGCGCACGAAGCGTGCGGCACTCATTGATCCGGGTGGTGAACAGGAACGGCTGATGTCGGCGATTCGGCAGGAAGGGCTGACGCTTGAGAAGGTGCTGCTGACCCACGGTCATATGGACCACGTGGGAGTGGCCCGTTCACTGGCCGATGCCGCCGGTGTGCCGGTGATCGGCCCGCAGCGGGAAGATGCCTTCTGGTTGCAGATACTGCCGCAGCAGGCAGAGATGTTCGGATTCCCGCACATCGAGTCGTTCGAACCGGATCAGTGGCTGGAGCATGGTGATAAGGTGAGCGTTGGCGAAGAGCAGCTGGAAGTGATTCACTGCCCGGGGCATACGCCGGGGCATATCGTCTTCTATCATCCGCAAACCCGGCTGGCCTTTGTCGGCGATGTGCTATTTCAGGGTTCCATCGGCCGCACCGACTTCCCGCGCAGCGATCATGCCGCACTGCTTGCAGCCATTCACGACCGTCTCCTGCCCCTTGGGGACGACATCGAATTCGTCCCCGGCCACGGCCCGATGTCCACTTTCGGCGCCGAACGGCGGTCGAATCCTTTTATACGCTGAGTCTGCAGAGTCAGGGAATACGCGGATGAACCGAGTTCTCCGCCATTCAGGGGAAAAAGCTGTTCGAACGGTTTGCTGATGCGTTTGAGAAAGGCAAAAGGCCGGGACGGGAAAACCCGCCCCGGCCGGCCCTTGGATAGCGGCATCCCTGCGGTTACGGGTTGCCCGCCTTAGTAGACATCGTGCAGGGTGTTGTAGAGGTTGAATTTGCCCGTGGGCGTTATCAGACGCTCGTCTTTGATAACCTTCTTTAGCGTGCGGGTCTTGTCATCGACGACAACAATGGCAGAGGTTTCGTCCTGGCCATTCCAGACCGAAAACCAGACTTCATCGCCTGCCTTGTTGTATTCGGGCTGAACAACCCGCTTCGGTCCCTCTCCGAGGTCGGCCCATTCGCCGATGGGCAGCACGGCCTGATAGCCCTCCTCCAGATGGTCGACATCGAATACGGCTACGCTCTGACTGATGTTTTCATCGGGATTGAGCGTGGTATCGACCCAAAGATTGCTGGAGTTCGGGTGGGTCTTGAGGAAGAGCGATCCCCCGCCTTGGCCCTTGAGAGTGCGCACCACTTTCCAGGCATTTTCCGGGTGCTTTTCCGGGTCGGTGCCGATCAGGGAGATCGTCTCATCACCCAGATGGCCGGTCGCCCACACAGGCCCGAACTCGGGATCGTCCATGTTCGCACCACGACCCGGATGCGGGATCTTGCCGACATCCACCAGTTTGACGAGGCGGTTCTCCCGGGAGTCGATAACGGCGATCTGATTCGACTGATTGGCCGCGGCCATGAAGTAACGCTCGGTGGAATCCCAACCGCCATCGTGTAGGAAACGGGAGGCTCCGACGATGTTCAACTCGAGGTTATCGATATCCTCGTAGTTGACGATCATTACCTTGCCGGTCTCTTTCACGTTAACGATGAATTCCGGATGCTGCTGCGAGGCGACAATAGCGGCGACACGCGGCTCAGGATGATACTCCTGCGTGTCGACGGTCATGCCGCGGGTGCCAACAATCGTCTTCGGCTCCAGGGTGTCACCGTCCATGATCACGAACTGCGGCGGCCAGTACGTACCTGCAATGGCGTATTTGTCCTCCCAACCCTTGAACTTCGAAGTCTCTACCGAACGGGCCTCCAGTCCCACCTTGATCTCGGCCACAGTTTCCGGATTCTTCATCCACAGGTCGATGAGATTGATCTTTGCATCCCGTCCAATCACATACAGGTAACGACCGGAGGCGGACATGCGGGAAATGTGTACCGCATAGCCGGTGGGGATAACGTGGGCGATTTCCTTGGTGTCCCCTTCTATCAGGGCAATCTTGCCATCATCACGCAGGGTGACGGAAAAAAGGTTTTCCAGGTCCAGGTCATTCTGCTTCTTTTTCGGCCGCTTCTCCGGCGGCACCAACACCTTCCAGCTAGCCTTCATCTCCGGCATACCGTACTCGGGCGGAGTGGGCGGCTCATGCAGTAGAAAGTTGGCCATCAGATCGACCTGTTTTTCGCTCAACTGCCCGGATGTGCCCCAGTTGGGCATGCCCCCCGGAGAGCCGAAGTTGATAAAGGCCTTCAGATAGGCCTCTCCTTTCGGCCGGGTAATATCCGGCGTCAGCGGTTTACCCGTCGCACCTTTTCGCAACACGCCATGACAGCCGGCGCAGCGCTCAAAATAGATTTGACGTGCCTGATCGAACTCCGCCTCGGTCATCGGCGGCGCGGCCGGACCTTTGGCATTGGACTGGGGCTGGTTACCGGCCTGGGCCCAGACCGGTGTGGCAACAAGCGCGCACACCGAAGCGGCGAGCGCGATGGATCTTATTTTCAACATGACCTCTCCCCTCGTTTTTATATACACGCAAGTGGCGTGGCATTCGCTTGCGAGCGTCACCTGCCCGAATACATTGACATGAAACATTGATACATATCAACACGTGATACACCCATTTTTTCAACAGGCGATTACCCATCGGTACTCGGTCGGATTTGCAGGGAATCTATCGAGGGGAGGAGCTGGCCGGACTTTTGGGCGAGATCCCGCGCCGGCAATGGCTTCTCAGCGCAAGGCTGCGCTCTGCTCCTTTTCTGCCAGCTCGCGCAATCCCTCCAGCGCCAGTGTGAGGCACTCCTCCTTGCGATCGAGGGGATAAACCATATAGGCGGGCATGGTAAACACCGGGCTGTCTTCCACTACCCAGAGCCATTCCCGGGCGATCAGGGATCGCACCGTGCGGGCGGGAAAGTGGGCAGAGCCGCCGTTACGCAGCAGATACTGCATGGCGAGCCAACCAATGTTCGTATTCAGGGCCGGCGGTGGGGCTTCTGCATACATAGTGCTGAACTGTGCCTGGAATTCCTGACCCCAGTCGATATGCACATAGTTCTTGTCCGACCAGTCGCGGTCCGGATTGGTGGTCACCAGCAGCAGAGATTCATCGAACAGACGTTCGATACCGAGGCCGGGGCGACGCTCCGGTGTATACATCACGCCGATATCGATGATGCCCTGCACCAGCTGCTGGATCATTTCATCTTCGAGGCCCACCTCCATGCGCAACGAGATGTCCGGCGCCGCATCTCTCATCCAATCGACCCAGCGCGGCAAATACCCATCCCACAGGGCGATGCGGGCACCCAGGGTGATACTGCCGCTGAAGCCGACGGGCAGGCCGACCTCATGCCGTGCCTGCTCCACGGTCAGTACGAGCATTTTGGCATGGCGCAGAAAGCGTGCCCCTGCAGCCGTCAGGTCGGCACCGCCACGGCCGCGACGAAACAGTTGTGCGCCCAATTCCCGTTCCAGCGACTGAATACGCGAACTCACGGTGGATTGAGTCACATGTAGCCGGGCTGCGGCGCCTACGAAATTGCCGGCCGCGGCCACGGCAAGGAAGGTGCGGGCAAACTCGATCTCCACGGTTCCTCTCCCTTTTACTATCGAATATCCCGATATTATGATGCAGAAAATATCGTTTGTCCGATTTAGATGCCATCTCTACTCTTAGCAACAGCAGAGGAACACCGATTCAGCGATTGGTTAGTAAATGAGGAGAGAGTGACCGATGATTGCCGACAGTTCAGGAAATCGTGTCGCCACCGACGAAGAAGGCTATCTCATCGAACCGGGCTATTGGGATCAAGCCGTGGCCGAGCAACTCGCCGCCCAGGAGAGACTGAACCTCACCGAGGAACACTGGGAGGTGCTTCGGTTCATGCGGAGCTATTACGACGAACATCAAATCGCTCCCGATGCCCGCTTCACCATCAAATTTCTCGCGGAAGAGCTCGGTTACGGCCGCAAGGCACGCAATTACCTGTTCAAGCTATTCCCCTACGGGTATGTCAAGCAGGCCTGCAAACTGGCCGGGATGAAACGTCCGCGCGCCTGGAGCACTGGCTGAATGTCAGTAGTACAGCGAGCCTACGCCGTCCTCCGGGACTGCCTCAACAGCACCGACACGCATCCCACCACTCATCGTGAAAAGGCGATATCGGCAGTAGGTGGTTTTGTTGGTATTCTGATGGTGTTCTGGGTGAGCAGCCGCATCCTGGATCTACACGGTGCCGCACTGATGGTGGCATCCATGGGTGCTTCGGCAGTGCTGTTATTTGCTGTGCCCCACGGCACCCTTTCGCAGCCCTGGCCGCTGATTGGCGGGAATCTGCTGTCGGCAGCAGTGGGAGTCACCTGCGCCGCCTGGATAGCAAACCCGCTACTCGCCGGCCCGCTGGCGGTGGCCATCGCCATTGTGGTGATGTACTACCTGCGCTGCATTCATCCCCCGGGCGGGGCAACGGCACTGGTGGCGGTGGTAGGTGGTCCGCAGGTCCATGCCCTGGGGTATGGTTACCTGCTGGAGCCGGTACTGGTCAATGTCGTCGTCATATTGACAGTCGCTGTGCTGGTGAATTATCCGTTTGCCTGGCGTCGCTACCCCGCGATCCTGAATCGCGGTCGCCGGTCCCTGCTGCCGCTGCCCGTCTGCTCGGGGGAGAAATGCATGATCGCCCATAGTGATCTGGTGTACGCGCTGTCGGAGTTGGACTCGTTCATTGATGTAAGCGAGGAAGATCTCCTGCGTATCTACACATCGGCTATGCGACACGCCATCGAGCCCGCCGATATCGCGGTGGGACCGGTGCAAGGCAGCCCCATCGCCGCCTATCAGAAAGGCTGATTCGGGCGTTGCATCCCAAACAGCGACGGGCCAAAAGCCCGACCTACATTACCAAATGACCGGACCACCATCTCCTGTAGGTTCAGGCCGTCACCAGTTCCGACGGGCTAAAGCCCGACCTACAGTGCCGATGACCGGACCGCTGTCTCCTGTAGGTCGGCCTTCAGGCTGTCATCTGTTCCGACGGGCTGAAGCCCGACCTACTGGTGAAGGAGGTGCCCCGGCGAAGAGCCGGGGCGGTGGTCTACCTGGCTCCCGCGAGTGCCTGTTCGATGTCGGCGATAATATCGTCGATGTGCTCAATGCCGATCGAGAGACGCACCATATCCGCGCTAACACCCGCCTTTGCCAGCTCTTCACCGTTAAGTTGGCGGTGGGTGGTGGTGGCCGGATGGCAGGCCAGGGACTTGGCATCGCCGATATTCACCAGACGCAGCACCAGGTTCAGCGCATCAATGAATTTGGCACCCGCCTCGCGGCCGCCCTTGATGCCGAACGCGAGGATGCCGGAGCCGAGACCGCCCATGTACTTCTGCGCGAGGGCATGTTCCGGATGATCGGCCAGCCCCGGATACTTCACCCATTCCACCTGCGGATGCTGCTGCAGATATTCAGCTACCTGCTGCGCATTGTGGCAGTGGCGCTCCATGCGCAGCGAGAGCGTCTCGATGCCCTGCATGAGCTGAAAGGCGTTGAAGGGCGATAGCGCCGCGCCCATGTTTCGAAGCGGTACCACCCGGCAGCGGCCGATAAAGGCGGCCTCACCCAGCGCCTCGGTATAGACCACCCCATGATAGGAGGGATCCGGCTCATTGAGCATCGGGAATCGATCGGCGTGTTCAGCCCACGGGAACTTGCCGGAATCCACCACGACTCCGCCCAGGGTGGTGCCATGCCCGCCCATATATTTGGTCAGGGAGTGAATGACGATATCGGCACCATCTTCGATGGGCCGCCACAGGGCCGGCGAAGCCACGGTGTTGTCCACTGCCACCGGTACGCCCCTGGCATGGGCCATGGTTGCCAGCGCCCCGATATCCGTCACGTTCACCGAGGGATTGCCGATGGACTCACAAAACACCAGTTTGGTTCGGTCATCGATCAGGCTGTCAATCTGCTCCAGGTCGTCGTAGGCGGCGAAGCGCACCTCGATCCCCTGACGCGGAAGGGTATGGGCGAAAAGATTGTAGGTCCCGCCGTAGAGCCGACTGATGGAGACGATATTGTCACCCGCCTCCGCCAGCGTCTGGATAGTAGTGGTAATGGCCGCCATCCCCGAGGCCAGCGCCAGAGCGCCAATACCGCCCTCCATTGCCGCCACCCGCTGCTCCAGCACGGCATTGGTGGGGTTCATCATGCGGGTATAGATATTGCCCGGCACCTTGAGGTCGAATAGATCCGCTCCGTGCTGGGTATCATCAAAGACGTACGAGGTGGTCTGATAGATAGGTACCGCCGCCGATTTGGTGGTCGGTTCCGCTTCATAGCCACCATGGATGGCAATCGTCTCAAGTTTCACGTCGGTCTCCCCCAAGTTATTGTTATCAGCGTTGGGACAGTGCCTGCCCTATCGTTATTGGTCTTCGCTACCCGGTTTCAGCATCCGTTTACGGCGTTTCACCTTTATGATTGGCGCGGGCCTGGACTTGGGTTTGGGCTCTTCCGGAATCGGTGCTGGCGGATAGGTTTCTTCCCACGTCCGTTTTTTCGGAGGGGGCGCCACATTGGGACGCAGCTTGGGGCCGTTGCCGATGAGCCGGGCAATGGCAGAGGGGCCCGTGTCTTCCTCTTCGGCGGGCAAGGCGTCAGCCCAGGCCTTTTCAGCTCCGGAAAGGTAGCGGGAAATATCACGCGCAGCGGTTTCCGGGGGGAGTCGGACGATATTACGGACCTGGCCTTGGGCCATTTCGGCCGAAAACCCGTCGATATGGCTAACGATGTTTTTGGACCGGTCGACGTGCCAGCCGCTGTCATTCGAGTCGTTCAAGATGGGCTCCGAGTCGATTTTGGACGACTGAAGGTCGAGTGGAAAGATCAGATTCCCTAATGATATCGCTATAAGGGCCTGTAGCGCCATTGGCTGGAGCACACACGGAGTGCACATTCACCTGCGCCTGCATTTGGGACCAGCTGTACGGACTCCGGTTCCGACGGAGAAGCCGCAGTTACTTGAAGTGGGTTGATCCGCCCAGAGTCAGTTCTGCCGCCTCGCCGAGGGTTTCCGAAAGGGTGGGGTGGGGATGGATGCAGCGGGCGAGGTCTTCGGCGACAGCTCCCATCTCGATGGCAAGTACTCCCTCGGCGATCAGGGCCTCGGCATCCCGTCCGACGATACCAACGCCCAGGACACGGCCGTTTTCGGGATCGCTGATCACCTTGGTCATGCCCTCCCCGGCTCCCATGGACAGGGCACGGCCGGAGGCGTTCCACGGAAAGCGGTCGACCCGGACCCGGGTCCCTGCTGATTGGGCTTCTCCCTCGGTGAGGCCGCACCAGGCGATCTGCGGGTCCGTGTAGACCACGGCAGGAATGGCGCGCGCATCGAAGGCTGCGGGTTGTCCGGCAATGGCCTCGGCGGCGACTTTTCCCTCGTGCATCGCCTTGTGGGCGAGCAGCGCGCCACCGGCCACATCGCCAATGGCAAAAATATTGGGCTCGGCCGTCCGCCGCTGCTCATCGGTCTGGATAGCACCACGCCGGTCAGTCTCGACGCCAGTCGCCTCCAGATTGAGCCCCTCGATGTTCGGTACCCGGCCAATCGCCACCAGAACACGATCGAACCGTTCGGTGCTCTCGACATCCCCGGAGAGCGTGACCTGGACGGTCTCGTCACCAATCTCCAGACCCGTCGCCCTGGTATTGTAGTGAATCGCTTCAAATTGCTTTTCGAGCTTACGGACCAGTGGCTTTACGAGATCATCATCGACGGGAGGCAGCAACCGATCCTGGCTCTGTACCACCGTGACCCGACTGCCCAGAGCGGCGTAGACGGTACCCATTTCCAGACCCACATAGCCGCCCCCCACGGCCAACAGGCGCTCCGGGATATCCGGCAACGTCAGCGCGGCGGTGGAATCCATAATCCGGCCGCCCGCCTCGACTCCGGGAGGCATCCGGGGCCGGGAGCCGGTGGCGATGATGGCGTGCCGGAAATCGATGGCTGCAACATCGGAGTGTTCCAGCCGCACCCGCTCAGGGCCTTCAAAATGGGCCCGGCCACGAATGAGTTGCACGCCACGCTTACGGCAAAGCCCCTCGAGACCCCGGGTCAGCTGGCCGATGACTTTGTCGCGCCAGCGGCCGATACCCTCCAGGTCGATCTGCGGCTCACCGAACCGCAGCCCCATCGATTCTGCAGCGCGTGAGGCCTCCAGCAGTTCGGCCAGGTAGAGCAGCGTCTTGGAGGGGATACAGCCGCGCAGCAGGCAAACACCGCCTGGCGGTTCGTCGCTCACCAGGGTGACGTCCAGCCCCAAATCGGCTGCACGAAAGGCCGCCGCATAGCCGCCGGGACCACCGCCGATCACCAGCAGGTCGGTCTTGACCGGGAGTTCGCCCATTACCATATTTTATTGACGGCCCTCCTGACCGGGTGATTCACCGCAGAGTACGCAGAGAATTGAATTTCCGGGTAGCCCTCCGGATTCATCCGTGTCCGTATGCAAACGGGCTTTCTGCATCGCTGCACTCCCATTGCGTCTGTTATAGCCCCTCAAATCGATAACAGCAGCGACTCGGGATCGGCCAGCATCTCGGTGATGCTTCGCACAAAGTAGGCGGCGTCGGCGCCGTCGTTGAGACGGTGGTCGAAAGTGAGGCTGAGAGGAAGCATCAGCCTCGCCTTGAAACGTCCCCGCTCGGGATCCCCCTCGAGCACCGGCCGCCAGTCGGCGCGGGTCATGCCGAGTATGGCCGCCTCCGGCGGGTTGATCAGCGGCGTAAACCAGGTGCCGCCGATACCACCGGGATTGGTCAGCGAGAAGCTGGCGCCCTGCAACTCATCGAGCTCGATCTTTCCGGCACGGGCCTTTTCCGCCAGGGCGGTGGTCTCCATGGCCAGTTCGGTCAGGCTTTTGCGATCGACATCCCGCACTACCGGCACCAGCAGCCCCTGTTTCGTGGCGACGGCCATACCGATGTGGCAGTAGTGCTTCAGGATAATGGTCTCGTTTTCCGCATCCAGAGTGGCATTGAAACGTGGAAACCGGCGCAGAACGGCGGCGGCGGCTTTCATGACGATAACGGTCATGGTCAGCTTGCCGCCGCGCGCCTTGACCGAATCGGCGTGTTCGCGTCGAAACGACTCGAGTGCGGTGATGTCCGCCAGGTCCTGATGGGTGACCTGGGGGACAGTGCGGGAGCGCTCCATCTGTCGAGCCGTGGCGCGCCGGATGCCGCGCAGGGGCTGCGTCTCCACGGCTCCCCAGCGGCTGAAATCGGGTAGCTCGAGCGGGCGCGGTTCCGACGGCTCTTCGGGCTGTGCTTCAGGCATCCCGAGAGCGGGCTCGCGCTCCGCTTTTTGAGCGGCGCGTTGGACATCCTCATTGGTCACCCGCCCGTGTGGGCCGCCGGGTTCGACCTGTCGCAGATCGACACCGAGCTCCCGGGCCCGCCGACGGGTTGCGGGTGAAGCGGGTACCGGTGCACCCTCCCGCGCCGGCTGCTCCCGCTCGGGCCGGGACGGCCGCCGCTCCTTCGCCTCTTTCTCGGGCGGCGGTTTCGCCGCTTTTTCGCCTTCGGCCTTGCCCTTCTCGCCTCCGGCCTCTTCGCCTTTCGCCTCTTCACCCTCGGCCGCATAGGTCAGCAACACGTCGCCAACCCGGACCGTATCACCCTCGTTGATCCGGACGTCGGTGATCTCTCCGGTAAAGGGAGAGGGTACATCCTGGACGGCCTTATCGGTCTCCACCGCAAAAAGGGTATCCCCTTCCTGTATCCGGTCACCGGGAGAGACTTTCAGGTCGAGGATTTCCGCCTCGTGGATCCCCTCGCCGGGATCTTGCATTCGATATTCGGCCATATTTTCTCAACCACCGGGAACACGAAGAATTACGGGTGCGGCCATACAACGACCATGCCGCAATTGACGGGCTGGAGCCCGACCTACAGTAGCGCCCGATGCGCGGCGCGCACGATGCGCCCGGCATCAGGCAGGTACGCCTTTTCACGGGCGAAGAACGGCACGATGACGTCGTATCCGGTCACCCGTTCCATCGGCGCCTCCAGGTACCAGAAGGCCTTCTCGATCAATCGCGCAAAAATCTCCGCCCCCGCCCCGAAGCTGCGCTGAGCCTCGTGGACCACCACCACCCGTCCGTTTTTACGCACGGATGCCGCGATCATTTCATCATCCAGGGGGGAGATCGTGAGCAGATCGATGACCTCCGGCTCGACGCCCTCACCGGCCAGCTGCTCGGCGGCTTCCAGCGTCGGCCGTAGCATGGAACCATACGCCACTAGCGTGATATCGCCGCCCTCGCGGACGATTCGGGCCTTGCCCAGGGGCAGCGTCTCCTCTTCATCCGGTACCTCTTCGCGGAAAGCGCGGTAAACCGCCTTGGGCTCAAAGAACACCACCGGATCCGGGTCGCGGATCGCGCTGACCAGCAGGGCGCGGGCGTTGCGTGGTCCGGAGGGGATAACCATTTTCAAGCCGGGGGTGTGGGCGTAATAGACCTCCTTGCTCTCCGAGTGGTGTTCGAGAGCACGCACCCCGCCGCCATAGGGCGCCCGTACCACCATCGGTACGCTCCACCTTCCCCGGGAGCGCCAGCGCATGCGTGCGGCGTGGGACTCGAGCTGGTCGATGCCCATATAGCTGAAACCGGAAAACTGAATCTCGCAAATCGGTTTCAGTCCCGCCACGGCCATACCGATACCGACCCCGACGATCGCCGACTCCGCCAGCGGCGTGTCCATGACCCGGACGTCACCGAAGCGGTCAATCAATCCTTCCGTGATACGAAACACACCGCCGTCACGTCCCACGTCCTCACCCATGACACAGACGCTTTCGTCACGCTCCATCTCCTGGGCAAGCGCCAGGTTCAGTGCCTTGGCCATGGTCAGCTTAGCCACCGCCGATTTCCTTCTGAAATGCCGCCCGCTGCGCCTGCAGGTAATCCGGAGGATCGGCATAGATATGCTCGAACATCACCGATGGGTCGGGGTTCTCCATCTGCACCTGCGCCTCCTGCCAGGCCTGTTCGATCTCTTCTTTGATTTCCTGTTCGAGGCGTTCCACCTCCTGATCCGAAAGCAGGCCCCGACTCTCGAGGTAACGGCGAAAACGGATGAGCGGCTCTTTCCGCTCCCAGGTCTGCACCTCCTCTTCGGATCGGTAGCGGCTCGGATCGTCGGCGGTGGTATGCAGGGAGAGGCGGTAGGTAATGCATTCGATAAATGTCGGTCCCTCGCCGGCCCGGGCCCGCTCAACCGCCTCGACAGTGGCTGCGTAAACAGCCAGCACATCGTTACCGTCCACCTGGATACCCGGGATGCCGTAGGCGATCGCCTTCTGCGCCAGTGTCCTGGAGTGGGTCTGTTTCTCACGGGGCACCGAAATGGCCCACTGATTGTTCTGGCAAAGAAAAATGGTCGGTGTGCTGAAGACGCCGGAAAAATTGATCGCCTCGTGGAAGTCACCCTCGGAGGTGGCGCCGTCACCGAAAAAGACGATCGCGACATCATCCTTGCCTTGGGCTCGGGCGGCATAACCCAGCCCTACGGCATGGGGCACCTGGGTGGCAACGGGAATCGCAATGGGAAGATCATTGTTGCCCTCCGGCGGGAGGCCTCCTTCATTGAAACCGGCGTTGTAGAGAAGCAGGCCACTGAGCGGCGTGTCACGCCAGAGGGCCGCGGCGGTCTCCCGGAAAGAGGGCACGAACCAGTCGGTTCTTCGCAGTGGCGCCATCGCCCCAATCTGCGCCGCCTCCTGCCCTTTGACCGGCGCAAACGTACCGAGCCGGCCCTGGCGCTGAAGCTGCAGGAGGCGCTCGTCAAAACGGCGCGACAGAAGCATCACCCGGAAAAGCCGGTGCAAGGTATCGTCGTCGAGATCGGGGACCAGCTCTTCATCCGCATTACCCTCCTCATCGAGGATGGACAGGTAAGAGATGGTCTGTTGGAGGTCGATTTCTGTCCGGGGCATGTCTTTCCATCTTGCGGCAGCCAGTCAAGAAAGTGTGGACGTGAATATCCGGCATATCCATGAAACCCGGCCGGTACTGCCGCTTGGCCACAGGGAGTGCGGGAACACGAGGGCAGCCGGCTTTCACCGGCTGTCCCCGTAAGCACCATTCCCCGGTGGTCTATCTATTTGAGGATCCAGCCGGCTAAGCTTCGACAGCCTCCTTGGTCCTTCCCCAGCGTATCGCTTCGATAGCGATATAGACCGCCGAGAGACCCACCAGCGTATACACCAGCCGCGAAAGGAAGCTCATCTCACCAAAGATAGCCGCCACCAGGTCGAAGCCGAAGATGCCGATAAGACCCCAGTTGAGGCCACCGACGATCAACAGCACCAGTGCGACCCAGTCCCAAGTATTGAATTTCGCCATTTTCGCCATGAGTGCTCCTCCTTGAGTTTGCCCATGATTCTATTTGCAGACTAGTCACATAAATGGAACATTGCATGTTGCTGCAACCTGCACGCGGATCGGCTGCAGGGTAGAATTCGGCTATGGAACTGATCGCGCCACTGCTGGCCTGGATAGAAACCCACTCCACCTGGGCGGGAGTACTGGTCTTTCTGATCGCCTTCTCGGAATCGCTTGCGGTCGTCGGGCTGTTTCTGCCGGGTGCGATGCTGATGTTCGGGATCGGTGCTTTGGTCGGTAGCGGAAGTCTCGAGTTCTGGCCAACCCTTGCCTGGGCGGCGGCGGGCGCCATTGCCGGCGATGGTGTCAGCTTCTGGCTGGGGCGGTACTTCCACGAGGGGCTGAAAACACAATGGCCATTCCGGACCCATCCCGAATTCATTGAGAACGCCACCGGTTTCTTTCAGCGCCACGGCGGAAAGAGCATCCTCTTGGGCCGTTTTATCGGCCCCATCCGACCCATCATTCCTGCGGTGGCAGGCATGATGGACATGCCCGTCGGCCGTTTTTTTGCCGTTAATGTAGTCTCCGGAATCCTGTGGGCGCCCGCCTATGTGCTTCCCGGAGTGGTGTTCGCCGCCACCCTGGGACTGGCTGCCGAAGTGGCCATGCGCCTCGCGGCCCTGATCGTCTTGCTGCTGACTCTGCTCCTGTTCACCTTCTGGGTAGCCAAGCACACCTTCCGTTGGCTTCACCCGAAAGCGCACGCGATGATCGCCGCCCTGCTCGGCTGGAGTCAGCGCCATCCCTACGCCGGACGTCTGCCCACAGCCCTGCTCGACCCCCATCACCCGGAAGGCAAGGCGCTGACGCTGCTGGCCTTTCTGCTTCTGGGGGCGGTGGCGGGGTTCGTGACGCTCTTTCCATTCAGCGGCGAGGAGGGATGGTTTCCGAACCTCGACTCCTATGTTTTCCACTCACTGCAGGAGTTGCGCACACCGGTGATGGACCGGCTGATGGTGGCGACGACCGAGCTGGGCGATGGCCGGGTTCTGGTGCCACTTTTCATGGTCGTTCTGGCTTGGCTGCTGCTGCGAGGCCGGATCAGTGCCGCCGCCCACTGGGCTGCCGTCGGAACCTTTACGCTGGTAGCCAATTACGGCCTCAAGGCGTTTACGGCGCTGCAAAGACCGACCGAAATCTACCAGGGCGTCTTCGGTTACAGCTTTCCAAGCGGCCATGCGCTCAGCAGCACGGCCCTGCTCGGTTTTCTTTCCGTATTAATCGGACGCGAACTGCCGGAACGGAGCCGATGGCTGGCTTATGCGGTGGCGGCACTTCTGGTCATCCCCATCGCCTTTTCCAGGCTCTACCTGGGCGTGCACTGGCTCACCGATGTACTCGGGGGCCTCACATTGGGGCTGGCCTGGGTCGCTCTGGTGGGCATCGCCTACCGCCGCCATCCGGCTGGACACCTCTCCCCCGGCGCGCTCGGAATCGTTGCGCTGGGCGCCCTGGCTATTGCGGGCACCTGGAACATCGCCAGCCATCACAGGGAGGACCTGATCCTCTATGCGAAAACACCCGACACGCAGCAGATCGCTTTCACTGACTGGCAATCGGGCGCATGGCGACAACTTCCCGCCTTTCGTGCCGAACTGCGAGGCGTTCGGCGCCATCCGCTGACGCTGCAGTATGCCGGGGATTTGCAGAATCTCCGCGACCGGTTGCAGAGCGTCGGATGGCAGCCCCCCACCCCACTGACCGGGTTATCCTGGCTGCGCTGGCTCAGCGATGTCCCGCTCGGTTCGGTCCCGGTTCTGCCGCAGGTTCACAAGGGGCTGAACGAAAGCCTGTTATTGATCCGGAATGGTGGAGCGGAGTGCCCTCTCAAGGCACTTCGGCTGTGGCCAAGCCATGTGTCTCTCGAACCACGGGGCCTGCCGCTGTGGGAGGGCAACGTTTCCTGCCTGATGGAAACTTCTATTCCCGCGATAACGGTACCTGTAACCGGAACCCGCTTTGGGGCACCCCTGGAAGAGTTGGCCGGAACACTCGACCAGCTCGAACTGCCTTTCCGAACCGTCAACAGGGAGATTACCGCAAAAGACTGGAAAGGGCATGTACTGCTAATCCGTTCCCCCTGATCCCGTTCAGGTCGAGCTGTTTTGCAACCCGGAAAAATGGATCTATCTCAAGAAGCGCCCGAGGCGATGGCGTTCTGGATTTCGCTAAGGCGCCAATAGGAATCGTCGCTTTCCAGAAGCCGCTGTTTGCGGGAAAGGGCAAGGGGCAGAATTTCGGCCAACCGGCCCGCAACCCAAGCTGCATCGTCGAAGTGACGCGGCAGCGTGATATAGGGATGATCCAGCTGGTCGATGATCCCGTGTAGCAACTCCGCAAGGGGAGCAAACCGCGACGGTACGGGCGCGGACTCGGCCGCGGGCAGCCAGGAAACTTCCGCCATCACCAGCTGATCGGGCATTACGCGGGTGGAAAGGATACGAAACCGGCGCTCGCCACGAACCGTAATCCCCAGCAACTTGTCGGGCCGGCGCTCCCAGTACGTGATCCGCACCAGCATGCCGATGTTATGGGTTTCAGCCGCCTCGCCCACCTCCCCGCCCTGCCGGATCAGTGCCACACCAAAACCGGAGTCATCGCGCAGACAGCGGCTGACCATGTCCAGGTAACGGGGCTCGAAGAGTCGTAGCGTCAGCGGACCGCCGGGAAACAGTACCGTATGGAGGGGAAACAGCGGAATTTCATTCGCCTCACCCGACATTTTGCCTCAGCCCGGTTTGCCGCGGTAACCCCAGCGGGGCACCAACGCATGTTCAACATCGATGTGGTCAAGTACACGCCCCACCACAAAATCGACCAGGTCTTCGATGGATTTCGGGTGGTGATAAAAACCGGGTGCGGCCGGCATGATGGTCACACCGAGCCGGGAGAGATTCAGCATATGTTCCAGGTGGATCGCCGACAGGGGCGCCTCCCGCGGCACCAGCACAAGCCGGCGACGCTCTTTGAGTACGACATCCGCAGCACGCTCGATGAGGTTGTTGCTGGCGCCCGTGGCGATCGCCGAAAGTGTGCCGGTGGAACAGGGACACACCACCATCGAATCCGGTGCCGCCGACCCACTCGCCACCGGCGCCATCCACTGCTCCCGCCCGAATACCTGAAGCTGATCCGGAGCAGCCCCGAAACGCTCCGAAAGGAATCCCTGCATCGCGGCTGGCGTTCCAGGCAGGTCCAGATCCGTCTCGGTTGCGATCACCACCTGTGCCGGCGGGGATACCATCAGATAGACCGGACGGCCACTTTGAATCAGGCACTCCAGCAGCCGCAGACCGTACACGGCCCCGGATGCCCCGGTGATCGCCAGCGTCACCGCCTTGCGGCTCACAGCGGCTCTCCATCAAAAACACTACCGCAGAGGCGCTGAAACCCGAAGACTGCTGGAGGAACTGCGATCTCGGTGATCGATACAGGCATCGCGACTCCAGTGAATATAAAGGACAGGCTGCCAGGAGCCTGTCCGAGAACATCGTGCTTATTGTAAGTTGGGGTGAGTTATGCGAACCCCAACGCTGATTTTGTTGGGCTTCGTTCCTCAGCGCCAACCTACATTTTGGAGCCCATTGCTAATTCTCGGACAGGCCCCTAGCTGCGTCTCTGCGGCATCGCCGTTTTTTCCAGTGCACTCAAAAGACGTTCATGGATGCCGCCAAAGGCGCCGTTGCTCATAACGAGAATCTGGTCGCCGGGACGAGCCTCAGCCACCAAATCTCTAATAATAGCTTCTATCTCGTCGTAGACGGCGGCCCCGGCTTTGAGGGGCCGGAGCATCGAGGCCGGGTCCCAGCCCAGGTCGGCCGGTTTGTAGAGATAGATCCGGTCGGCCTGCCGCAACGACTCGCCCAGAGCATCCCGATGCACGCCCATACGCATGGTGTTGGAGCGCGGTTCGAGCACCGCATGAATACGGGCCTCGCCCACCTTGCGGCGCAGTCCCTCCAGTGTGGTGGTGATGGCGGTGGGATGGTGGGCGAAGTCGTCGTAGACCGTAACTCCGGCCACCTCGCCGCGTAACTCCATGCGCCGTTTGACACTCTTGAAGCCCGCCAGGGCTTCGATGGCCTGGGCCGGCGGTACGCCGGCATGACGTGCGGCACCGATCGCCGTAAGGGCATTGGCCACGTTGTGTTCACCCTGCAGTTCCCAGGCGACGCTCCCCTGTGACCGGCCCTTCCAGAGCACCTCGAAACAACTGCCGTCGGTGACGCTGTTCCGCGCCATCCAGCCCTCATCCGAACCGATAGACTCCACCGGTGTCCAGCAACCCATTTCCAGCATTTCGCCGATATTGCGTTCACGATCAGGGGCCAGGATCAGCCCTTCTCCGGGTACGGTCCGCACCAGATGGTGGAACTGCCGCTGAATGGCAGCCAGATCCGGAAAAATATCGGCGTGGTCATATTCCAGGTTGTTCAGGATGAGAGTGCGTGGACGGTAGTGGACGAATTTGGAGCGCTTGTCGAAAAAGGCGGTATCGTACTCATCGGCTTCCACGACGAAAAAGGGTGTGTCACCTGCGCGTGCCGAAATGCCGAAGTTTTGCGGCACGCCACCGATTAGAAATCCGGGCGCCAGTCCGGCCTCTTCCAGTATCCATGCGAGCATGGCCGAGGTGGTGGTCTTGCCGTGGGTACCGGCTACCGCGAGCACCCACGCATCCCGCAGCAGGTTTTCTCCAAGCCACTGGGGACCCGAGGTGTACGGAAGATTGCGGTTAAGCACGTACTCCACGGCCGGATTCCCACGTGACAGGGCGTTGCCGATCACGACCTGGTCAACGCCGGCCGGAATACCTGCCGGGTCCCACCCTTGGGTGAGGGCAATCCCCTGCTCTTCCAGCTGCGTACTCATCGGCGGATAGACACCGGCGTCCTGCCCGCTGACCGAATGCCCCATCTGACGGGCGAGCAGGGCGATACCGCCCATGAAGGTACCGCAAATACCGAGGATATGAATATGCATGCCGTTAGCCTGAATGATTCACTACAAAGAGGGAAGCCCGCTTCGTGAACTGCTGCTCATGCTGCTCTGCGGTTCTGCACTCTCCTGAGCGTCGTTGCAGTGAAATGGCGGGGTCATCCGGGTTACGGCGCCGGAGTAATGGCGCCGGCGAGAGCGAACGAGACCAAAATATAACCGAGCGCTGCAACCAGGCCCATGCTGGACGAAATCCCCAACGCGTGCCGAAAGATATGACCGGCCAGTGCGATATTCCACCCGAGAACCAGCAAGGAAAGCAGTCCCGGCAGGGCCCGCTGCGCCTCCGGAACCGCAAAAAACCAGGCGGTCAGCGGAATCGCGAGTGCCCCCAACAGCACCTCGCAGCCCGCCAGAGCGGTCAACGTCTGGATCGCCCGCGCACGAAGTCCGCGCAGGCCAAGCAGGGCATGCACGAAAATCACTACCATCACCGTGCCGGCAAGCGCCGAAGCGAGAGCCATCCCCGGGGCCAGGCTGAAGGCGCCCAGCCCCACCCCGACGGCCCAGTGCAGAAGCAGAATCGGTGCCAGCAGAAAGTTGGAGGCAGGCAGAATCTGCGGTCCCGCGCGCAACCGCATGATGCTCCAGAATGTCTCAATCAGTGCCTGCATCGGCTCCGGTGGCTCCAGCAAAAGTTCGGCCGTCATCATAGCCGCAGCACAAAGTCGGCATCAATGCCGATTCGGGGTCCGGAACCGCGCCATTACCCCTGTTCGAGTCCTAACACCAATATTCCGTATAATGCGGTATCCACTTATCAGGCGGGGCCCCAATGACCGATCGCTACATCGACACTCCGGAAGGGCTGGAAGAGCTCTGTAATGAGCTCGGCGGCAGCCAATGGCTGACGCTGGACACGGAGTTCATTCGTGAAAAGACCTATTACCCGCGCCTCTGCCTGCTGCAGGTTGCCAATGAATCCGTGGTCGCCTGCGTGGACCCGCTGGCTCTCGCCAACCTCGATCCACTGCTCGACGTTCTCTACGACCCGGCCATCACCAAGGTTTTGCACGCCGCTCACCAGGATCTGGAAATCCTCTTCGGGCTGAGGGGAACGGTCCCGGCACCGATTTTCGATACCCAAATCGCCGCCACCGTACTGGGCGGAGGTGACCAGATCGGCTACGGTAACCTGGTAAAGACGGAACTCGGCATCGAACTCGAAAAGGCACATGCCCGTGCCGATTGGTGCCGGCGCCCGCTCGAGCAGGACCAGATCAAGTACGCCGCCGATGATGTGCGTTACCTGCGCGATATCTACCACCGCCAGTTCGCGCAGCTGGTGGAACTCGATCGCGAAGAGTGGCTGATCGACGATTTTGCCACCCTCTCCGATCCGGAGCGCTACACCAACTCCCCCGAACAGGCCTGGCAGCGCATCAAAGGCGCGGGCCGACTGAAGGGTGTGCAACTCGCGGTGCTACAGCAACTCGCAGCATGGCGGGAGCAGCGGGCCGTTGCCGCCGACCGTCCCCGCCGGTGGATTGTGGCCGATGCTATTCTGCTGGATATCGCCCGCCACATGCCGGATAGCCTCACCAAGCTGGAACGCATCCGCGGGGTGGAGGAAAAACTGATCAAGCGCGATGGCCAGGTACTGCTGGAGCGGGTCGCATCGGGACGAAAGGCTCCGCGCGACACCTGGCCTGAAGTGAAGGAGGGTCCCCGCCTGGCCCCGGAACAGGACGAGGTGGTCGATACCCTTATGGCAGTACTTCGCGCTCGCTGTCGAGCCCGTCAGGTGAGCCCCGCCGCCGTCGCCAACCGCCGCGATCTCGAACGGCTGGTCCTGGGTGAACGCGATCTGCCACTGCTGCGGGGCTGGCGGCACGCAGTAGCAGGTGCAGACCTGCAAGCCATGCTCGAGGGCAGCATGGCACTTTCCATTCAAGAGGGCCGTCTGGCCATCGAGGCCGCCCCCACAGCGTAGGTCTGGAGGTTTTCATCGCCAAGGACACGGAGAAAGGCTGTGGTTATCTGTAGTTTCCGACCTGGAGCACGGGAGGGGAAGTGAAAGCGAGAACCTACCGCTATCCATGGAGGGACGGGAATCGGTTTCGACTACTGGTGGATGGTGCGCATTTTTTCCCGGTCATGCTGCAAGCCATAGATGAGTCCCGGCAATACATCCTCTTCGAGATGTACCTGATGGAATCGGGACAAATCGCCAGTCGGTTCATTGATGCATTGAGCCGGGCGACCGAGCGTGGTGTTCGTACCCACCTCCTGCTGGATCACTACGGCGCCGGCGAGCTTTCACGCCATGACCGGCGGCGCCTGATTCAGGCCGGTGTTGAACTGGTCTACTACAACCCCGTCAGCTACGGCCGTTTTCATGGCAATCTGTTTCGTGATCACCGGAAACTGCTGCTCATCGACGGCCGGCTTGCCTACGTGGGCGGGACCGGCATCACGGATGACTTCGACCCCTCCCGGCACCCGGAACTGAGCTGGCACGAGACCATGGTCGAGGTGCAGGGCCCCTGCGTAGCCGACTGGCACAATCTGTTTGAGAAGAACCGGGAGCGCTGGGCCAGCACCCCGCTGGGGATTCAGCTGCCGGTGCCCGAACCGCTTCCGGCCGGCCGGCCGGGACGGGTGGTCATGAATGCGCCAGCCAGAGCCGAGGTAAAACGTTCTCTCCTGAAGCGGATTCGTGGTGCGAGGCAGCGGGTCTGGATCGCCACTGCCTACTTCATTCCCTCCCGCAAGATCCGCCGGGCACTGAGGCGGGCGGTGGCACGCGGGGCAGATGTACGGCTCCTGCTTCCCGGGCCACTCACGGACCTCCCGCCCGTTCGCCACGCCGGGAGGCGCTACTACGGCCGCCTGCTCCGCCACGGGGTTCGAATCTTCGAATACCAGCCGCGATTCCTTCACGCCAAGGTATTGATGTGCGACGAATGGGTTTCGATTGGTTCCAGCAATGTTGATCGCTGGAATTTCAGCTGGAATCTCGAGGCGAACCAGGAGATCGACGATCCCGAACTGCGGGGCGCGGCCGGGGCCATGTTCGAGCGCGATTTCCAGGAGAGTTACGAATACAGCTGTGAAGGTTGGTTTGCCCGGCCCTGGTACCGACGGTGGCGAGAGTGGTTCTGGGGGATCATCGAACAGTGGATGGAGCGCCGCACCCAGCAACGCCGCAACCGGCACGGCCCGTAGGGGCCGGGGCCCGGTATTTACCGCAAAGACCTCTATCGACAAAGCCTCGTACCGACGCTCCTCACCTGCGCGAGCCAAAAACCGCCGACCTGTCTCCGGGAAACACTCCCAGCCAAACACGCCGGCTGCCCTTGTGAGAACGGCTGGATGTTACCCCTTTTCCCGATGGGCCATTAGAAGCCTATCCGAGAACAGACTGACCTGCTCGGCTCGGGCTCGAAGGCTCCTAGCGACCCCGTCCAGACTTTTTCTTGGCAG
>NZ_FMWD01000004.1:137626-403851 GCF_900102855.1 Thiohalomonas denitrificans
GCCTTCTTCGGGGCTGCCTTCTTCGGAGCGGCCTTCTTCGGGGCTGCCTTCTTCGGTGTCGACTTGGCAGTGCTCTTCGGTGCTGCTGCCTTCTTTGCCGTGGTCTTTGGTTTCGCCTCTACTGCAGCCTTCTCAGGTGCCGGTTTGGCCGTTGCCTTCCTCGGGGTGCGCTTTTTGGCACGCGCGGGCTTCCCGCTCGCCGGGGCCGTTTTCCCGCCACCGGCAGCAGCTTGGGGCACTTGTGCGGCTCCCTTCTCTGCTTGGGCTTTCGCGGTTTCCGGCACCGGTGGGACCGGTTCTGCGGCTGCGGGAGCTGGCGGCGTTACGGGGGCCTGCGGTCTTGCCTTGATCTCCTGCACCGCGGCATCAACGCGCTCGAAAATATCCTCGATCTCACCCGTCCCCTCGATTGTGTGGAGTTTGCCCTGGGCGCGGAAGTATTCCGTCAACGGCAGGGTCTGGGCTTCAAAGACCCGGAGCCGGTTGCTGATGGTTTCCTCATTATCGTCCGCACGATGGCGAAGGTTGCCACCACACAGATCGCATTGATCATCAAGCCGGGGGGGTGAGGTAAAGACGTTATAGACCTGGCCGCACGATTCGCAGGTGCGACGGCCGGAAAGACGCTGAACCAGGCTGTCAAAGTCGACATCTATCAGGATTGCACCCTGGATCGGCTGATTGATTTCATCCAGCACACTATCCAGGGCCTCGGCCTGAGGGATGTTGCGGGGGAAGCCATCGAGGATGAAGCCTCTTTGGGCGTCGGGTTGGGAAACCCGTTCCTTGATAATGGCAAGGACGATCTCGTCACTAACCAGTTGTCCCGCTTCCATTGCGGCTTTCGCCCGTTGCCCGATCGGCGTATCGTTCCTGACGGCGGAACGAAGCAAGTCACCGGTGGAGATCTGCGGGATCTCGTATTTATCCGACAGAAGCTGCGCCTGTGTTCCCTTCCCCGACCCGGGTGCCCCCAGCAGTACGATTCTCATCTTGATCTCTCACTCCCGATAGCTTTTTGGATAGTCGTATTTTTTTTATCAGCGTGCCAAACCCGAGCCTTTCATCAATCCGCGCCGATGCGTCGTTTTCAACCAGTCAGGGACATTTGCGCGGGTATGGCCCCTGCGGACTCATGCCGAGCGAAGCCCTCGAGCGACCACATTTGCCGCGCCACAGAACGCATCCATGGAAGGGCCGGGCTTAAGTTTTATGGATGGCCGTATATACAAATTGCATTACCGTTGACCGCAGCGACGGATTAAGCTAATCGCACTCGATTCCTCAAGTCAATGTAACTCCGACGGATTTTTGTTATAAAGCCGTTTCAGGTCTCGACGGCCGCGTCATTATATACACGCAAGAAAGAGTCAAAGGCTTTACATGACTAGCATTCCCGAGTTTTCCGAAAGCGAGCTTTGGACCGTACGCAGTACCCTCGAAGAGCGCTATAAACGCCCCATTGAACCGGATCAGGTCGAGATCGAACTGAGGCTCGACCCCCACTCGACTGTGCTTACGCCCTGTCCTGCCCTGTACTGGAAGGTCGATAATGCCAACTTCGTTATCGCGAAGGTGGGGGACAACCGCTACCGGGCCCAGTTCTTCTACCGTCTTTACCAGACCTACGGGACCGGAATCGAAGAATTCGACGATATCACGACGTGCACCGTGACCCTGCTCCAGGTGCAGGCAGACCACGCCGTGAAAGAGGAACAAGAGAACGAGAAGTAACCCGAACTTCGACAATCATCAAATAAAGACTAGGGAGAACGGAACATGGCGAACAAGAAGAACGCCTTCTATGCCCAGTCCGGGGGTGTGACAGCCGTCATCAATGCCTCGGCATGCGGGTTAATCGAAACCGCCCGCGCCAATAAAGATAAAATCGGCAAGGTCTACGCAGGACGTAACGGCATCATCGGCGCCCTGACCGAAGATCTCATCGATACCAGCAAAGAGAGCAAAAAGGACATTGCCGCCCTGCGCCATACACCTTCCGGTGCTTTCGGATCCTGCCGCTACAAGCTGAAAAGCGTCGAGGAGAACCGCCGCGAGTACGAGCGTCTGATCGAGGTCTTCGAAGCTCATAACATCGGCTACTTCTTCTACAATGGCGGCGGTGACTCCGCCGACACTTGCCTCAAGGTCTCGCAACTCTCCAAAAAGATGGGTTATCCCATCCAGGCGATCCACGTGCCAAAGACCGTGGACAATGACCTTCCGATTACCGACAACTGTCCCGGCTTCGGCTCGGTAGCCAAGTACATCGCCACCTCCGTGCGCGAGGCCAGTTTCGATGTCCGCTCCATGGCGAAAACCTCCACCAAGGTGTTTGTGGTCGAGGTGATGGGGCGGCATGCCGGCTGGATCGCTGCCGCAGGCGGGCTTGCAACTACCGAGGATACCGACCTGCCGATCGTGATTCTCTTCCCGGAAGTGATCTTTGATCGCGCCAAGTTCATGGCCAAGGTGAAGGAGAAGGTCGACCAGTACGGCTACGTCTCGGTGGTCGTCTCCGAAGGAGTCAAGGACCCTGAAGGGAAATTCCTGGCCGACCAGGGCCTGATGGATGCCTTCGGCCACGCGCAGCTCGGCGGTGTCGCCCCGGTGGTGGCCAACATGATTCGCGAGGATCTGGGCCTCAAGTATCACTGGGCAGTTGCCGACTACCTGCAGCGTGCCGCCCGCCACATTGCGTCCAAAAACGATGTAGAGCAGGCCTACGCCATGGGCAAGGCTGCTGTCGAGCTTGCTCTGAAGGGCAAGAACTCGGTGATGCCCACCGTCGTGCGTAAAAAAGACAGTCCTTATCGCTGGAGCGTCGGAGAAGCGCCACTCAGCCGGGTCGCCAACAAGGAAAAGATGATGCCGAAGAGCTTCATCAGCCGCGATGGCTTCGATATCACGCCGAAGTGCCGGAAGTACCTTGAACCGCTGATCAAGGGTGAGGATTACCCGCCCTACAAGAACGGGTTGCCGCAATACGTCATGCTGAAGAATGTGGCGGTTGAGAAAAAACTCGACACCGAGTTCGAGGTAAAGTGAACGGAACAGGGGGGAGCGTCAGCTCCCCTTTGTCTTTCTGGGGTAACTGGATCTAGACCAAATACAATCCAGAAGCCGGATGGTTTAACAACAAAAGCTTTTTATACACTTAGGGGAGGACCCAATGACTACAGGGCTAGTATTTGCACTATTGTGTGCCGCGGCCGCCATCGTCTACGGCGCCGTTTCCGTCAAATGGATACTCGGCAAATCCACCGGCACCGACCGCATGCGGGAAATCGCCGGGGCAATTCAAGAGGGAGCGAATGCCTACCTCAACCGTCAATACACCACCATCAGTATAGTCGGTGCTGTCCTCTTCGTTCTTGTCGGCCTGTTCATCAGCTGGCTGAGTGCTTTCGGCTTTCTGATTGGCGCGGTCTTCTCCGGTGCGGCGGGCTACATCGGCATGAGTATCTCCGTGCGCGCCAACGTGCGTACCGCCGAGGCAGCCAATACCGGACTCAATGACGCCATGCAGGTCGCCTTCCGCGGCGGCGCCATCACGGGCATGCTGGTGGTGGGTCTGGGCCTGCTCGGAGTCGCCGGCTATTTCGCCATTCTGATCGGCATGGACCTCAGCACCAACGATGCGATTCACGCGCTGGTCGGCCTCGGCTTCGGTGGTTCGCTCATCTCCATCTTCGCCCGACTGGGCGGCGGTATCTTCACCAAAGGTGCGGATGTCGGTGCTGACCTGGTCGGCAAGGTGGAAGCCGGCATTCCCGAGGATGATCCCCGCAACCCGGCAGTAATCGCGGACAACGTGGGCGACAATGTGGGCGACTGCGCCGGCATGGCCGCCGACCTGTTCGAGACCTATGCCGTAACGGTGATCGCAACCATGCTGCTGGGCAGCCTGATTGTGGCCGGCGACAATGGCATGGCCGCCATCTACCCGCTGGTTCTCGGTGGTGTTTCCATCATAGCCTCGGTGATCGGCACCTTCTTTGTGAAGGTCCGCGAAGGCGGCAAGATCATGAACGCCCTCTATCGTGGGCTCATCGTCGCCGGTGTATTGGCTACCATCGCCTTCTATCCCGTCACCACCTGGATATTCCCCGAGGGAACCATCACCGTTGCCGGTGACGTGATCAACACCGTCAACCTGTTCTGGGCCGCTGTGGTCGGACTGGTACTTACCGCTGCGCTGGTGGTGGTTACGGAATACTACACCGCGACTGAGTACGGTCCGGTAAGGCACATCGCCGCAGCCTCCACCACCGGTCACGCCACCAACATCATCGCCGGCCTGGGGGTCTCGATGCGCTCCACCGCTCTGCCGGTGCTTGCGGTCGTCGCCTCGATCTGGGGCTCCTACGAGCTGGCAGGGCTGTACGGCATCGCCATCGCCGCGACCTCTATGCTGTCGATGACCGGCATCATTGTGGCCCTGGACGCCTACGGTCCGATCACCGACAACGCGGGCGGCATCGCCGAGATGGCGGAGCTGGATGAAAAGGTCCGCAATATTACCGACCCGCTGGATGCAGTCGGCAACACCACCAAGGCCGTCACCAAGGGCTACGCCATCGGCTCCGCCGGTCTTGCTGCCCTCGTGCTGTTTGCCGATTACACCTACGCCCTTTCCGATGAAGGCATGGAGCTGCAGTTTCTCCTGTCGGACCCGCGGGTAATCATGGGTCTGTTCATCGGCGGCCTCATCCCGTACCTGTTCGGGGCGATGGCGATGGAAGCGGTAGGCCGTGCGGCCGGCGACATCGTCAACGAGGTGCGTCGCCAGTTCAAAGAAATGCCGGGCATCATGGACCGTACCCAGAAGCCGGATTACACCCGTGCGGTGGACATGCTGACCAAAGGCGCCATCAAGGAGATGATCGTTCCTTCGCTGCTGCCGGTGCTGGTACCGATCCTGGTCGGGTTCATTCTTGGCCCCCTCGCCCTCGGCGGCCTTCTGCTGGGCACCATCATCACCGGTCTGTTCGTGGCCATCTCCATGACCGTCGGTGGCGGCGCCTGGGATAACGCCAAGAAGTACATCGAGGATGGCGCCCACGGCGGCAAGGGTTCTGAAGCCCACAAGGCGGCGGTCACCGGCGACACGGTCGGCGACCCCTACAAGGACACCGCCGGACCGGCCATCAACCCGCTGATCAAGATCATGAACATCGTAGCCCTGCTGATTGTGCCTCTGGTGGTGCAATTCTGGAGTTAAGCGATTGATTGATTAGGCAAGAGGCCGGGCTCATCGCCCGGCCTCTCTGTTTAAGTGACTAGTTGCTAGTTGCTAGTAGCGAGTGGCTAGTAGTTAGTTGCCAAGCCCACTTTCCTCGTCTCGCTCTCGTCCCACTCTCTTTTCTCGTCCCTCGTCCCTAGCCCCTCGCCACTCCCCCCCCTAGCCCCTCGCCCCTCGCCACTCGCCACTCGCCACTCGCCACTCGCCACTGGCCACTGGCCACTAGCCACTAGCCACTAGCCACTAGCCCTTTTATACTGTGCCGTTTTCTTATAGGGCATTAAGAGGAGTTTATCCCACAATGAATCTCGACCGCGTCGATGCCGGGAAAGACGTTCCCAACGAAATCAACGTCATTATCGAAATCCCCTCCCACAGCGATCCGGTGAAGTACGAGGTCGACAAGGAGACCGGTGCCATGTTCGTGGACCGGTTCATGAACACCGCCATGCACTATCCCTGCAACTACGGCTATGTCCCGCGTACCCTTTCCAAAGACGGTGACCCCGTAGACGTGCTGGTCGTCAGCCCCGTCCCGCTCATCCCCGGTTCCGTCATCCTTTGCCGGCCGGTAGGTGTGTTGAAGATGACTGACGAATCCGGGGATGACGCCAAGATTCTGGCCGTTCCGGTGGACAAACTCTGCCGCCTGTACCGGAGCGCACGGAACATCGACGATATGTCGCCGGTCCTGCTGGATCAGATCGCCCATTTCTTCGAGCACTACAAAGACCTTGATGAGGGCAAATGGGTCCGTGTGGAGGGCTGGGGCGATATCGATGCAGCCAAGGAAGAGCTGCTCTCCAGCGTCAAGATGTACCAGGAGGCGCCGGAGAAGCCGCACTTCTGACGGGAATCATTGACCGCAGCGGTGCACATCGTTTTCTGTCCCACTCTGCCGGCACATGGCCAGTGAAGTTACGACCGGGTTTGGCTAAAATAGGCGGCCCTCTTTTGCGACCTTTGCGTCTTCGCGGTTAGCTGATGAAAATCTGTATTGTTTCCGACAGTCACGACAACCGGCCCTTTCTGAAAGCGGCGGTGGAGGAAGCCAAGTCCCTCGGGGCGGAGGCGGTACTTCACTGCGGCGATGTCGTGGCGCCCACAGCCCTGCGACCCCTTCAGGCCGCAGGATTGCCGGTGCACGTGATTCACGGCAACAACGAGGGGGACACCTATGCCATGTTCATGCTGGCCCAGGAACCGGGGAGCGTCGTCTATTACCATGGCATGGATGCCGGACTGGAGCTTGGTGGCCGGCATATCTTCCTGGTGCACTTCCCCCACTATGCCCAGGCACTGGCGACCACGGGTGACTGGGACGTCGTCTGCTGCGGCCATGACCACCGGCCAGCGGTCACGGCAGTGGAGAACATCAAGGGAAAAACCAGCTGGATGGTAAACCCCGGCACGGTCGCCGGAGTGGGCCCCCGGGCCACCTACATCATGGGCGACCTGGAGACCCTGGAGTTCGAAATCCGCGACGTGCCGGGCGTTTAAATGGATAGCTCACCCGGTTCACTCGCCGCCTCCGGGTGCAGATCCTTCTGCGGCGGCTGGCGTGTGCTTAAAGCGAAGGTCGATGGCGGCGTTCGCGGTAGAGTTTTTCGTAGCGTTCCTGATCCTCGATGCAACGAATAGCCGTCGGATAGGCCTCGAGACGTTCGAAGGGGATTTCGATCCCGCACTCATCACAGATACCGTAGGTGCCTTCGTTTATACGCTCCAGAGCGACCTCCACGTGGCGCAGGTCCCGGATATAGTTGTCGACCATGGAATTGTTGATGTCGGAGAGCAGATCCGCCACCGACTCTTCGCCCGGATCATGTACCTGGCCCGCCAGGTCGCTGTACTGCTCTCTATCCGCCTTGAGCAACTCTTCACGGATCTCATCCCTTAACTGCTGATGGCGCTCCTGAAGCCGGTGACGGAGTGCACGACGCTGTTCTTCGCTCAGGTGGTCCATCGGCCCTCCTCCTTGCATCGAGAATGACACTCTTGAAGCATAGGGGACGAGAGCGATAACTGCTAAGGAGAGAGAAAAAGAGAAAGGGTTTGCACTGCAGACGACTACATGGATTAGTCGGTTGAAAATGTCTGGAACCGATTTTCCAGGCGCAGGGTGCACGGAGGGAAACACAACGGACTGCACCTGTACGTACCCGCCCGCAGGTCGGGCTTCAGCCCGTCAAAGCTTCTACATTACATTGCCGGCAGCGTCTACCCGAAAACCGACCTGCTTTAATAACCGGCGGTGTTTTTCTCGACCCAGCGCGTACTGCCGTCGGTAAGGGTCTCCTTCTTCCAGAATGGAGCCTTTGACTTGAGGTCTTCCATGATGAAGCGGCAGGCTTCAAAGGCGTCTTTGCGGTGTTCCGACCAGACAGCAACCAGCACGATCGGCTCTGCGGGCAGGAGATCGCCGACGCGATGCACCACGAGGGTGTCGAGCAGTTCCCAACGTTCACCGGCTTCAGCGCAGATCCGTTGCAGATGGGTTTCTGTCATGCCGGGATAGTGCTCCAGGTGCATTGCGGTTACATCCGAGGCCTCATTGAAGTCACGCATGGTCCCCACAAAAACACCGGCTGCGCCGATGCGACCCTTCAGCTTCGTCTTTGCCTGCTCGTGGCCGGCCAGCTCTTCCCAGGGTGACAACGCACCGCTACGGATCTCCACTCGGACTCCCACGAAATCAACCTCCGGTCACCGGCGGGAAGAAAGCGACTTCATCGCCGCTTTTCACCTCCCGGTTCGGGTCGGTGTATTCCATGTTGACTGCGACCAGTACATTGGGTGGCATCGGTTTGCCTCCGGCAGCAGCCAGCCAGACGTCGGCCGCGGTGGCGACCTCGCCGATTTCCACGGAGGCGCCTTCGCAACCGACCTGCTCACGAAGACTGGCAAAGAATTTCACATCTACAGTCATGGTCTTTTCCCCGTTGGTCACAGGCTACTGCACGCCAGTGTACTCCTTGATGATATCAGGTCGCCGGCCGCACGACTGCATGGATGCAGGAAGTAGAACCATGCACGCCGCCATGATCACTTGCACCACTCGCCAGTCACCAATCCGGTGAGTCTGCGTTTACCCTGCCCTTGAGCCGCGATGATTTGCGCGGGTATCGGCACGAGCCTATCATAACGCCGCGCCCACCAACGAACCCGGCCGGAGTCCTGCATGAGCGAACTGACCCACTTCAACAGTGACGGCAATGCCCACATGGTCGATGTCGGAGACAAGGCCGTTACCCGGCGGGTGGCCATTGCGGAGGGGCGCATCCGCATGCAGCCGGAAACGCTGCAACGGATTGTGGCCGGCGGTCACAAGAAGGGCGATGTCCTGGGCGTGGCCCGCATAGCCGGAATCATGGCCGCGAAGAAGACCGCTGATCTCATTCCGCTGTGCCATCCCCTGGCGCTGAGCCGGGTCGACATCGATCTGGTACCGGAGGAAGCGGACAGCGCCGTCTCCTGCACGGTTACGGTGGAAACCGCCGGTCAGACCGGGGTCGAAATGGAGGCACTGACGGCCGTTCAGGTGACCCTGCTCACCATCTACGACATGTGCAAGGCGGTCGACCGGGGCATGGAAATGGGCGAAGTCCGCCTGCTGGAGAAGCGCGGCGGCAAATCCGGACACTGGCGGCGCTAAATAGGTGTTCTAAACTGGCGTCCATGCATGTAGGAGCGACGGAAGTCGCGAAACGCCGAATCGCGGCTTCCGCCGCTCCTACCCGTATCTCGGTATGTCACCAAGGAGCGTGAGCAGGAGCGGAAGCCTTGCGGTGAGAAGTCCGAGCTATCCCCGATCCAGCAAGGAACGCAGGTCAATAACCGCCGAATTGGCCCGCGACACATAGGACGCCATGACCAACGAGTGGTTGGCCAGGACACCGAAGCCGCTGCCGTTGAGAATTACCGGACTCCAGAGAGACTGCTGGCTCGCCTCCAGTTCCCGGATGACCTGACGTAGGCTGGTCATGGCGTTCTTGTTGCGTAGAATGCCGTTGAAATCCTGCTCAACCGCATGCAGAAAATGCACCAAAGCCCAGGTGGTACCGCGCGCCTCGTAGAAGACATCGTCGATTTCCAGCCAGGAGGTCTTCACCTTGAGCTCAACCGGCCGAAGCGTGGCGTTTTCCGCACCCAGTTCCCCCGCCAGATCGGTATTGATGCGCGCCTGACCGACGCTCGCCGACAGGCGCTGCGAGAGGCTTCCGAGCCGTTTCTCCACTACGGCCAACCAGGCAACCAGATTGTCGGCACGGGCATAGAACTGCGAGTCCTGTTGAGATTCATCGTTCAGACGCACCCGATAGCGGCGCAGCGCCTCCACGCCCTCGCGGTACTCGGTTTCGCTTGGCGGAAACATCCAGGACTCGGAATTCACGTTGAACTGGGGCTCGGCAACGGCGAGATCCCGGTCTTCCACCGATTGCGATTGCGAGCGGCTCCAGTCATTGCGCAAGGCGCGCGCCAGATCGCGCACCTGAACCAGCACCCCGAATTCCCAATTGGGGATGTTGTCCAGCAGTACGCCCGGAGGCATCACGTCATTGCTCAAGTAACCACCCGACTTGTCCAGCAGGGTTTCCGCGACCCGTTCGAGGGCTGCAACCGTGACATAACCGGTCACCACTGCTCCGCCTTCCACCTCAGCCATGGCCTCGGCATTGGCTTCAACGTCAAACCGATCGGGTTCAACGCTCCAGAACATGCCGAGCCCCAGCCCCACGACGATCAGCGCCAGCCCGATCAGCCCGGCGGCACCGGCGATACCCCGCGCGCGCAGCGAATCGAGGCGGTAGAGTTCCACCAGGTGGCGAGCCTTGCGGCCCGAGCCGGCCAACAAGCCCTTTAATCGCTCGAACATTGTGGTTTCAGACAATCTCGACTCCTCGAACAGGAAAAATGACGTCCTACGATAACATCGGTACAGCGATGGCGGCCCGAATGAGGGCCTCTTTTTGTGAACGCGACAGGCCTTTGATCGAGGCTTCGCGCCGGCACGCCGCCGCACGGTCGGTGGCGGCTTCCCGGTAGACCAACTCCACCGGACGGCGCCCGCGGGTATAGCGGGCCCCTCGCGGGCCGCCGTTGTGTTCGGCCACGCGCCGCTCCACGTCCCGCGCCACCCCGGTGTAGAGCGTGCCATCGGCGCAGCAAACGATATAGACGTGCCAATCGGCCATGGGACGGATGATACACCGGAGGGGGTTCAAGGAGGACCCATCGCGTAGACTTGGATAGAGATTCCCGCGAGCCGACCCCGATGCCTGCACACGATCATGGTCATGCACACAGCCACGGAGCCAGTGTCGGAGGACGTCTGACGCTGGCTCTAGGCCTGACCCTGGGCTTCGCCTTTGTCGAGGCGGTGGGTGGCTGGATCTCCGGCTCGTTGGCTCTGCTGGGGGATGCCGGCCACATGCTCAGCGATTCATTCGCCCTGGGGCTGGCAGCACTGGCGGCCTGGGCGATCAAACAACCTCCCTCTTTCCGGCACTCCTACGGGTTCGGTCGCATGGAGGTCGTCGCGGCCCTGGTCAATGCGCTGTTGATGCTGGGGGTGGTAGGCGGGATCGCATGGGCCGCCATTCAACGCTTCCAGGCACCTCCCGAGGTCCAGGGCGGCACGGTAATGCTGATTGCCTCCGTGGGACTGGCCATCAATCTGCTGGTGGCCTGGATCCTCGGGCACGGGGAACAGAACCTGAATATCCGGGGGGCTCTGCTGCACGTCATCGGCGATCTGCTGGGGTCAGTGGCAGCGCTCGCTTCAGGCGCGGTGATCTTCTTTACCGGATGGATGCCCATCGACCCGATTCTCGCACTTCTGGTCTGTGGTCTGATCCTCGTCTCCACCGTGCGTCTGCTTCGCGACACTCTGCACGTGGTGCTGGAAGGAGTGCCGTTCGGTATCGAGCTGCCGCAGGTAGGCAGGGCCATGGCGGAAATCGACCACGTCCGATCCGTCCACGACCTCCACATCTGGACACTCTCCTCCGGCTCCATTGCGCTTTCCGCCCATGTGGTGCTGGACGGGCTGCAGCACTGGGAGGGTGCGCTCGAGCAGCTGAATGGACTTCTCCTGGAGGAATTCGGGATCGACCACACCACGATTCAGCCGGAGACCGGCTTCCACATCCTGCATCCGGGCAGCCCTGAAGACGCAGGGCGGGGTGATTGAAATGACAGCATCAAACACCTGAGGGGCAGGCCCAGCCGCAGCTGCGGCTGAGCCTGAAGGGGTCACAACAACCTACAGAATACGGCAGGCCTCTTCGAATTCCAGCCGCGGTCCACGGGCATGCAGACGACTCGCCTCCCCGTAGCCGATGGCGCAAATAAAGTTCGATTTGATGGTCCCTTCCGGGAAGAAGGTCACATCCAGTTTTTCACTGTCAAACCCCGACATCGGGCCACAGTCGAGCCCAAGGCTGCGTGCCGCCAGCATGAAGTAGGCGCCCTGCAGCGAACTGTTTCGAAACGCCGTCTCATAAATCTTTTCGGGTTTACCCGCATACCAGGAGCGGGCATCGGTGTGTGGAAAAAGCCGGGGCAGCTTTTCATGGAACTCCAGGTCCATACCGATGATGGCGACCACCGGTGCACTCATCGACTTGTCGACGTTTCCCTCTGCGAGGCAGGGCTTCAGGCGCTCCTTGGCTTCGGGGGTTTTTATGAACACCAGCCGCGCCGGCAGGCAGTTGGCGCTGGTGGGGCCCATCTTCATCAGGTCGTATACAGCCTGCAGCTGTTCATCGCTAACCGGCTTGTCCTGCCAGTAGCTGAAACTTCGCGCCTTACGAAAAAGGGTATCGAGGGCCTGCTCATCCAGGGCTTCCGTCATTGGTGTCCTCCATTTTCACAGATGTCCAATAACTATAAACCATTGGCATCGGACAACCCGACAGCAGCCGTCTCGACACCGGTCGGCAGCCTCCGCATAATTCGCACCATGAGCAATCCGGATCTGCCACCGCCGCCCGTCAGCGAAGCCGAGCTTATGGAGCGCTGCCGGGTCGTTGCCGGTCGCTCGCTGGGGCAACTGGCAATGCAGACGGGGATACAGGTCCCTCACGATCTGCGCCGGGCCAAGGGCTGGGTGGGCCAGCTCGTCGAGGCAGTGCTGGGTGCCGATGCGGCCTCGCTCGCCGAGCCGGACTTCCGGGCCATCGGTGTGGAGATGAAAACCCTTCCTCTGGACACCGACGGTCGCCCCCGCGAATCGACATATGTCTGCACAGTGCCTCTGGAGCAGGGCATCAGTGACAGCTGGACGACCAGCTGGGCGCGCCGGAAACTGGCTCGGGTCCTGTGGGTGCCGGTGGAGGCCGATCGCGAGTTACCCGTAGCGGAACGGCGCCTGGGCACCCCTTTTCTGTGGAGTCCCGATCCTCACCAGGAGGAGATCCTGCGAACCGATTGGGAGGAGCTGATGGAGATGGTCTGTCTGGGACAGCTGGGAAGCATCACCGCGCGCTTCGGACGAGCCCTGCAAATCCGCCCGAAGGCAGCCAACGCCCGCATCATGGCAGCCGCAATCGGTCCCGAAGGCGAGCGAATACTGACCAACCCCCGCGGCTTTTACCTGCGGTCCTCGTTCACACTCGCTATTCTGCAGCAGCAATTTGACTAGGAGCCCGTCGGCCAGGCCTGAGCGCAAAAAAGCGCGCTGGCCCTTGTGCCGGCGATGTAGGTCGGGCTTCCCGTCGCAACCGGATGACGGCCTGAAGGCCGACCTACAGGCATCCGACCCGGGCCGGCGCACGATCCAAGCACTTGCCTTGGCCAGGGGCTCTGAGTGTCACACGATTTCCCGCATGGACCACTAATCCTGGTAGTAGTAATCGTATCGACTGAGAAGATTCTGGGTGAAGGACCAGGCCTCGTTGTAGGAAAGCCCGCTTTCCGAGGGAATGATGATTTTGACGTAAAGCTCCTTTTCGTAGCGGTTCTTCAGTGCGGACAGGCGTTCGTGCAGTTCTGCTTCCGAGAGTTCCGCGAAGGCAGCCTCCCCGGGGCCGCGCAGCTGGATCCGAGCCTCCCCGTCGACACGCCGGTAGCGCACGGCGACCACCTCTCTGTCCTCCGCCGTCCGGGCCGGTTTGATCAGTTCCTGGTACTTCGCATCCAGCGTTTCGTAGTCCGCTCTCAGGCCGGCGAGTTGTTGCCGGGCAGCAGCCCGCTCCTGACGCACGGTGCCAAGCTCCGCCAGGCGCTCGGCAAGCGTCTCTTCCAATTGCTGCAACTGCGCATTGATACGCTTGATGCGCTCCCCGCGCTGCTCGTACTGAGCCTGCAGGGTTTCCCGCTCAGCACTGGTCCGCTCCAGGTCCCGGCTCAATGCCGCGGTACGCCGCTCCAGTACCTCTCGGCGGCTATCCAGCTGCTGGTTTTCCGCGCGAAGGCTCAGGATCCGCTGCTCCCGGTCGGCCAGCGCCTTTTGAACGTCGCTATTCTCCTCCGCCAGCCGGAGGTTACGGATGTGTGCCTCCGACAGCTCCGACTGCAAACGGGCCAGTTGCGACTCGAGGCTCTCATTGGTCTCTTGCCGGCTGGCCGCCAGAGCGGCCGCCTGGCGCTCGGCGGCGACCGTATTCTGCAGTTCCACGACCAGTTCCCAGTTGCGCACGATCAGTACGGTACTGGTAATGATGAAAATCATCACCACCACCATCATGATGTCCGTGAACGAGGGCCAGAAGCTCTCCCCTTGCCCGTGGGAATGGCCGTTCTGGCGCAGGTCGACGAAACCCTGTGAATCCATAAGTCGCTCAGTCGCTGGTATCGCGCAGGCGGAAGCCCTCGCGAAGGGTATGCTTGATGTTCTTCAGGTCCTCCGACACGGGCTTGACCCTCAGGTTCAGCGAGGCGAGCAGGCTGTGCAGCTGACTCCCGGATTCGGCGTAGTCGAACTGAACACTGCGCATGCCCTCAGCCACCTCCTGCAACTTTTCAACCAGACCGGCGACATGGTGTACCAGGTTGTCCGGCGTATTGGCGTAGCGCGGCAGCAGATACATCGAGGTCACCTGTTCGACACCGCTCAGTACGTGGGTCTGGGCGTCGGTCAGCTTCAGGTAGAAGTAGCCGTAGAGCAGGTAGGCGACAATCGCGGTAATGGTGGTGGAAAGGGCCGTCGACATGCCGTGAATCACCAGGCCCATATCCCCGAGTTCCTGGGAAGGGCCGCCAATGACATTCGAAGCGCCCACCAGCGCGATGGAGAGAGAGACGATGGTACCGAAGACACCGGTCAGTATGAGGATATTATTGATGAACTTGGGCAGACTGATGGTGGTGCTCTCCCGGGCCACCAGCGCCGAGGCCAGTGCGGCATGATTGATGGGGGCGCTCTGGCGGCTAAGCTTCAGGACAGTGTCGTAGCGCTGGACCACGAGGCGCCTGGGAGGAAGGCCGGCTGCCGGGTCGGGCACCTCCGCTTCCTGTTCTGCTGCAAACTGCTGGATCGCATGCTCTTCGCGCATGTAGCGAGTGAGCCCAGCGATGATCCGTGCAAGGCCCAACAGGAACAGCGCCAGGATACCGCCATTAATCAGGTATCCGGTGCGCGTCAACTGCTGAACCAGATAGATATCGGTAAGAAATTCGAGACTGGCTGCCACCAGGGCCGCCACCAGCAGTGCCACGATCGCCAGCTGAATCAGTACGCCGCGGCTGAAATTCTTTTCAAAATCGAACATGCCACCCTCGAGGGAAGCGGATTCCCCTCCACCATGATGTTTTCCAGCTTAACCCAAACGGGTGCAGAAAATCGCCCCTGATCATTATACGACCGGGCGTGCGGGTATTCGACGGTTCAGCACCTTGCGGTCCTGCAGCACGGAATCAGTCGGTCCGGGCTCTGCCGCCTGGCGCTCGACAGCCCGTTCCCGTCTGTATCGAGAGCACGGGAGACTCTTCCGGGTCAACCCTCTCCGGGTCGGTGAAAGGTTAGTCGCCGAGTATCACCATGCAAGAAATGCTGCCTTTATCCCGGCTGCCCATCGACACGGGGACGGATAAGGATGGAGCTGTAGACACCCACGAAGAGAAGGAAGGTGACCATCCAGAATATCGAGGCGAGGCCAATCCAGGTGCTGTAGGTGTCCGGAAACACCAGCGGCACGAGAATTCGAAACAGGGCCGCTGCATTAACTAGCGCAAAGGCGACGTTGATAGCGCGAGCCGACTGCATGGCGCGACCGGTGTGCCCCAGTGAAACGCGGGCCATCATGCCCAGCGTCAGTGTGCCGATGGTACCTGCGGTATAGGCATGCAGCGCCAGGGTGGGAGCAACCGTACCGAATCCGGCCAGCGCATCGAGCAGAAAGCCGATGATCAGCCACACGAAGCCGAGGTAGAGCACCCACAGAAGCGGCACACTCCAGATCCGGGGCGTGTACCAGAGACCTATCCTGATCCCGTGGACGCAGGCCGCCACGCCGGCAGCAATCGCCATCCAGGGCGATGCCGGTGCCAACAACTTGGACACCAGCCAGACGGCGGCGGTGATGAAGACGAGGATTTCGAGTTTCGGCCACTTCGGTGCCTGTGTACCCGGTAGTCCCCGCTCGATGAAGAACGGCACCACCCGTCCACCAACAACGATGATCACCAGCATCACCAGTCCGATCGCCAGATCGATTCCCGTCCGCCACGTATCCATTCCGGCGAAAACGGCGAGGTGTATCAGCAGGTTGGCGACCGTAAGCAGCATCAGCAAGACCGGAAACACCAGATTCTGCGGCTGCTTGACGCGCGAGAGCGGAATGCCGATCGCTATCGCCAGTGCCGGCAGAAAGAGCAGGTCCACCCCGGCGATTAAAAGAGGGGGCAGCGGTGTGAAGGGCACAACACGCCCGGCAAGCCACAGCAGTGCCAGCAACCCGAGCCAGAAGCCGGTGGCGGTATCCTGCGAGGTCCAGTTGCGCACCGCGGTGAGCAGGAACCCGGCAATCACGGCGATGGTATAGCCAAATATCATCTCGTGGGCGTGCCAGTTATAGGCCCCGTAGCGGCTGCCTACGTCAATCCAGCCCAGGAATACAGCGGCCCAGAGCGGAACCAGAATAACGGCAGACCACCCCGCGGCGAGAAAAAAGGGGCGAAAACCGAGTGCAAACAGAGCGAAACCGCGTGGCTCGGCCGGCCGGGACTCGTTGACGTTGGAAATGGCCATATAATTCCCTAGCGCTAAACTTTGCCAAAGCCTAGCGAATCGGTTCTCGCTTCACATTGACACCGGTCAAGTACCTGTTGCACACCGATTTTTCTGCACAGTGGCCGCAAAGGAGAGCAATTTATGACCGCACACACCTACAAACTGGTCGAAATCGTCGGTTCCTCTACCCAGGGCAGTGATGAAGCCATACGCAATGCCCTCGAACGTGCTTCAAAGACCCTGAAGCACCTGGCGTGGTTCGAGGTGGTCGAAACCCGGGGGCACATAGAACAGGGCAAGGTGGCGCACTGGCAGGTCACCCTGAAAGTCGGTTTCCGGCTGGAAGAGTAGTCAGCCACCAGGCCAACGAGCGGCAAAGAGCCGGTGGCCTGTCACGCTAGACGCTGGAACAGGTGGATTAACCGGAAAAACCGTTCCTGCGTTCTTCCCTGGCAGCAATAGGGCTACCGGCAGGCTGCCAGGAGCCTGCCCGAGAATAGACTGACCTACTAAGCTCGGGGATCCTCGAAAATAGGTTCCCGGCATTCTCTACTACCGCCATCCGGCGGCATGCTTCGCTCTGACTCCTCCATCCATGGAGTCGTGCGCCTGCCCTCGTGACGGTCGCAATTCTCGGGCAGGCTCCTAGTCTTGAGACATACCGAAGAGGGAGACTCTTCCATGAATGATGAGGCGATTGGCGGTACAGTTGACCGAGGTCCCATCGACGAGGTCAGTATCACCACCATCCGTACGCTGGCCATGGATGCGGTGCAGCAGGCCAATTCCGGTCACCCGGGCACGCCCATGGCCCTGGCACCGGCCGCCTACGTACTCTGGCAGCGGCTCCTCAAGCACAATCCCGGCAATCCCCGCTGGTTCGACCGCGACCGTTTTGTACTCTCTGCAGGGCATGCCTCCATGCTGCTCTACAGTCTGCTGCACCTGACCGGCTACGACCTGCCGCTGGAGGAGATCCGCAACTTCCGCCAGTGGGGCAGCCGCACGCCGGGGCACCCCGAGCATGGCCTTACCCCGGGGGTAGAGACCACCACTGGCCCTCTCGGGCAGGGCCTGATGAATGCGGTCGGCATGGCCATCGCGGAGGCGCATCTTGCGGCCAACTTCAATCGCGACGGCCACACCATTGTCGATCACCGGACCTGGGTCTTCGCCAGCGACGGCGACCTGATGGAGGGAGCCTCCCACGAAGCGGCCTCGCTGGCCGGTCACCTGGGTCTGGGCAAGCTGATCGTCCTCTATGACGACAACCACATCTCCATCGACGGGCGTACCGAGATCACCTATTCCGATGACGTGGTCCGTCGCTTCGAGGGCTATCACTGGCACGTGCAGGACCTGGGAGAGCGGGCCAACGACCTCGAGGCCCTGCATGCCGCGTATCAACTGGCGAACAACGTCGCCGATCGTCCCTCCCTGCTCATCGTCCGCTCCCACATTGCCGAGGGCGCTCCCCACGCCCACGATACCGCAGCGGCCCACGGATCGCCGTTGGGGGAGGATGAGGTGCGCGCCGCCAAAAACGCCTGGGGCTGGCCCGAAACCGCCCGGTTTCTGGTCCCCGATCGGGTCAAACAGCACATGGGACAGGCCAGGGAGCGCGGCGCCGAGGCGGAACGCCAGTGGCATCTGCAGCTAGAGAGCTGGCGCCGGGAGCAACCCGAACTGGCCGGGCATTTTGAGCGAATCATGGCCGGGGAGCTCCCCGCGGGCTGGGATGCCGGGTTGCCGCACTTTACCGGGGAGCAGAGCCAGATGGCGACACGTTCAGCGGCAGGCAAGGTGCTGAATGCCTGCGCCGACCAGCTGCCCGAATTGCTCGGTGGGTCAGCCGACCTGGCCTCCTCGACCAAGGCGATGCTGGTAGCCGGCGGCGATTTTTCGGCCCACTCTCCACAGGGCCGCGATATCCACTGGGGCGTGAGGGAGCACGCCATGTGCGGCGCCTGTTCGGGTATGGCCCTGCACGGCGGCGTGCGCCCCTTCGCCTCGACCTTTCTGATCTTTACCGACTATGCCCGCCCGGCCATTCGCCTGGCGGCGTTAATGAAGCAGCCGGTCATCTACCTGATGACCCACGACTCCATCGGGCTCGGCGAGGATGGCCCCACTCACCAGCCGATCGAACACCTGGCCTCGCTACGTGCCATACCGAACCTCACCCTGATCCGCCCGGCCGATGCCGGCGAAACCACCGAGGCCTGGCGGGCCGCCGTCGAGCGCCGCGATGGCCCGACCCTGCTGGTGCTGACACGCCAGAAGCTGCCGGTTTTCGATCGCCACCATCTGGCCCGCGCCGATGGAGTCAGGAAGGGCGCCTACGTACTCTCCCCGGAACAGGACACGCCCGACCTGATCCTGATCGCCTCCGGCTCCGAAGTTCACCTGGCGCTCTCCGCTCAGGGTCACCTGCGGACCGAACACGGGATCGACGCCCGGGTCGTCAGTATGCCGAGCTGGGAATTGTTCCGCGCGCAGTCTTCGGACTACCGCAACGAGGTGCTGCCGCCGGAGGTGACGCCGCGTCTCGCCATCGAGGCCGGCGCCACCCAGGGCTGGCTCGAATGGGTCGGTTGTGAGGGCGACATCATCGGCATCGATCACTTTGGTGCCAGCGCACCGGGGCCGGTGCTGCTGGAACAGTTCGGGTTCACACCCGAGCACATCGTGGAACGGGCGAGGCGACTGGTATTGCCCGACTGACCCAGCAATGGATTCACATCCCCAGCTCGGGGGCCTCCGGCACCAGGCGGTAGCGATCATGGGGTTCGAAAAAGTCGATGTCGGGTCCGGCAGGAACGATACCGCGGGGATTCAGCTGCGGGTGGCTGCCGTAGTAGTGCTGCTTGATGTGGTCGAGACGAACCGTTTCGGCCACGCCGGGCACCTGGTATAGATCGCGGGTATAGTTCCAGAGATTCGGGTAGTCCACGAGCCGCTTGCGGTTGCATTTGAAGTGCAGGTAGTACACCGCATCGAAACGGACCAACGTGGTGAACAGACGCCAGTCGGCTTCGGTGACGCGATCCCCCGTCAGAAAGCGCTGATGCGCAAGCTGCTTTTCGAGCCGGTCCAGAGCGGCAAACAGGGATTCCACCGCTTCGTCGTAGGCCCGCTGACTATGTGCAAAGCCGGCGCGGTAGACGCCGTCATTGACGTTGTCGTAAACCTCGCGGTTGATGGCATCGATGGCGGGGCGCAGTTTCTCCGGGTAGAAGTCCAGCCGGGCCTCGCCCCAGGCATCGAATTCGCTATTCAGCATGCGGATAATCTCCGCAGACTCATTATTGACGATGGTTCCGGTTTCGCGATCGAACAGCGCCGGTACGGTCACGATACCCGTATAGTCCGCTCTGGCGCGGGTGTAGACCTCGTAGAGATAGCGTGACCCGAACAGATGGTCCTCGGTGCAACCGTCACACTCACCGAAGTGCCAGCTCTCCGGCCCCATCAGCGGATGAACCACCGAGACACTGATGACCTCTTCCAGCTTCTTCAGCTTGCGGAGGATGAGCGTACGGTGGGCCCAGGGGCAGGCATGTGAGACGTAGAGATGATAGCGCCCCGGTTCGGCTCTGAATCCCGATGAGCCGTCGGCCGTGACCCGATCATGGAAAACACTCGTACGGCGAAGAAAATGCCCTGCGTCATCGGCATCACCGAAATCCTCCACATCCACCAACTTGCCATCCTTCATCGCCTTCGGCATAGCCTGTAGCCTCTCTGATCACACTATCAAAAACCCACTACCGCGCGGTTACGCTTCCCAATCCGATACCCCTTTCCAGGGCCGCCTCGGCCAACAGATACATGGCGGCATTCCAGGATTGACCACGCATGCCCCTCGGCTCCGCGGTCTGGCCGTGAAACCACTCGAAAAAACCCCAGTCCCCGATACGACCGGCCTCGGCAATCCCCTCCAGCGTCTCCTCGGCCTCACTGCGACGACCGAGCTGCAGCAGCGCCATCGCCCAGAAGCCGCCGATATACGGCCAGGCCCCGCCATTGTGATACTGGTGCGGACGATTTTGCTGATGACGGTCCATATAGGAGCGCCACAACGATTCACCCGGTTCGATCGGTCGACAGACGCTGCGCACGGGAAACGGTGCGCCGACCCCTGCCCGCGACAGGGTCTCCACCACCCGCTCGGCAGGGTCGGGCTCGGCCAGACCGAACAGTACTGCCAGAAGATTCCCGAACACGTCGCCCTCCTCTCCCCAAACACTGAGATTGATGAAGGAGAGATAGAGGCTGCTCCCGCATGAGGCATCCAGTACGTAATCGGTCAGCAAGCGCAGACGCCTGTAGTCAGGCCGCTCCCGTGAAAAGGGGAAAAACAGGTGATTGAAGTGGTACTTGGTCTCTTCGGCATGCGGCCAGTCGAACAACTGCTTGACGTGATACCAGAGCGCATTGGTGTAGAGGACATAGCCCGAACGGGGCATGATATCCGCCCAGTCACTGGCCTCATTCTGCTGCAGGAGGAACAGCCGCGGGTGCTCCTGGCAGTGCAGCCATTGCAGCGCCGCGTCAATGCGGTGGCGCAGCTCCGCCTCCAAGCGCTCTTCGGGCAGTTGGCGGGCGACCCAGCGTACTGCGATCAACCACCAGAGGGTGGCATCAATGCAACCCACATACCAGAAATCCGGTTCCTTCCCTTCCGGATCGACATACTTGGGGATCTGACCATTCTCCGCCTGGTGCTCGGCCAAAGTGATCAGGCTTGCACGGGCCCCCTTCAACAGTTCGGGCTCGCCGCTGATCGCCATTCCCAGTGCGCAGATCGCCGCATCGCGGCCGAAGATCCGTGTATAACGGCGCGCCTCCGCTTCCTTAGTGCGTGAGGCTGCCAGCACCCCCGCCGGAGTGGTGTTTTTCCTTAGCAGTTCAATCGCGGCAGTATGGGCCGCCGCACGCAGTTGCAAATCACTCATGGCAGCATCCGGATGGTGAATTCGCCGGCAAAGGACTCTCCCTTCATAGTAACGTATCGTAAGCAGGCAAGCGGTTGCCTCGAAGTACGCAGGGTCGAGCTGCAGGTCGGCCTCCAGGGCGTCACCGAGTCACGGCGCATTCCGAGAATGCGCCCTACGACCGCACCCCCTCGACTTTTTCGATGAAGGCTGCACAATGGGCAACCTGGATGCCCTTTCAAAATGCAGGAGTATGGAATGCCTGAACGGATTCAAGCCACCCTGAAGCAGTACTTCGGCTACGACGAACTCCTTCCCGGCCAGCTGGAGGTCATGCAGCACCTGCTGGCCGGCAAATCCACGGCAGCGGTTTTCCCCACCGGCGGCGGCAAATCCCTCTGCTATCAACTACCGGCCCTGCTGCTGCCCGGCGTTACCGTGGTGGTTTCACCGCTTATCGCCCTGATGAAGGATCAAATCGATGCCCTCACCGCGCGCGGCATCGCCGCCCGACGGCTGGACTCGACCCTGAGCGCCGACGAGTACCGCACGGTGATGGAGCAACTTCGTGACGGCACGCTGCGCATGCTCTATGTCGCCCCGGAGCGGTTCAACAACGAACGCTTCCGTGAGGCCATCTCCCGGGTGCGCGTATCCCTGTTCGCGGTCGACGAGGCGCACTGCCTCTCGGAATGGGGCCACAATTTCCGGCCCGACTACCTCAAGCTGGCCGGCTTTGCCCGCGACATCGAGAGCGAGCGTGTGCTGGCGCTGACCGCCACCGCGACACCGCCGGTGCTGGAGGATATCTGCCGCATCTTCGCTATCGCCCCCGAGTGCGCAGTACGCACCGGTTTTTACCGTCCCAACCTGCAACTGATCACCACTCCGGTCAGCCCCGGGCAACGGGATTCGCTGCTGCTGAAGGAACTGGAGAGCCATCCGCCCGGCGCCACCATCGTCTATGTCACCCTGCAGAAGAGTGCCGAAGCAGTCGCCGACAAACTTGCCGCCGCCGGCTGGCCGGCCCGTGCCTACCATGCGGGCATGAAGGACGAACAGCGCACCGCCGTGCAGGAGTGGTTCATGGCTTCGGACGATGCGGTGGTGGTGGCGACCATCGCCTTCGGCATGGGCGTCGACAAAGCCGACATCCGTTACGTCTATCACTACAACCCACCCAAATCCCTGGAGAACTACGCCCAGGAGATCGGCCGCGCCGGACGCGATGGCCAGCCCTCCCGCTGCCACCTGCTGTTCTGTCGCGACGACCTCAACGTACTGGAGAACTTCATCTACGGCGACACGCCGGAGGAGAACTCGCTGCAGGGGCTGATTCAGGAGCTGTTCACCGGGGAGCCCGAGTTCGACCTCGCCCTGCATGAACTCTCCGCCCGCCACGATATCCGTCCACTGGTGCTACGTACCCTGCTGACCTACCTGGAACTGGACGGCCTGCTGGAGGGTGGCACCCCGTTCTACTCCGAGTATAAATTCAAGCCGCTACTGAGTTCCGGTGAGATCCTGAGCCGCTTCGAAGGGGAGCGAAAGACCTTTCTGGAAGGGGTGTTCCGGCAAGCGAAGAAGGGCCGCAGCTGGCTTGGCTTGGACCCCGGCGTCGCAGCGAATGCCCTGCACTGTCCGCGCGATCGGGTGATCCGTGCGCTGGACTGGCTCGGCGAGCAGGGAATGCTGGAGGTCAAGGCCGCCGGCGTGCGCCATCGTTACCGGCGCCTGCAGACACCGGATGACCGCGATGCACTTGCCACGTCACTGCACCAGCGTCTGCTGAAGCGGGAACAGGCCGAGATGGGGCGCCTGCGACAGGTGCTCGACTTGGCCGCGTTGCAGGATTGTCGCAGCGCAGCCCTCGCCGCCCACTTCGGCGAGACTCTCAAGGCACCTTGCGGCCACTGCAGCGGGTGCGGGGGAGAGGCGTCCCGGCTGCCCGAAGCGCAGAAGGTGGTCATCCCGTCGGGGCTCACCGACAAACTCGCCCCGCTACTGGCCGAAAAGGGCGACGTACTGGCGTCTCCCCGAACCATCGCTCGTTTTCTGTGCGGGGTATCATCGCCGAGACTGAGCCGGGCCAAACTGAGCGGGCATGCACTATTCGGCGCATTGGCGGAGGTGCCGTTCGGACAAGTGATGTCGTGGGCGCAGTCGCTTGAGACCGCGCCGGCCGAACTCGACGCATTAGAGTAAATCCCGTGAAGTCGTGGCTGTCCAGGTTCGCCCTGCTTGCACTGATTCTGGCAGCGTTCGCGGCCGGTGCCGATTGCCCGTCGGTCGATACCGCTTCCATTCATGCCATGAAGGGTTATACGTCGCCACGTATTCCGCTGGGCAAGGAAGTCACGGTAGAGGGCATCGTCAACGGCAGCTTCCTCGGTGGTGACCGCCTGGGGGGCTTTTATCTTCAGTCGCAAGGCTCCGCCGAAGGGGGCCTTCCGGCCGGGATTTTCGTCTATGCACCGCAGCCGGGGAAAAACGCGTTGGCGAAACTGACGCCCGGTAGCCGTATCCAGCTCACCGGACGCATCAAGAAGTACAAGGGGCAGATCCAGCTCACGCGACCGAAGGCGATCCGTCACTGTGGCGAGACGAAACTGCCGAAGCCGACGATGCTCACTCTTCCCGCCGATCAAGGCCGACTGGCCCGCTTCGAGGGATTACTTGTGCGCCTGACCCAGCCCCTCACAGTATCTGGAAACGGCGATCTGCTGCGCCACGGGAGCCTCGCTCTCTCACAAGGCGGACGCCTGTTTCGTCCCACCCAGGCACCCGGCATCGATGGTCGGGAAAACGCAAGCCGACGGATCCTGCTGGACGACGGCAGCTACCGGGCCCGGCCGCAGCCCATCCCCTATCTGGACGCCGACGGCACTCGCCGGGTGGGGAGCCATGTGAGCAATCTCGAGGGGATCCTGGCTTACGCCTTCGGTGAATACCGCGTCCACCCGACTGAGGTGCCCACATTTCAAGCTACCAATCCGCGCCCCGAAACACCGCAGGCCCCGGACGGCCGCTGGCGTGTGGCGGTATTCAATATCGAAAACTACTTCACCACCCTCGGCAGCCGCGGTGCGGATAATCAGCGTGAACTAAAGCGGCAGACCGGCAAGCTGCTAAAAGCAATTCAGACCCTGGAAGCGGACGTGCTGGCCCTTGCCGAAATCGAAAACAGGGAGCACTCCCTGCAAACACTGGTCACACAGCTCAACCGGAATGCGCCGCCCGGCGCACGCTACCGCGCTGTGAAGCCGCCCCGAGGCAGCGGGCAGGATGCCATCCGATCGGCACTTGTCTATCGTGCGGATCGACTGGTGGTGGACAGGGCACGCAGTGACTTCGACCCGGCCCACTCAAGACCACCGCTGGCCGCTCTTTTCAGGCCGCGACAAAAGGGTGCCCGTCCCTTCGGCGTCATCGCTATCCACTTCAAGTCGAAATCCGGCTGTCCAACGTCAGGCGATGTGGACAGGGGACAGGGCTGCTGGAATCTCCGGCGCATGGCACAAGCAGAGGCACTGCTCGAGTTTGCCCGCACCATCAGTCGCGAAACCGGAGTGGACGAATGGCTGGTGGCGGGCGACGTAAACGCCTATAGCGACGAGGCGCCGGTACGAAGGCTTAAAAAAGATGGGCTTACCGATCTTATCACCGCACATGTGCCGCAGGACCAGCGCTACACCTATGTCTACCGGGGCGAATCGGGATACCTGGATTACGCCCTGGCCACCTCGAAGTTGGTGCGGCGGGTACGCGGCGTGAGCATGTGGCACATCAATGCCGACGAGCCGCCCTTTCTCACCTACCACGGCGACCCGAACCGGGCGACTGGCACTCCCTACCGCTCCTCGGACCACGACCCGATCGTGGTGGGACTGGACTAGCCGTTATTCAGGACGCAGAGGCCGGTTATCACCGGCCCCTGATAGCGGCTGCATTGCAGCCACGCGTTAGTTTGTCTGTTCCTCGGCCCCTTCGCCCAGCTCCTCGATTCCTTCACCGGTCTCCTCGACGGCCTCATCGACTTCCTCGCCAGCCCGTTCGGCAGGCCCTTCGCGCTCGCAGCCCCCGATAGCAAACATCGCCATCAGAATGATTGCAGCCGCCCATCGCGTTCCTGAACGCATAATGACCTCCTTGTTTCCGATTTGAACTGATCCACCACCACACAACACAGCCGTGACGAAATGGTTCGCCTCTCGGCACGGTATCTCGGAAAGTCCCCAATCTGAGCTCCGTCTCCAGATCTTAGCAGCCTATCGGGTTGTAGCTGCTAAACGAACCGAGGCTTCACACCAGCGATTCCCTCGGGCAGGGGTTCATCGCTTTGATAGAAGATAATGCTCCATCGTTTCCCTGCGTCTTCATAGCGAAGGATGTAGAGATCATCGTCTTCGCCACGGATTTTGACATAACCGATATCAGAGCCGGGCCAGCGATCCAGAACCTCGGCGACGGAGCGTTCGATGCCTGCAATGCGGAAGCTCAGGGGCTCCGGAACGCCTGCGGGTCCCTGCTGCCAATGGACTTCAGCTTCCAGCGCCATCATCGCCCCGCTGCTCGAAATCGAGCGCCGCGGAGTTGATACAGTAGCGCTGTCCGGTGGGCGCGGGCCCATCATCAAAGACATGCCCAAGATGTGAACCGCAGCGCGCGCAGCGCACCTCGACGCGGGTCATGCCGTAACTGCGATCCGTTCGGGTCTCAAGGGCCTCCCCCGAAGCCGGCGCCCAAAAGCTTGGCCAGCCGCTGCCAGACTCGTACTTCTGATCAGAACTGAACAGCTCCGCCCCGCACGCCCCACAATGATAGATGCCGGTTTCCTGGTTCCGATAATACTTGCCGGTAAAAGCGGGCTCGGTTCCCGCCTCACGGAGTATCCGATACTTTTCGGGGTCCAGTTCCGCGCGCCACTGCTCTTCGTCTTTCTCGATGCGCTCAGCCATTATGAAAGTACCATTGCCCGTTTACCTTTGGAGATGGGTCAAAGCGCCGGAGGAAAACCCCTGGCGGCCAGATGACCCCTGATTAACTGAAGGATAGCGCTCTGTACTACTTTGGGATAAACGAAGGAGTGTTTATGCGCACTTACACCATCATGCCCGAAAACGGGTTCCACGTGCTCGGGAAAAGTGACCGCTCAGAAGCCGCGACCATGGTACTCGAAGCCGGAGAGACAACCGGCGGTGCGGATAACCGCCATAGCGGCAGTGACCAGTGGCTCTATGTCCTCCAGGGGAGTGGAGAGGCCACCGTGGGAGATGCCAGTGTCGGGCTCACCCCGGGAATGCTTCTGCTAATCGAGGCCGGAGAGACCCACCAGGTCAGCGCATCACCCGATGGCCCTCTGCAAACGCTGAATTTCTATGCCCCACCAGCGTACTAGCGGGCGGCGCCGGGTGCGTTCTTCAAGTGCACTGTTTCGACGAACCGGAGTCGCGGCGCATTTATTACCGGGCCCCACAACGGTATGGGGGATCCCGCGAATGCGGCGGCTTTTGAGACACGTTGGGGCGTATCGAGAATGCGCCTTACGGGAGGAATGACATGACCAATTCGCGTCGATGGATGCCGTCACCGAAGCGGGTCCGGGTTCTGCTCCGGGGTCGCACGGTAGCGGACAGCAACCAGGTCATGCTGGAGCATGGGGGAGGACGCCCTCCGCTCTACTGGTTTCCGCCGGATGATGTCGACCACCGACTCCTGGTCGATACCGGTGCCGGAGGAAAGATAGTGGTCTGGGATGTGGAAGTGCCTGGCCATCGCGCCCTTCGCACGGCCTATGCCGGAGAGCAGGGTTACATCGGGTTCGTCTGGGATCGAATGGACACCTGGCTGGAAGAGGACGAGGAAGTTTTTGTCCATCCTCGCGATCCCTTCGTTCGCGTCGATGTACTGCGCAGTTCCCGTTCTATCCGAATAGAAGCCCTGGGTGAAGTGATCGCCGAAACGCGCCGCCCCACCCTGCTGTTCGAAACCGGGCTGCCCACCCGCTACTATCTGCCGCTGATCGACACACGAGTCGACTGGCTGAAGCCCAGCGACACTGTCACCCGCTGTCCCTACAAGGGGGAGGCCCACTACTACTCCCTGCGCATCGGCGAGAAGAGCATCGATGACGTGTGCTGGTACTACCGCTATCCCACTCAGGAGGTGGCGGCCATCGCCGGTCTGGTCTGCTTCTATCCCGAACGGGTGGACTCGCTGCTGGTGGAATAGCTCAGCGAAGGATCTCCTCCAGCGTCGCCCGCACATCATCGCGCCACGGGCCCGGCTCCCGAAGGGCGCGACGGGCAAGGCGCTCCGCCTCGGCCTTTTCGCCCCGTTCATTCAGCAGATGGGCGAGATTGTTGAGAACAGGGACACTGGTCGGCTCCGTCGCTAGGGCCTCACGCAGCAACTGCTCTGCATCGGTCCTGTCGCCCTGACGGTAGAGGAGCGAAGCGAGTCCCACCCTGGCCGGGGTGCTGTCGGACCAGCGCTGCAAAGCTGTCCTGTACCCCGTTTTGGCCGCCGCAGTCTGGCCCACCGCTTCCAGATCGATCACCGCACGCAGGTAACGCTGCGGCTCGGCAGTTGCCGGTAGCCGGTCGGGGGGCAGAACAACAACCGCCCAGCGCCCGGCTCGCTTCCATGTCCGATAGAAGGTGTCGAGGCTGGAGCGGTAGCGCTGGCGGGTGCCGCTGTGCAGTTCCATGATGCCCGCATCGAGGTCGTAACCGACTGCCACCGCGTAGTGCCAGCGCGGAGCCCATCCAAAAGCCAGGTTCTGGAGCACCAGCACCGGGTGTCCGGCCTGCAGTTCCGCTACCAGGCTTTCGAGCGAAGGCTCCAGGAGATAGGTCAACCGCCCCTGCCGACGGCCCTCCGCCAGCAGCTCCGCCTGCAAGGCACCCTCCCGTCCTGGCAGATAGACCCACTCCGCCAGTTGTTCCGGCGTCGCCGCGGCACCGGACCAACCCAGCACCGAGGCGAGAGCCGCCGGACCGCAGTGGTGCAGGGTCTGAGGAAAAAACGGTGCCGATACCCGCGCCTGCGGCGCGTCAGAAGCCGGCAGAGTCGGTGCGCCGGCACAGCCGATCAGCCCCGCCACCAGGGTGGTGAGGAGGAGAGATCGAATCACTCGACCTTGTTGACGAAGGTAAACACGTCGGTTGCACCGATGGCATCGGTGATAATCAGGACGATGAAGATAAGCGCGGCCACACCGAGGATATCGCCACCCGCCGGCAGAGTGTCGATCCGCTCCTGAAGCTCCAGTATTTCGCTGTTGGTGAGTCCGGCGATACGCTCCCGGGCCTGTTGCGGCTCAACCCCGTACTCGACCAGCTTTTGCGCCACCTCGTCGCGGGCCAGCAGGGAGTCGAGTCGGTCGCGGGCCTGCGAAGATTGCGCAGCAGCGGTTTCGGACAGGACCCGGTCGGTCCCGATCATAGCCGCCTGAGCGGCCGGCATCTGTAGCGATGACACAGTAAAGACGATGTACAGCAGCATGGACAGAGGCCGCCGCAAATGATGAATACCCCTCATGATGTTCTCCCGTTTGTTATTGAGGCCGAACCTCTAAAATTCATTTTTCGTCACTCCCGCGAAAGCGGGAGCCCAGTAAAATCAAACGGCTGGATTCCCGCTTTCGCGGGAATGACGAATTTATGGAAGTGCCCTCAAGTCCGACAGGTCGCCAGCGCCGGCTGATGCCGATGCAGGAACCAGCGGTCCAGTACCAGATGTCGGCTGAACCAGCGGCTCGCCAGCAACCGTTCGGCAAGGAATGCCTGCAGCGGATCCGGAAGCCACTGTGAACCTTCACCGGCCCCGGAACGCCGGCCGAAACGCTCCTCCAGAGCGTGCTCATAGCCCACCAAATCAGCATAGTCGTAACAGCCCCCCGCAGCGACAATAATCTCTGCGGCCAGCAGTGCCGACTCCACAGCTGGCCGAATACCTTCCCCGCTCCGGGGATAGGCAAGGCCGGCCGCATCCCCGACCAGCAGGGCACCATCGGCCACTACCCTCCTGGGCTGGTGCTGACCGTAAAGCAGATAGGCATGGCCGTGGAACCGTTCGGGGATATCCGGTGGAATCCGGCCCCGTCGTTTCAGGAAAGCAACAAAGTGATTGAGGTGTTCCGATAGCCGGTGCCGATCATCTCTTCCGAGGCCGATATTGAGCACACCGCCCTTGATCAGGGCCCATCCGTAGCCCTTCAGATCCCGACAGAAGTAAAGCTCCGGGATGCCGGGCTCCACGGCAGCGGCATCCCGTTGGGACGTCGTCAACTCGAACTCGACCTCCTGGGCGGCTACCGCACCCCGGACATTGCCCACTTTGGCGCCCAGGTGGCGGGCCACCGGACAGAAATGGCCTCCCGCCCCGATTACCAGCGGTGTGCTGATACGGTCATTGACCACCCAGCGCTCGCCGGTGCGTTCCAGGGTTCGTAGCGGCTCTTCCTCGATCCGGCGCGCCCCGGAACGCTCCAGAAGATAGTGATCGAATTCGCAGCGGCGGATCCCGTAACTAACGGTCTCGCCGTAGTCATTGACGACCCCGGGGCCGTCGATGCTCCCGGTATAAAAACCGTGGATAGGCTCCATGGTCCGGCCTCCACGGCGATACTCATCGGCATCGAGCCCCAGTTCATCGAGTACGGCCAGGGTGACCCAGCCGGCGCAGACCTTGTCACGAGGAAAGCGCTGCTTGTCCATCACCGCCACATCGAATCCGGCGGCACGCAGCTGAGCCGCGCAGGTGGAGCCGGCCGGACCACCGCCCACAATCAGCACGTCCAGGGACTCCATGCTCAATCCCCTTCCCGGTACAGGTGAGCGCGGGTCCACGGAATCGCGTTGTTGCGGGGCCGTGTAAAGAGCACCTGGAAGAGCTGTAGCGAACCGGTACTGAAGCTGGCCAGGGAGGATGCGAGATAGAACCGCCAGGCGCGAACGAAACTGCGGTCGAACATGCGCTCGATTTCGTCCTGGCGGGCGTCGAACCGCTCCAGCCAGCCATCAAGCGTCCGCGCATAGTGCAGGCGCAGGTTTTCGACGTCGAGGATCGAGAATTCCCGGGGCTCGAAGATCTCCATCATTTGCCCCAGCGTCGGGGGGTAGGCACCGGGAAAGATGCGCCTCTCGATCCAGGGCGTCATCGGCCGTGCCCGGTTCTTGCCGATGCTGTGGATCAGACCACGGCCATCTTCACTCAAACAGCGGTCTACGACCTCGCCCAGCTCCCGATAGTGTTCGACGCCCACATGTTCGAGCATACCCACGGAAACGAAGGCATCGCAGGTGCCGGTGATGTTGCGGTAGTCGTCCTCAACGTATTCGACCCAGTCCTCGACCCCTTCCTCACGCGCCCGGGCGCGGGCATAGCGAAGCTGTTCGCGGGAGATATTGAAGGCACGAACCTTGACGCCGTAGTTCCTCGCCATATGGCGAGCCAGACCGCCCCAGCCGCAACCGGCCTCGAATACGGTCTCGCCCGGTTTCAATCGCAGCTTGCGACAGACATGATCCAGTTTGGCGACCTGGGCTTCGGCGAGGCTAGCCTCGGGCGTGGCAAAGTAGGCGCAGGTGTACTGCATGCGCTCATCCAGCCAGAGACTATAAAAGTCATTGGAGAGGTCGTAATGGTGCTGAATGTTCTGCCGGGAACCGGCCAGTGTATTGCAGCTGGCACGCGCAAATCGATTGCGGAGCTGCTCCATGAAGCCGTCACTGGCCAGAGGCGGTCGGGAAAGAAACAGGGTTTCGAGAAACTGTACCAGGTCGCCGTTTACCTCAATACGCCCGGTACTGTAGTCATCACCAAAATGAAGCTCCGGGTGCAGCAGCATCCGCCACAGGGCACCGCGATCATGAATGGTGATCCCGACATCGACGGGCGCGCCGCCTCCCAATCGGATTTCACTACCATCCCAGAGCCGGATCAGTAGTGGTGGATCACCCATCGATGCGGCCAGCTTTTGCAGCAACCGACGTTCGATGCCAAGGGCATCCCTCTCCCCGTGCCCCCGAAGCAATGCCGCAGCCCCATCCCGCGAACCGGACGAGATGCCAAGAAAATCGGTCTTTTCATCTTTCATAATCCCGATCACTCGCTCCTGCCGTTCACAACATGTCAACTCTAGAACAAGCAGTTACATGCTGCCAACCCGCTGCAGGGCACCCCGCCGGCGCCGGTTTTCCCCTGTTCGGCATGATGGGCAACTTAGTGTACTGTTGCATGCTTGGCGGTGTTTTCAGCGAGTCGCTGGCCGGCCAGATGCAAGGCGCGTTTTGAAGGGAATGGCGCGCCCTTTGCGAGAAACGCAACGCCGCAGATGGCCGGCCAGCGGCTCGCCCGAAGGGAGCCCCCCAAAAGCGCCATGACGGCGTTGCGGACTCCGTCCCTGGAGTCCGCCCTTCGGGCCAGCCTTCGGCTGTCCGAATCCGCTCCCGGCGGATTCGTGCAGCGCTTGACAAGGGTAATAACCATTGCCTGCGCGCTGCGCCTTGTCCTGACGTTTTTGGGGGGCTCTGAAAGTATCGCCAAACACGCAACAGTACACTAGACTCCCGCGCCATGCTCAGCTTCACGAACGTCACCCTGCGCCGCGGCCCCCGGGCACTCTTCGAACACGCGACCTTTACGCTCTATCCGGGATGGAAAGCCGGCCTTACCGGAGCCAACGGCACCGGTAAGTCCAGCCTGTTCGCCCTGATTCGCGGAGACCTGACCTCGGACACCGGCGAGGTGCAACTGCCGCCCGGAACAGTGATCGCCGAAGTTGCCCAGGAAACGCCGGCCACCGACCGACCTGCCGTCGAGTACGTCATCGATGGCGACAGGGAATTGCGCAGTATCGAGGCGGCGCTGGCCGAAGCGGAACAGCAGGGTGACGGCACCGCCCAGGCGGAACTCCACGCACGTCTGGAGGCCGTCCGTGGCTACGAAGCGCGGGCGCGGGCCGGACGGCTCATGCACGGACTCGGTTTCAGCAGCGCACAGGAGGAGCAGCCCGTCAACGCTTTCTCCGGCGGCTGGCGCATGCGCCTGAACCTGGCCCAGGCCCTGATGTGCCCTTCCGATCTGCTACTGCTGGACGAACCTACCAACCACCTGGATCTCGATGCGGTGTTCTGGCTGGAGAACTGGCTGCACAGTTACCCGGGGACACTGCTGCTGATTTCCCACGATCGCGAGTTCCTGGACCGGTGCGTGAACCAGATCCTGCACATCGAGAACGGCGGCGTGCGTCTCTATGCCGGCAACTATTCGGATTTCGAGGCCCAGCGCAGCGAAACCCTCGCCCACCAGCAGGCGGCGCACGAGAAGCAGCAGCGCGAGGTTGCCGAGGTGCAGCGATTCGTCGACCGCTTCCGGGCCAAGGCCACCAAGGCGCGCCAGGCGCAGAGCCGCCTCAAGGCGCTGGCGCGCATGGAGACCATCGCCCCGGCCCACGTCGATTCACCTTTCCATTTTGCCTTCCGTGAACCCGAGAAGCTGCCGACGCCTCTGGTGACGCTCGAGGAGGCCTCGGCCGGCTATGGCACAACACCCGTGGTGGCAGGCGTCCGTCTCAGTCTGCTTCCGGGTGACCGCATCGGCCTGTTGGGGGCCAACGGCGCGGGCAAATCCACACTAATGAAGCTGCTCGCGGGCCGGCTACCGACCCTCGACGGAAAACGCGCCGAAGCACCCGATCTTGCCATCGGCTATTTCGCACAGCACCAGCTCGAGCAGCTCGACGGCAACGCCAGTCCCCTACTTCACCTCAACCGCCTCGATCCGAAGGCTACTGAAGCGGACCTGCGCAAATTCCTCGGTGGATTCGGTTTTCGGGGCGATGCTGCACTGGAACCGGTCGCTCCGCTATCCGGCGGTGAAAAAGCGCGCCTAGTCCTGGCCCTCATCGTCTATCAGCGCCCCAACCTCCTGCTGCTGGACGAGCCCACCAACCATCTCGACCTGGAGATGCGACACGCGCTGACAACCGCACTTCAGGGTTTCGAGGGCGCAATGGTGGTTGTCTCCCACGACCGCCACCTGCTGCGCGCCACGGCCGATCAACTGCTGGTGGTGGCCGATAACAAAGTGATCGAATTCGACGGGGATCTGGACGACTACCGCCGCTGGCTGGATGATCGTAAACGCACCCGGCCCGACAGTGCCGGTAGCGATAGCGACAAGGCCGACCAGGACCCCAACTCCGCAGGCGGTCGCCGGGAACGCCGACGCGAGGAGGCGGAAAGGCGAACTCGTCTACAGCCCCTGCGCCGGGAAATGCAGAGAGCCGAAAAGCGGCTCGAGGAACTCTCTCTCAGAAAGAGTGCCCTCGAGGAGCAACTTGCCGATCCGGAGCTGTATGTGGATGAGAAAGGAAAGGTTCGGTTGACCAAAATCCTGCGTGAAAAAGGCGAGGTCGAGCAGGAGTTGGCAGAAGCCGAAGAGGCCTGGCTACAAGCCGGCGAGGCGATGGAGTCCGCCGAACGATAAACCGTTCTGCAAATGCACCAGATTCCTTATGAAGAAGCAAAAAAACCACGGGGCCCAGGGAAAGGGGTCGTCTGCCCCGTATGCCCCGCGCTCCCCATGGTCACTTCAGTAAACCGTAGGGTGCATTCTTCAAATGCACCGTATTCCCCTTGAAGAAGCAAAAAAAACCACGGGGGGCGCGGGGAAAGGGGTCGTCTGCCCCATATGCCCCGCACTCCCCATGGTCACTTCAGTGATGCTTCAGCTACAGGTTCTGCTCCTGCTGCAGGTCCTGCTCCTGCTGCGGCTCCTCCTCGATTACTTCGAAGGCCGAGAACTCGACCTCAGAACGCCGGTTGGGACGCAGACACTCGATCAAGGCATCGCCCTGCAGACCTTCGCAGGAGACCACCGGATCGCTTTCACCGCGAGCGGCCGTCTGGATCGTTTCCGACGAGATTCCCTGCTTGACGAGATACTCCTCGACAGCACGGGCACGTTTTTCCGAGAGTTCCTGATTGTAGGATTCCGGGCCGATCTGGTCGGTATAGCCGACGATACGGATGCGTGGATCCTGTGCATCTTTCGCCCGCTCGGCAATCTCGTCCAGTTCTGCCTTGCCCTCGTCCGTCAAGGTGGCCTCGTCAAAATCGAAAGTGGTATCCGCCTCCAGGCTGATCATTTCGGTCCTTCGACGCGGCTCTTCGAAAGCCGCCACCTCGTCCCGTTGCACCAACTGCGGATGGCACTCGGCAATGGCGTTATCACGGGACCAGAACTCGGTGGTCACGCACTCTCCCGCGGCATCGCGAGCCACATCGCCGATCCCGTCGGTGACGTAACCCTCAACTGCCACGGCATTACCGCCGAAGCCGAACAGGGCCCCCGCGGCAAAGGTATATAGCAATTTTTTCACATCCATGTTGTTGCCCTCCTCGACTTTCCTTGGTCTTACGGTTAACGGGCGTTTCCCTATCCTGAGCCTAGTCTACCGTTATCAAGGGTTCTACGTGACAACAGACGGCCATTCCAGCCTTGCGTGTTTTTACTGAAGACGGCAATCTGGCGCGAACGACTCATCCCAATGGGGTGAAGCCATCCACTATCGGGCTGCGGCCAACTGGAGTGAGCAAAAAGAATCATGGATCTCGAATCCCGTCTGACCGATCTTGAAATCCGCTATGCCCACCAGGAAGAAGCCCTGGAAGTGCTGAGCCGGGAAGTCATCGAACAGCGCCGTCTGATTGAACAACAGGCGAATCGGATCGAAGCGCTGAAATCCCGCCTGTCCGCACTGGCTGAATCGTCAGTTGGACGCCCCGAAGACGAACCACCTCCTCCACACTACTAGTGTACTGTTGCATGCTTGGCGATACTTATAGCGCCCACGAAAAAACGTCAGGACAAGACGCAGGCAGGCATTGGTTATTCCCTTCTCAAGCGCGGAAATGCCGTCTTCGGAGGCTCCCTTCGGGCGAGCCGCTGGCCGGCCATCTGCAGCGTTGCACTTGCTTGGCCCTGAAAGCACTGCCAAGCATGCAACAGTACACTCTCTTCCCACATCCCTCTTTCCTACCCCTTCGCCCCTCGAAGTTCCGACGGCCTAAAGCCCGACACTACATGTACTCGCTATTAGCCTCTCGACGACCAGAATTCCCCCTGCTTTGTCAGCTCCGCATGCCGGAATAACCCATGTGTGCGTCTTGTGCTGTGTCAGTCTGATACGGAATAGGGGGAAGTTCGCGCCCCCAGCGCCGGTCTGATACGGCAATATCCTGGCACGCTGCCTGCAAGGGTAAAGGCTCCATCATTCTGGATGTAATCCACTGGAGGTTAGCAATGAAGACTCGTTTTGGTGTCATGCCCATTGTCGGAACGCTATCTGCCGCGCTGTTGATCGCGGCTCCTGTGGGCCTCGTGGTCGCGCAGTCGGCAGGGGCCGGGGGCGCTCAAACCGAACAGGGCGGAAGCTACGGCGGTGGTGCCGGACAAGGCGGTGCCGCACAAGGCCGGAGCTACGGCGGTGGTGCCGGACAAGGCGGTGCCCCGCAAGGCCAGGGCTATGGCGGTGGTGCCGGACAAGGCGGTGCCCCACAAGGCCAGGGCTATGGTGGTGGCGCCGGACAAGGCGGTGCCCCACAAGGCCAGGGTTACGGCGGTGGCGCCGGACAAGGCGGTGCCCCACAAGGCCAGGGTTATGGCGGTGCCGAGCGACCGTCGGCGATTAGTGCCGGTGACGTCGACAAAGACACGATGGAAAAATTCTCCAACGCCAATGCCTCCGTTGATGAGATTCGCTCGGAACTGTCTGAAAAAATCAGCCGGGAAGAAGACCCCCGGAAGGCCCAGGAGCTACAACAGGAAGCTCAGGAGCGCATGATCTCGGCCGTGGAGAGTGCCGATCTTTCCGTGGATGAGTACAACCAACTTGCCCAACTGATGCAGTCCGACCCCGACTTCAGAGAAAAGGTCGAATCGGCGAACTGACACTAATGGACTTGATCACTTCCCTCATCCTCCGAGGCCTTTCAGCCCCGCTCCGGCGGGGTTTTTTTTACGCCCTGCGAGGCGTGGTTAAGCCGCCGTTCGGCGCATAGAAAGGCGTGGGGATTACCGGAGAAAAGAAAACCGATCCCGTAGGGTACATTCTTCCCAAGGCACCACTCCACAAGCGACCGGGGCGCCGCCTCACGAATCAATCCTCGCAGCGGCCGGATTCTCCAAATGCACCGTTACGCCACACGTTCGGCGTCGCGGCGCATTTGTAACCGGGCTCCTTGACGGTATGCGGGATCCGGTAACCGTGCCGGCTGTTTGGTCGTTCGGGGGCATGTCAGAATGCGCCCTACGATCAGGGATGCTCCTGTCCGCCCTGCAGGAAGGCCACCAGCCCCTTGATGGGAATACCTATCCAGTCGGGGCGGTTGTCGAGTTCATAGCGCAGTTCGTAGAGGGCCTTCTCCATGGCATAGAGCTCCAGTAACGCTTTTGCCTGATCGGGTTCTGCCGGGTAGGCGGGGCTGCCTGCGGCTCCCTCCTCGTAGCCTTCCATGAAGATTCTTGCAGCGGTCCGCTCCCAGTCGAGCGCGAAAGGTTCAAGCACATCGAAATTCTCCGGACTTTCGATCGTTTCCCGAAAGAGCGCGGCATAGGCCACATAGCTGAATGATCTCAACATCCCCGCCACGTCTCGCAGCGGTGAAGCCTTCTCCCGCCGCTCGGCGACCGGCCGGGCCGGCTCCCCTTCAAAGTCGATGATCACAAAATCGTTCTCCACCACCAGGACCTGACCCAGGTGATAGTCACCGTGGTGCCGGGTCTTGAAAATCGTGGCACCGCTTGGTGTCAGGGAGTCGACCCGCTCCAGCATTGCCGGCCTCATCTCCAGCAACTGCGCGGCATCCGGCCTTATCCGTTCCGGGAGTGTCTCGAACCGACGGTCAAGGACGTCGAGAGTTCGCAGCACTTCATCGTGAAGATGCCGGATCCACTCTTCGAGTTCCCCGGCGCGCATGGCCTCCGGATCAAACGCAGGATCACCAGTGGTTCGGGCAAGGGCCTGGTGAAGCTCGCCGGTACGTCTGCCCAGCGTCTCGATGTGGACCAGTTCCGCGGCGTGTGGCTGACCCTCATCCTGCTCCGGTTGCAGCAGACACTCTTCCAGGTAACGCTCCAGGTACGCCAGGGTATAGTTCCAGGCATCCCCCTGGTTTTTCACATAAGGCTGCAGTACGGCTAACGAGACAGTCTCGCCGTCGGAGCCCAGGTATTCCAGGGTACCGAGTACCGGCATGGCATTGGGGAACGGCGATACCTCAGTGAGGAAACGACCGATTTCGACTTCGGGATTCATGCCCTCGCCAAGGCGTCGATAGCCCTTGAGAAACAGATGATCACCGAGGATAACCGCCGTGTTGGAACCTTCGGTTTTCGGACGGCGAACCTCGAGCTTCTCCGGCAGATCCCTGGTCATTTCAGGGAAGGCGCTGGTCGCCGAAAAACGTAATCGCCCCCCCTCCATCGCAATCTCTTGCTGCCTGGCCATGGCGCTGACCAGCGCCGGTGCGAAGTGCTCATCGACGAAGGCATCGCACAGCAATCCCACCCGTGCCTTGTGCCGCACCTTGGCCAGCGTGAAGTGCAGTAACGGCCAGGTGTCCTCATGTTCATCTTCCCAGGCAATCGTCAGCGGCAGGAAGTAGCGGATGGGCGCGTGCCCTTCGGCAGTGACATCGATCCATCCCATCAGCCATTCGCCCTCATCGGTCGACCAGATCTGCTTTTGGCGAAAGTGAACACTGTCGATGGTGGCGCCCTTGATTCCGAACCAGCGCTGCGCCGGCAGAAATTCGGGGATCAGTTCCTGCTCGAGCTGGACCTGAAGATTGCGCGCCGCCTCCTGGCGGTGCTGGTCGACAGTAGCCGGAAACAGACTCTGCCAACCGGAGAAGAGCACCAGCACGGGCAGCTCCATGGGTGGCAGGTACTCCTCGTGCCACTCCGGCACCTCCGCCTCCGCGGTGATGCGAAACCAGTAGATATCATAGGCGTGGAGCGTTAGCAGATAAGGCAGTTCGCCAATGGGCGGAAACACGCTGTGCCCCATCAGTTCTACAGGAATCCGGCCCTTGAAGCGTCCCAGGTCCAGTTCCACCGGTTGCGCGGTGCGCGACAGATTCGCCACGCAGAGGATCACATCATTCTCGTATTCACGAATGTAGGCGAGGATTTTGCGGTTGCCGGGGCGCAGGAACGTCAGTGTTCCCCGTCCGAAGGCACGGGTCGATTTCCGCACTGCGATTAGCCGCTTCATCCAGTTGAGAAGGGATGACGCATCGCGGCTCTGTGCCTCGACATTGACCGCATCGTAACCGTAAACCGGGTCCATGATCGGGGGTAGATAGAGTCGCTGCGGATCGGATTTGGAAAAACCCGCGTTTCGGTCGGGGCTCCACTGCATCGGTGTGCGCACGCCATTGCGGTCGCCGAGGAAGAAGTTGTCTCCCATCCCGATCTCATCGCCGTAGTAGATAATGGGCGATCCCGGCATCGACATCAGCAGCGAGTTCATCAGTTTTATCTTGCCGGGGTCGTTATCCATCAGCGGCGCCAGTCGTCTCCGGATGCCGACATTGACCCGCATGCGGGTTTCGGTGGCGTAGGTCTGATACATGTAGTCACGTTCACGATCGGTGACCATCTCCAGGGTCAGTTCGTCATGATTGCGAAGAAAGATCGCCCATTGACCGTTCTCGGGAATTTGCGGCGTCTGCCCCATGATCTCGGTGATCGGATGCCGGTCCTCCTGTGCAACCGCCATGTACATGCGCGGCATCAGAGGGAAGTGGTAGGCCATGTGGCACTCGTCTCCCTCCCCGAAATAGTCGCGTACATCCTCCGGCCACTGATTGGCTTCGGCCAGGAACATCCGGCCTTCATAGCGTTCATCCACGGCGGCACGCATCCGCTTGATGACATCATGGGTCTCCGGCAGGTTTTCGTTGCTGGTACCTTCGCGGACACAAAGGTAGGGGATCGCATCCAGCCGCAATCCATCCACCCCCAAATCGAGCCAGAAACGCATTACCCGGATCACCGCCTTCACCACCTGCGGGTTGTTGTGGTTCAGGTCCGGCTGATGGGAAAAGAAACGGTGCCAGTAGTACTGTTTGGCCACCGGGTCCCATGCCCAGTTGGAGCTCTCGGTGTCCGTGAAGATGATGCGGGTTTCCGGGAAACGGTTATCGTCATCGGACCATACATAAAAGTTGCGGGTTGCCGATCCGCGCGGTGCGCGACGCGCAGCCTGGAACCAGGCGTGTTGATCGGAGGTGTGATTGATGACCAGTTCGGTAATGACCTTCAGGCCACGCTGGTGTGCCGTGCGGACGAAGAGCTTGAAGTCGCGGAGCAGGCCATAGTCGGGATGGACATTGCGGTAATCACCGATATCGTAGCCCTCGTCCTTCATCGGCGAGGGATAAAACGGCAGTAACCAGATGGTATTGACGCCCAGTGACTGGATATAGTCCAGCTTTTCGGTCAGTCCGCGAAAGTCGCCGAAGCCGTCATTGTTACTATCGAAGAAGGCCTTGACATGGAGTTGATAGATAATCGCATCCTTGTACCACAGCGGATCATCTTTCCAGGTCGGGGCTTCTGCACTCATGGTGGCTCCGTTTGATTCTTGGTTCGCACGCAAACCCGGTTAGCGGTCTACCTGTTAGAAATCTAGTGTACTGTTACATACTTGTCGGTGCTTTCAGCGAGTCGCTGGCCGGCCAGACCGCTCCTGCGCATCCTGCGCCCGCGGCATTCGTGCATCCATGCACATCATGCAAGGCGCGTTTCGCAGGGAATGGCGCGCCCTTTCCAAGAAACGCAACGCCGCAGATGGCCGGCCAGCGGCTCGCCCGAAGGGAGCCCCCCAAAAACGCCACGACGGCGTTGCGGACTCCATCCCTGGAGTCCGCCCTTCGGGCCAGCCTTCGGCTGTCCGAATCCGCTCCCGGCGGATTCGTGCAGCGCTTGACAAGGGAATAACCATTGCCTGCGCGCTGCGCCTTGTCCTGACGTTTTTGGGGGGCTCTGAAAGTATCGCCAAGCATGCAACAGTACACTAGCAGCTTGTCGAACTCAGGTAATCGTAGCGACCAGGGTCGAAGTGCGAGCCAAAAGTTCCGATGTCACTCCCGCACCAGGAAGGGATTAGAAGAAATATTCAAAGTCGTGTTCGGTACGCGTGCGCCGATACAACCGGAAGATGTGAGCGGGTGAACGCTGCGGGTCGAGTTCGACATAGTTTCTGGGGCCGTGCCAGAGATAACGGGAGCCGCTGAGGAGGTCATGCATCTGGTAGGGGTGGTGCGGGTCGATCTCCAATTCTTCCATGGGTAACTCCACCCATCCCGACTGAGTGTGATAGGCATCCAGATTCACCACTACCACGATGATATTGGACAGATCCCTGGTGGTTTTCCCATAGGCGATGATTTCTTCATTATCGACGGTGAAAAACTCGAGGCTGTGGTTGGCTTGCAGCGCCTCGTTCTCACGACGGATGGTATTTACGCGCCGCATGTAATCCGCCAGGCTCTCGCGCCGCTTCACGTCCCAGTGGCGAGTCTGGTACTTTTCGGAATCCAGATACTCCTCGGATCCGGGTCGCACCGCGCGGTTCTCGGCCAACTCGAAGGCGGGGCCGTAGACTCCGTAGCTCGCCGCCAGAGTGGCCGCAAGTACCAATCGGGATGAGAAGGCCGGACGGCCGCCGAACTGGAGATATTCGGGAAGTATATCGGGAGTAGTGGGCCAGAAATTGGGCCGAAAGAACTCTCGCACCTCGGTACGGGTCAGCTCCTGCATATAGCGGGTCAGCTCCCACTTCGTGTTGCGCCAGGTGAAGTAGGTATAGGACTGGGAAAACCCGATCTTTGCCAACCGGTACATGACATTGGGGCGTGCAAACGCCTCCGAAAGAAACAGCACGTCCGGGTGTTCGCGCTTCACCTCTGCGATCACCCACTCCCAGAATGGGAACGGCTTGGTATGGGGGTTGTCGACGCGAAAGATCGTTACCCCCTGGTCCACCCAAAACGTCAGAACGCTGTGCAGCTCCTCCCACAGCGAATGCCACTCCTCCGCTTCGAAATGGAAAGGATAGATGTCCTGGTATTTCTTGGGCGGGTTTTCCGCGTACTGCACACTCCCGTCGGGACGGTGCAGAAACCATTCGGGATGTTCCGTTACGTAGGGATGGTCGGGCGAGCACTGGAACGCAATATCAATGGCCACTTCCAGACCCAGCTCTTCGGCGACCGTTCGGAAATGGCGAAAATCTTCGAGCGTACCCAATTGCGGATGCACAGACTTGTGACCTCCGGCCTCGGAGCCGATGGCCCAGGGACTTCCGGGGTCTTCCGGTCCTGCGATCAGGGAGTTGTTCGGACCCTTTCTCCGGCTCTCACCAACAGGATGGATGGGCGGGAGATAGACCACGTCGAAGTTCATCGAGGCCACATGGGCCAGGCGCTCCTCACAATCGCGGAATCCGCCGTGGGACTTTCCCTGATCGACACCGCAGGAGCGGGGAAAGAATTCATACCAGGCCGAGAAACGCGCTTTTTCCCGTTCCACTACTACCGCCAGCTCCTTCTCCGACAGGCTGGCGAGGCGCCGGTCGGCATACCGCTCCATCAGCTCGAGAAGTTTGGTGTCCAGACCAACCACGCGTCGTTCAGCTGGCTCGCCGTGCCCCCGCAAGGCAGTGACAAATCCGTGCAGCCGTTCGGCGTCGTGCCCGCTCGCGCGTCCGGCGGCATCCTCGACCAGGTCGGCCCCCATCTGCAAGGCTACCCCGATGTCTTCGGAATCCTCCCGAAGGCGCAAGTCGTGCCGCCAGGAGAGAAACCGGTCCACCCACGCCTGGATACGGTAACGGTAGCGGCCCATTTCGGTTACCGGAAATTCACCGCTCCAACGGTCATGACCCAGTGACGACATGGGGACTTCATGCCACTCAGCCTCGCCCTCATGCCGATACTGAATGACGCAATCGATCAGGTCGTGCCCATCCGTAAAGCAGTTGGCTTCTACCGCGACCGTCTCTCCAATGGTGCGCTTGACGGGAAAGCACCCGTCATCCACCTGGGGAGTGACGCCTTCGATGACAACGCGCCGCCTGCCGTCGTTCTCCGGAAGCTTCATGACCTGTCCCTGTGTTGTCCTGCAACGGGAACACGAGGCGCACGGGTGAAACCTCCTCTATCGTAGTCCCCGTGATCCCGCAGAGGTTCTCAATCCCGTTTGAAATAGAGCACGCCGAGCGGCGGCAGGGTAATGTTCAGCGAGTGGTAGCGCCCCTGAGCGCCCACCGGAGAGGTTTCCGCACCGCCCAGGTTTCCGATGCCACTGCCACCGTAGACCTCGGCATCGGAGTTCAACACCTCTTTCCAGTAACCGGTCTCATCCACGCCCACGACGTAGTTGTGGCGCACGACCGGCGTCATGTTGCAAACCACAAGCACGGTGCCGCCATTCTTGTCTTTGCGGATGAAGCTGATCACCGAATCTTCCCAGTCGTGGAAGTCGACCCACTCGAAACCGGCCTGTTCAAAGTCCTTCTCATACAGCGCAGGTGTGTCGCGATAAAAATGATTCAGGTCACGCATCCAGTGCTGTACGCCACCATGGGGCGTCAATTGGGTTGAATGCCACTCCAGGCTGGATTCATGGTCCCACTCACTCCACTGACCAAACTCGCAGCCCATAAAGACGAGCTTTTTGCCGGGATGTGCCCACATGTAGCCGAACAGCAGACGAAGATTGGCAAACTTCTGCCAGTCATCGCCGGGCATTTTACGAATCAATGAACCCTTGCCGTAGACCACTTCATCGTGGGAGATCGGCAACACGAAATTCTCGTTGAAGGCGTACCAGATGCTGAAGGTCAACTGATTGTGGTGATATTTGCGGTACACGGGATCGTTGGCAAAGTAATCCAGGGTGTCGTGCATCCAGCCCATATTCCACTTCATCCCGAACCCCAGGCCGCCGAGATAGGTGGGTCTGGATACCATCGGCCAGGCGGTGGATTCCTCGGCGATAACCTGCGTATCCGGATGATCGCGATAGACCGCCTCATTCAGCTGACGAATGAAGTGGATGGCGTCCAGGTCCTCATGACCGCCATGCGGGTTCGGTATCCACTCCCCTTCATTGCGGGCATAGTCCAGATACAGCATGGAGGCCACCGCATCCACCCTGAGCGCGTCGACGTGATATTTTTCAAGCCAGAAAAGGGCCGATGAAAGCAGGAAGGCCCGAACCTCATGCCGGCCAAAGTTGAAGATGTAGCTTTTCCATTCGGGATGGTATCCCCGCTTGGGGTCCATGTGTTCGAACGTGTAGGTGCCGTCGAAGTAGGAAAGCCCGTGGAGATCACTCGGAAAGTGTGACGGTACCCAGTCGAGGATTACCCCGATGCCGGCCTGATGCAAACGATCGATGAGAAAGGCGAAATCCTCGGGTGCGCCGTAGCGCGAAGTCGGTGCGAAGTAACCGGTGCACTGATAACCCCATGAGCCGTAGAACGGATGCTCCGTGACCGGCATCATCTCGACATGGGTATAACCCATCCACACCACATACTCGACCAGCTGCTCCGCGAGTTCGCGGTAGGTCAGATAGCGGTTTCCCTCTTCGGGGACCCGGCGCCAGGAACCCAGATGCAACTCGTAGACCGACATCGGGGCATCCAGCTTGTTCTTTTCGGCCCGCTCCGCCATCCACTTCCGGTCGTGCCATTCATGGCGGTCATCCCAAACGACGGAAGCGGTACGTGGTGGCTCCTCCCAGTAACGGGCAAACGGATCCCCCTTCTCCGCCCCATAATCGTTATTACTGGAAAGCAGGTAATACTTGTAGAGCGTGCCGTGGTCCAGACCGGGGATAAACCCTTCCCAGATACCGGAACTGTCGTGGCGGGGAGCCAACGGGTGACGACCCTGTTCCCAGTCGTTGAAATCGCCGATAACCGACACTTCCCGCGCATTGGGCGCCCATACCGAAAACAGGGTGCCCCGCTGACCTTCAATCTCCATCAGGTGAGAGCCAAGCTTGTTATGCAGCCGGACGTGGCTCCCCTCGCGGAAAAGATAGATATCGTGGTCGGTCAGCAAACTGACATCATATCTCACTTGCTGATGGACCCGAGCGACCTGCTGGTTCATTAATACTTCTCCATACTTTCAAGGCGGTTACCCCCTACGGGTTCAGCATAGACGAGGCTAGTTGCTTCGCAACGACGAACTGCCGGGGATGTTTTTCCAACGGGGTGCGGGGAACGCAGGCCTTCCTGGCCCGTCTGTTCACCTTTGCTCTTTCGGAAGTTCGAACCAGAAGCGGCTGCCGGCGCCCGGTTCGGATTCGACCCCGACCCTGCCGCCCAGGCGTTCGATGCCGCGGCGCACCGTCGCCAGGCCGATGCCGGTGCCGGGATAACCACCATTGGCACGCTCGAAAACACGGAAGATCCGTCGCTGGTCTTCCGGTTTGATGCCGATACCGTTGTCTTCCACCCACACACGAACGGTGCCGTTTTGCGTTTCGGAACGAACCCGGATCTCCGGCCGAACACCGGGACGGGTGAACTTCAGGGCATTGCCGATAAGGTTACAAATCACTTGCTCGAGAATCGTGTGATGCCCCAGTACCGCAGGCATCGGGTGCTGGATATCGATGGTCGCGTCGACTCCCGGCCCGCGCTCACGCTCCACGGCAGCTCTGAACAGCGGCTCCAGCGCAATCGGCTCCAGCTCGATTTGCGATCGGCTCATACGACTGTAGGCAAGCAGCTCCTCGATCAGCTGCTCCATGTTTTCGGCTGACTCATTCATGGCGTGCAGGTATTCCAGCCCTTCGGGACCCAACCGGTCGCCATAGGCGTCCTCCAGGGCATCGCTGAACCCTCTGATATTGGCCAGCGGATTGCGCAAGTCATGAGAGACCGAGAAGGTGAAGGCCTCCAGCTCTGTATTCGTCTCCCGCAGCTCTTCGGTCCGTTCAGCCACACGCTGTTCGAGTTCCCGGCTGTAATGCTGCACCTGCTCGAAAAGGCGGCTCTGGCGAATGGCGATGGCAACCGAATCCGCCAGCTCCCGCGCAATCACCAAATCATCTTCTTGCGGATTGCCGGGAGTCTGGCGGTAGATATTCAATGAACCGATCAGTTCCCCCTCCACCATCAGCGGAACGGCCAGATAACCGCGAATTTCCAAAGGGACCAGCTCTTTTTGCAGCGGCGACAGGATCTCTTTCTCCCTGAGGTCGCTGATGGTGACGCTTTTTCCGGCCTGCAGGGCTGCGATTTGCGACTGGTCCGTCATCAGGAATCGCTGCTGCATCGGGAACCGGTCGACCATTTGTTTGGTAGCCGCCAATATTACGGCCCGGAGAGGGTCCTTCTCGTACAGCAACACCGCTCCGCAGCAGGACGCCGGAATCAGTTCTCCTACACGGGTGAGCGCCACCAGGGCAATCGCATCGGCCGACTGTGCCGAAAGGATGTCGCGATCGATGGCCTGCAGCGTCTCCAGTCGCCTGGCGTGTCGTCGCAGGGCCTTTTCCGCCTGGCGGCGTGCTGTGACATCGAGGATGATCCCTTCCAGGTGGAGGTGCCCGTCGTCATTCCGGACACCCCGTCCCCGTTCCATGACCCAGCGCTGTTCACCCTCTCGCGTACGCAACCGATACTCCACTGCAAACGGCCTGTCAGCGGCCAGCGCCTCATCGACTTTTCGCCTGGTAGGTTTTCGATCATCCCGTTCGATAAGACTGTGGAATACCAGACGCCCCTCCCCTTTCAGCTCCTCCGGTGCATACCCGGTCAGTTCGCGTGCACCTTCACTGACAAAGATCATGGTCCACTGCTCATCGTTTTCACAGCGATAGGCCATCCCGGGCAGATTGGCCATAAGGGTAGAGAGGCGCCGTTCGCTTTCGCGCAGTGACAACCGGGCTTCGCGCACCCTTTGACGCTCCAGTGCAAACCGAAGCGCACGCCCCAACTGCCGGAAGTCGAGGTCCTCCTTGATGAGGTAATCCTGCGCTCCCTGACGGATCGCCTGTACGGCGACTTCATCATCGGCCAATCCGGTCAGTACCACGATCGGAGTCTCGGGAGCGAAGGTCTGAACACGATGGAAGGTATCCAGCCCCCGGGATTCGCCCAGATTGAGGTCAAGCAGCACGACATCGACCCCTTTCGCGCCGAGAACCTCGATGCCTTCGGACAGCGTTTCGGCGTGCACCAGGTCGATTGCCGGGATGAGGTGAGCCATCTGCTCCGCTCCCGAGGAGAGCGTGCGACGCACCAGCATGGCGTCGACGGCATCATCTTCCACGAGCAGAACACGGATTTTTCCGGCCTCGAGATTCAACAGCTCCCCTCCATACTTCCGCGGCTGATGATCAGCTATGGCTAGCGCGTCAAACAGATTCGATGCCCCTGTTGGCGGGATTTTAGCCCCCGAATGGCTGAAGGCCGACCTGTATATCTTCGCCACTCCAATTATAGGGTGCGCTCAACCGCTTCCAATCGCTGGTATCCGGCAAACAGTTGTCCGGCTCCGTCCAAAGATTCCGCATCGAGGTAAAGGGATTGCAGGGCAAAGGCAGAGGGTGGCTGCAGCGGTGCCCCCCAGACCAGCGTATCGACACCCTCGCCGCCCAGCACCCGGTGGGCCACGGTCAGGTAGAGTCGATCCAGGACACCGCTCCCGAGCAGCGTGTGGTGGACCCGCGCCCCTGCAATGGAATAGATCACTTGCAGCCCATGACGCTGTAACGCTTCGAGCACCTCGTGGCCGGAGAGACCGGGGCCGGGGCCGACGCGCTCCACCGGAACGTCCACACTCTCCAGCTGCGCCACCACACCGGGGTCCCCCCGTGCACTGGTGATCACCAGCAAGCGCTCGCACAGCTCTGGCGGCAGGGCCTCCGCCGGCGGCAGTCTCAGGCTTTCACTGATCACGGCCACCCTGGGTCTGGCCGTCAGACCTCGTCGCTGGCGCCACTCCATCAGGTCGTCGGTCAAAGTTATCAACTCCGTATGCCGGCGCTTGACCACCGCCCGAACATTTTGGGCGGTGGTCAAAAGCACATCACTCTGGGCCGCCAACTCGAGAAAAAGCCCCCAGTCGCGACGATTGGCTATGGCCGGTGGAACCCCCTTGCGCCCGGTATCCGGATCGAGCTCTGCAATACGTCCGTCCAGGCTGACAATGAAGTTGGTATAGACGAACGGCCGTTCCGCACCGAAACGGCGCAGATCTTCGGCCAGGTAGAGCCCACGCAAGGGCTCCTCGGCCGCGGGCGTGGGAAAGAGACGCAAAACCGAGTCACTCATATGCCGAGTGTAGCCTTTGCAAAAAACCGATCGCGGTCAATGGCTCCACGGGGACACCCACATCGGGACCGCGGGGCAATACAACCGTTTTCCGCCTCATTCGCTCCCGTGTACCCCGTGCCCCAGTGGTGCCTGCGCTTCCCTGAGTGGCACGCATCCGCCGTTCGGATTACCATCCGCCCTTTCCGAAGCCGAGTCCCCAATGAAATTCTTTGCCACCGCTCCCCGCGGACTCACCACTGCGCTGGCCGACGAGCTGACCTCCCTGGGCCTGGAACAGATCAGGCCCACCGGTGCGGGAGTTCACTTCCAGGGGCCGCTGGAGGCGGCTTATCGCGCCTGTCTGTGGTCACGACTCGCCGACCGGGTGCTGCTGCCAATCACCGACCTGGAGGCACCCTCGGGTGACGCCCTCTATGAAGGGGTAAAGGGCATTCGCTGGGAACGGCACCTCAACTCCCACGGCACCCTGGCAGTGGACTGCAGCGCAAGTCGGGCGGCGATCACCCACAGCCAGTACGCCGCACTGCGGGTGAAGGATGCCGTTGTCGACCGGTTTCGGGAACAGTTCGGCGAGCGACCCTCGGTGGATACGGAAACACCGGATGTTCGTATAAACCTGCACCTTCGTGGTGATCGGGCCCGCCTCAGCATCGATCTGTCCGGAACCGGCCTCCATCGGCGCGGCTATCGCTCCTCAGGCGCTGCAGCGCCCCTGAAGGAGAATCTCGCCGCCGGCATTCTGCATCTGGCCGGCTGGCCGCAGATAGCCGCCTCCGGTGGCAGCCTTTTCGACCCGCTGTGCGGCTCCGGTACCCTGCTCATCGAGGGGGCTCTGATGGCCGGGGATATCGCCCCGGGGCTCTACCGGGAATACTTCGGTTTTCTCGGCTGGAAACGCCACGAGCAACAGACCTGGGAAGCCCTGCTGAAAGAGGCCCGTGAGCGGCGCAGACAAGGTCTGGACTCACTTCCGGCCATTATCGGTCATGACCGCTCGAAGGAGGCGCTCGCAGCCGCCACCACCAACATCGAGGCCGCCGGACTGCAAGGCCGTATACGGCTCGAGCGCCATGCACTCGCGCCATCAACGCTGCCCTCGGGAGTGCCGGCCGGTCTGCTGGTGACCAACCCCCCCTACGGCGAGCGCCTGGGCGATGAAGAGACCCTGCAGCCACTCTATTCACTGCTGGGTGAGCTGCTGCAGCACCACCTGCCCGACTGGCACGGTGCCGTCTTTACCGGGAACCCCCGCCTCGCCCGGCACGTGGGACTGAAACCGAAAGGCTCGGTCACCCTGTATAACGGCCCCATCGAGTGCCGGCTGCTGACCTATCCGTCGGTGCGCGAACACGGCACCCGGGCAGCCACGGGGGAAGTCGCCGTTCCCCTGGCCAACCGCCTGCGCAAGAACCTGAAGCATCTGACCCGCTGGGCGCGGCGCGAGGGCGTGGATTGCTATCGCATCTACGACCAGGATCTGCCCGAATATGCCGTGGCCATCGACCTCTATCAGGGTGAAAAACAATGGGTACATGTCCAGGAGTACCAGGCCCCGCACTCGGTGCCGCCGGAAACCGCCGCCGAGCGTCTCGACGAGGCGTTGGCGACCATCGCCGAGGTGCTGGCACTGCCTTCCGAACAGATCTTTCTCAAGGTGCGACAGCGCCAGAAAGGCGGTGAACAGTACGAAAAACTGGCCGTCAACGGCCGCTTCTACGAGATTCGAGAGTGGAACTGTCGCTTTTGGGTGAACTTCACCGACTACCTGGATACGGGACTATTCCTAGACCACCGGCTCACCCGTCGTCTAATCCAGCAGGAGGCCGCCGGGAAGCGTTTTCTGAATCTGTTCTGTTATACCGGCACCGCAACCGTCCACGCCGCCATCGGCGGAGCCGTAGCCACTACATCGGTGGATCTCTCCCGAACCTATCTGGAGTGGGCCGAACGCAACCTGCGCCTGAACGGGCTCGATCTCGGGCAGCACGAACGGATCGCCGCCGACTGCCGCGACTGGCTGGCCGAGGAAGCACGCGCCGGAGAGCGCGAGTACGATTTGATATTCATGGACCCGCCGACTTTCTCCACCTCCAAGCGCATGGAAGGCACCCTGGACATCCAGCGCGACCACGTGGCGCTGATCCGCGATGCCATCCGCCTGCTCGCCCCCGGTGGAGAACTCATCTTCTCCAACAACTTCCGCAAATTCCGTCTCGACACCAACGCCCTGGCCGATCTGAAGGTGGAAGACATCACCCGCAGCACCATTCCCGAAGACTTCCGCCGCCGCCCCGACATCCACCGCTGCTGGCGAATCCGCCCTGGAGGCGAGTGACGTACGGGGCACGTAGGGCGCATTCTCGTGCTCCCCTGGTACGAGGGCCGCCCCCGGCGCGATGCTTTTCGTTACGAAATCGCCGCGAGGGCGCGCCTCCTACCAGAGGGCCATTGCCTCCGTTTTCCGGTAGGGTGGGTTAGGCGCGAACCAGCCACCGCCCGTCCGGTCTACCCGTGCCGGTAGCGCGCGCCGTAACCCACCAAAGCGCGGAGGTTCCATTCGAAAGCTTGACCTTCGCTCCCCTGGTAGGAGGGCCGCCCCCGGCGCGATGCTGTTCGTTACGAAAATCGCCGTGCGCCGCCTACCGGGACCCCGACACCTCGCGAGGTCCGAAGCCTTCACGGATAATCTCCTTTTCGCCGTTGGCGTCGATGGTTTCCACCTGGACCGGGCGTCGCCAGACCCGATGGATGTACTCCAGGACTTTGCGCGCGCTGCTCAGGTCGAGCCCGCGTCCGTCGGTTTCGCTGTAGTGATGCAACTCCAGCGTCCCGTCATTGCGCAGGCCGGTGGCGGCTATTCGCGGCGCGCCGAAATTGAATTTGTGCGACAACACCGCTTCACGGATGGCATCGATATCAAATTCCTCGACAATGATCCGGCCATCACGCCGCGCAGCGAAGTCGAACAGGTCCAGATCCCTGGCCATCTGCTCCGTCAGATGATTGCGGATGAAGCTGAAGTCATCATCCTGCTCCATGATGGAACGCGCCGCCTCCAGCCCCTCGTTTTTCACGATTTGCTCCCACAGGGAGAAACCCAGGTAATAGGGATTGATGGAGAGCGCAACCTGCTGCTCGCCGGCATAGGGGCGCACGACATCCGAGTGAGTCTTGGCGGATTGGACGTAGAGATCCGGGGGTAGAAAATCGGCTTCACGCAACAGCCTTGCATGCCAGTAGGAAGCCCAGCCTTCGTTCATAATCTGACAGGCGAACACCGGATAAAAGTAGAAGGACTCTTCCCGCACCATCAGGAAAATGTCGCGCTCCCAATCCTCCAGTTCGGGGGCGTACTGTGCGATAAACCACAACAGGTCGTGTTCGGGATGCGGCGGAATCGGCGCCCGTTGGCGCGACGGCTGCATTTCGGGGACCGGTGCCTCCTCCAGAAGCTTGTCGTAGCGGGTCTGGAACTCATCCCCCGCCTCATCGGCAGGCGCCTCCTCCCACTCGGGATAGCGGGGTCGCCGCAAGCCCTTGTGAATATCGATGTGCTGCTCCAGCCCCAGCGCCGCATCAAGGACGGCTTCGACACGCTCCTGCCCATGTTCGGTGATCGCGTTCGAGATTTGGCCGGCATGGGCGGCGGCCTGCTCGACGATATGATAACCAATCTCTTCCTGGCCGCGCCTGAACAGCAGATTGTTTTTGGAAAAATCCGCATGGCCCAACACGTGGGCGACGACCAGCGTGTTTTCCTCCACCGTATTGGTATCGGCCAGATAGGCCCGACCGGGATTGCCGGGATAGACCACCTCGAAGATCTTGGAGGCCCCCATCCGGTGTTGCACCAGTTGATAGATGTAACGGACGCCGAACGACCAGTGCGGCATTCGCACCGGCAACCCGTAGACCGCCACCTCCATCATGAAGGCCGGGGGAACAAGTTGAAAATCCACCGGGTAATAGTCGAGCCCCAGCTCTTTGCCGAGTGCCTCCAGCCGCTCGGTGTACTCCTTCAGCTTTTCATTCATATCGGCCCAGTCGATTAGATAAAGGAGAATCGAACCGCAAAGGCGCCAAGAGCGCCAAGGCGTCAATGGCTTATCGGTCCACTCGGTGTAACTCGATGCACCGGCAAAAGCAGGGCCGTTGCTGCGCATGAAGTCCGAGCTTTCTTTGCGTCCTTTGCGTCTTTGCGGTGAAAAATCCCATTAGACCTGCACCTCCTCCTGCTCGGCGGCCTGCCTGCGAAAGAAATGCCGAATGGCGGCCCATATATGCCCCTCTTCGGCGAGCGGATAGGTAGCCACCGGGAAGCCCCGGAGCGCTGCACGCTGGAACAGCCTGGAGGTTTCCGTCTGGTAATCCGACTGAACGGTGCGGCCGGTCTCCAGATAGCCGATAAAACTGCTCATCGGACAGAGCTGATCGAGGGCAGCGCCGGCCGGCTGGCGATCATCGGCGAAGTTTTCTCCATCCGACGCATAAAACAGATAGATGTTGTAGCGCCCCGGGTCGTAACGCTCGTCAATCACCTCCAGCACCTTGTTGAAGGCGGTGGAGGCCACGGTCCCGCCCTGGGCACGAGCCTGGAAGAATTCCTGCTCGGGGAATTCCCAGGCACGAACGGTGTGGGCTACGAACACGGTTTCGATGTGCTCGTACTGCCGGCGAAGCCCCTGCAGGGCCCAAAAAAAGAAGGTCTTGGCCAGCCGTCGCTCCTGCTCGGTTACCGACGAAGAGACATCGAGTGCAAAGAACACCACGGCATTGGTCGAGGGGCGCGGCCGGCGCACCAGCTGGCGGTAACGCAGGTCTTCATTGGTAAAGACCGGCCCTTCCGGCTGTACCACACGCCGTTTGATGGACTCCTTCATAGAGCGGCGCCGGTCGAGGCGCGCCCGGGCTCCCTTCTTGTCCCAGCCGGCACGGGTGAATTCGTCTTCATCGATAGTGTTCGCGCGCGGTTCCAGGTTGGGAAGTTCCAGCTCCTCCCAGAGCCAGTCGACCAGCTCATCGACCTTGAACTCCAGAACAAACTCCAGCCCCCCTTCCCCGGAACCGCTTCCGGACTTGCCGCCCTCACCCTGGGCCTGTCCGTGGCGGAGCACATCGCCCGGCTGCACCTTGCCTTGCCCGACACCCTTGCTCTGTTTGCCCTTTGCCAGCTTGAAGCGGTAATGCTCCAGAAACCGCACCGGTACCTGCACGCGGCGTTCGCCGCTGCCGGAAAGCACGTCCGCTTCCGCGGCAATGTCCATGACATGGTCACGGACCGCTTCACGTACCTTTTCGTTGTGGCGCAGCCAGTCGCGACTGCCGCGGGAGAAAAGATCGTACCAGCGGGTATCCGCACTGGTAGTGGAGTGGTGCTGGTTCCGCTCGCTCATCCGCCTCCCCTATTCCTGCGATAACAGTGTGGTGACGTAATTCAATGCCTCCCTGGCCGAATGCCGATCGTATCCGTATTCATCCACCAGACGCTGCTCCACGGCCGAGATCTTCTGCTGCGCCTCCTCGTCCGGACGGGCGCTGGAAGTCACGAGCCGCAGCACATCGCGCCGCTCCTCGAAGAGATACTGCTTGATGGCCTCGTGGAGCCGGGCATGGCTATCCAGCGTGAAGGATTCACCCCGCTTGAACGCCACCATCGCCTTGCGGACCACCTCCTGCCGGAAACTGCCCTTGCCGGAGTCGGAGATGTGGATCTTCTCCTCCACCTGCCGCATGAAGCGCTCATCCGGCTGACGCTGTTCTCCGGTGATGGGGTCTTCCACCGCACGCTGGTCCAGCGAGGCCTCCACCTCGTCGAGGTATTTGTCGAGCAGCGTCTGCGCCTCTTCCTCGAAGGAGGCAAACATCGCCTTGTGGACATCCTCCTTGACCCAGCGGTTGTAGAAGTCCTTGCGCGCAATGACCAGAAAATCGATCCAGTGCCGCTTCTGCTTCTCCTCCATGCGGGCATCGGATTCGATGGCATCCTTCAGCGCCAGCAGGACCTCCATGGAGGTCAGGCTGCTCACCTCGCTGCGGGTGATGGCGTTCGAAATGGCATTGATCACGAAGCGGGGCGAGACACCCGTCAGCCCCTCGGCGGGTGTCTCCTTGCGAATGCGCTCCACTTCGTTCTCGGAGATGCCCTCGACGGATTCACCGGCATAGAGCCGTATCTTGCGCGACAGGTCCATATTCTCGCGCTCACCGCGCTGGAGCCGGGTGAGAATGGCAAACACTGCGGTTACCCGCAGGGTATGCGGATCCAGGTGCACATCGCGGAAGGCGGAGGCCGTGGAGATAAGCTTCTGGTAGATGCGCGCCTCTTCCCGATAATCGAGGGTATAGGGCACCTGCACAATCACCATGCGGTCGAGCAGTGCTTCGTTCTCCTTCTCCTGAACAAACTTGTTGAATTCGGCCAGGTTAGTATGGGCGAGGATGGTCTCGTCCAGATAGATGAGCGGAAAACGGGCGACCTTGACGTTCTTTTCCTGGGTCAGCGTCAGTAGCAGGTAGAGAAACTCCCGCTTGACCTTGAGGATCTCGATCATCTCCAGCAAGCCGCGACTCGCCGCATACACTGCACCGGACCACGACCAGGCGCGCGGGTCGCCTTCATCCCCGTAGTCGGCGACCTTGGAGAGATCGACAGAACCGACCAGGTCAGCGATATCGGCGGTGGTCGGATCATGGGGTGCATACGTGCCGACGCCGCTGCGGGATGCTTCGGAGAGAAAGATGCGCTCTACCGGGAAGCGCATGAAGTCCTCTTCGAACTCATCCTCCAGCCGGGCGCGGCAGTAAGGGCAGAGCTCCCCCTGGATCTCCACACCGTAGTTCTCACGGAACTCGCCGCGCAGCGTATAGGGAACCAGGTGCAGGGGGGACTCGCGCACCGGACAGCCCTTCAGCCCATAGAGGGCGCCATCATCGGTATGGCTGTACTCCTCCAGGCCCCGCTTGAGCAGAATGACCAGGGTCGATTTACCGCCCGAGGGGGGGCCGAGCAGAAGCAGCAGACGTCGCCCTACCTCGGAGCCGGCACTCGCGCCCTTGAAGTAGTCCACCACCCGACCGAGTGCCGATTCGATACCGAACAATTCATTGGAGAAAAGTTGCGTGGGAGACTCATCGGTCTCCGAGCTCTCCTCTTTCTCCTTCCGGTACCAGCGCAGCATGTCCCAGATGTACTGATGGGACGTGCGTGCCACATCGATCGGTCGTTCGTGGACGACTTGTTCTAGGAACTCCTGAAAGTTTCCCTCCCAGTACCTCGCCTTGTGCTCGCGGGTATACGCAGACAGGGAATCAATAAACTCCTGGGATCGATCATTGGAATCATGTGCCATAGCGCTTCTCGTGTGGTTATTCTCCGGGTGGAAAAGCTCGGCCGCGCTCGGCCCCATACAGCAAGGATAGACAAGGAAAGAACGGTTTTAAGAACAGAGTGCCCCGATTGTGCCAAGTTCCCGATCTTCTCTAACCTGCAACGGAAAACCGACACTTATGCCCCTATGGGCAGGAGGGAAAAAGGATCTTGTGGGTACACGGGGACCACGGAGTAAAACAGGTTGTTCGGGTTTTTTCTCCCCGTGCGTCCCGTGTTCCCCGTGGTTCGAAATTCAGGCAGTGGTGAAGAAGTTACTACTCCCAGCGAAACGCCACGGCGCCGATGAACAGAAACACCACGGTCATCGCCGCCAGAACCGCCAGGCGGTCCGCAACCTGCAACAGACCTGCGCCATCGATCATGACGGCTCGTGCCGCATCGATCAGGTGGGTAAGGGGGAAAATCAGGGCAATCTTCTGCACTAGCGGGTGAAGGCCTTCGAGGGAAAACCAGACACCGGAGAGAAACATCATCGGCCAGCTCACGAGATTGAGCAATCCGCTGGCAAACTCCTCACTGGCGCTGCGCGAGGCAATCACCAACCCGAGGCTGATTACACTCATGGCGCCGAGCGTAAAGATAAGCAGCAAATCCAGATAACTACCCTCCATCGGGAAATCGATGAAGAGACTCACCCCGAAAAAGACACCCGCCGTCACCAGAAGAATGACCCAGAGGCGGGAAATGACCTGCGCACTCAGAAACTCGAAAGCGCTCAGCGGCGTCGCCTTCAGCCGCTTCAGCACACCGTTTTTCCGGTATCGCACGATGACATAGCCCACCCCGTAGAGGGCCGAAAACATCATGTTCATGGAAAGCACACCCGGCAGCAGCCAATCCACATAACGAACCTGTTCCCCCTGCACCGCCTGCCGCACCAGCGATTGTCCGGTGGAGCCCTTGAGGGCTCGTTCCAGGATATGCCCGCGGGGCGAGGTTTCATTCACCCAGTAGCGGTTGCTGCCCGGCTCCATCAACAGATCGAGCTGGTGCCGCTGAACCTTTCGCAGCCCCGACTGAAAGTCATCGACAGCGATAAAGTCCACGTACTGCAAATCCCGGAACTGGGCCTTGGCGACCTCCGGCTCGCCCATGACACCCACCTTGTAGAGATCGACGCGCTCATCCGAAAAGGCGAAGGCGAAACCGGCCACGATCAACACGGGAAACAGCACATTCCAGGCCAGGGCCGAGCGGTCCCGAAAAAATTCCTTGTTGCGCGCCCAGAAGATCGCCAGCAACCGTGAAAGCCTCATTTGCGCAGATCCTTGCCGGTCAGTTCGAGGAACAGGTCATCGAGCGTACGCTCACGGATCTGCAGTCTGCCCAGGGGAACTCCTGCATCGATAAGCCGGCGGATAGTATCGTTGACGTCCGAAGAGAGCAGCTCCACGCGGTCACCACAGTGGAGTGCCGTCAGTTCCGGGTCCTCGCGGTCGGGATGAAAATCCTCGGCCGGCAGGTCCAGCACCACGTCGTGAAAGTGCTCGGCCAGCAACGCCTTGGGACTGCCTTCGGCGATGATTCGGCCGTGGTCCATGATGGCGATCTCGTCGCAGAGCACGTAGGCCTCTTCCATATAATGGGTGGTCAGCAATACCGTCTTGCCCCGCTGCTTGATGTCCCTCACCAGATCCCAGAGCCGGCGACGTGCCTGGGGATCAAGCCCGGTGGTCGGCTCATCCAGGAACAGCACCTCCGGGTCGTTGACGAGCGCGATGGCCAGCAGCAGGCGCTGCCGCTGACCCCCGGAAAGCTTGTGGGTATCCCGGTCCAGGATGTCCTCCAGCGAACAGGAGGCGACCAGATCCTTCAACGGCACAGAGCGGGGATAGAGTCGCGCAAAGAGCTTCAGCGCCTCGCGAACCGTGATATGTTCCTGCAATGAGGTGGACTGGAACATGATGCCCGCCTCGTCCCGGAAACGGCGTCCCAACGGTTCACCCTGATAGAAAAGTTCGCCCGAAGTAGGGCTCGTGATTCCTTCGAGGATTTCAATGGTGGTGGTTTTTCCCGCCCCGTTGGGTCCGAGCAGACCGAAACAGGTTCCCTTGCGAATCGAGAAACTCGCGCCATCGACGGCCCGTACGCCGCGAAACTGCTTTACCAGATTACGAACTTCGATCAGTGCAGGCACGATAAGCGGGATCCGGCGTGAAAGGGACGCCATTTTCAACGCAAAGGGGCCCCGACGCAAAAAGAACAGGATACGAGGGGAAAGATGCGAGATGCGAGGGGATGTGCGAGCTTCGCCCGCGCCTTATCTTAATGAACGTGCGCGCAGCGCACTCACCCCCTCGAATCTCGTATCTTTTCCCTCATATCTCTTTCAGGCGCGCAGCGCACTCCCTCCCTCAAATCTCGTATCTTTGACCTCGCACTGCTTCAAGCCCGGAGCTTGCGCTGATCTTCATGTTCTCCCGTCGACCGGTCGGCGGTCACCCGAACACCCACAGCGCCGCCCCAGAGGCCGAGCCCCAGGGAAAGCAGAAGCCCGGCAAACAGCCACCAGAACGTAGTCGAGAGCGCATCCAGCCGCTCGGAAATCCCGGCACCATCGACCTGTCCGGCCGGGCCCGTTTGCCCCAGTTCAGCCAACTCCTGACCAAACACGGCAAACGCTCCCCCAAAAACCGCCCCCATGGCCGTGGACATTAACCAGGCCAACAGCAGGGTAACGGTCGCCCAGACCACAAAGCCGTGCAGCACCCCGTCAGAACGCCGCGCCAGACCCGAAAGGCGACCCGCCACATTGCCTCCCAGCCAAACGGCGATCAGCATGCTGATCACCGTCCACGCCCCCGTCATCGGAGGCACGGCACCCAGGTCCGGTTGCTCTGCCCCCACTACGGTAAGCCCGGCTGCAACTCCCAGTAGCGCCAGCAGCAGGAAAACCGAAAGCCCCACAATGGTGCCGGCAAACACCGCCCCCCATCGCAGATAGCTCACCTGAAGACGACGCGGCGGCGCAGTCCGCACCAACGACTCCACATCCATATGTTTCTCCTCATAAGGCGCACTCTTCCAAGCCACCACGCATGCTTCCAACATCAAAAAAGTATAGGCAGACCCCGGCGACCGCATACGGCTCCCGCGAGGCTGCCCTCCATGGACGGAAACTACTGATATTCGTCCTCCGTCAGCATGGCCTGGGCGGCGGCCAGACGCGCCACCGGAACCCGCGGGGACGAGCAGGAGACATACGAGAGGCCGATGTGATGGCAATGTCGGATGGAGGCAGGATGCCCGCCGTGCTCACCGCAGATCCCCACCTTCAAATCGGGGCGAACCTTGCGTCCATCCTTTACGGCGATATTCATCAGTTTCAGTACACCATTGTAATCAAGCGCCTCGAAGGGGTTGTCCCTGAGGATCCCGCGCGCAATGTACTGGGGCAGGAATTTGTTCTCGGCATCCTCCCGGGAGAAGGAGAAGGCGGCCTGCGTCAGGTCGTTGGTCCCAAAGGAGAAGAAGTCGGCGTATCCCGCTATCCGCTCCGCGCGCAGGGTGGAACGTACCGTCTCCATCATGGTGCCGAAGCGGTAGTTGAGGGAAACATCGTAGTGTCTCTCCACCTGCTGCTGCACCTCTTCGGTGTACTGCTTGACGATCTTCAGCTCTTCGGGACTAATAACCTGCGGCACCATGATTTCGGGGATCACGTCGATCCCCTCCCGCTGGAGTTCCGCCGCCGCCTCCAGTACCGCCTGGATCTGCATGCGGTAGATTTCGGGATAGGTAATCCCGAGCCGCACACCGCGGTGCCCCAACATCGGGTTGACCTCGTAGAGCACCCGTACCTTGTTCAGCATCTGGCGCTTTTTGGTGATCGCTTCGGCCACCAGGTCGGCATTGAGCACATCAAAAGGCGCCGGCATGTCCGTGTGTCGGGCCCCGGGTCGCAAGAGACGCAGACTGCCCACCAACTCGCCGATTCCCTGCATGTTGACATGCAGTTTCTGCAGGTGCTCGAGCTCCTCGAGCAACTGCGCCTCGGTGGGCAGGAATTCGTGCATCGGCGGGTCAAGCAGGCGCACAGTGACCGGCCGTGGCGACATCACCCGGAAGATCTCCTTGAAGTCGCCGCGCTGCATGGGCAGGAGCTTATCGAGGGCGTCGCGACGCTCTTCCAGGGTATCGGCCAAAATCATCTCCACCACCACCGGAAGCCGCTCCACGGCATTGAACATGCGCTCAGTGCGGCACAGCCCGATGCCCTGCGCGCCGTAATCGACGGCCTTCTGGGCAGCCGCCGGGGTATCGGCATTGGCCATGACCTGCAGGCGGGCGATAGCGTCGGACCAGGCCAGGAGGGTCTTCAGGTTGTCGGAGAACTCCGGATCGACGGTAGCGATTTCGCCGATATAAACGTTACCGGTGGTGCCGTCGATGGTGAGGGTGTCCCCCTCCAGGAAGGTGGTCTCGCCCACGGCGGCCATGCGCGCCTTGACGTTCACCACGATGCCCTCGGCGCCTGCCACGCAGGGCTTGCCCATCCCTCGGGCCACCACCGCTGCGTGGGAGGTCTTGCCGCCACGGGAGGTGAGGATACCTTCCGAGGCAAAGAAGCCATGAATATCCTCGGGCTTGGTCTCCTCTCGAACCAGTATCACTTTCTGGCCGGCGCGCCCCAGCAGCTCGGCGCGATCGGCATCGAACACCGCCTTGCCCGCCGCGGCACCGGGCGAGGCGGGCAGGCCGGTGGCCACCGGCGTGCTCTTGTGCTCCGGATCGAGACGGGGATGAAGCAGCTGCTCGAGCATGTCGGGCTCGACCCGCAACAGGGCCTCTTCACGGGAGAGCAGCCCCTCATTGGCCATCTCCACCGAGGTGCGCACCCGGGCGGCGGCATTCATCTTGCCGTTGCGTGTCTGAAGGCAGTAGAGCGTGCCCTTCTCGATGGTGTACTCGAAATCCTGGACCTCCCGATAGTGGGATTCCAGCTTGTTGCGAAGTTCCACCAGTTGCCGATACATCTCCGGCATCTCGTCGGCCATCTCCGAAACCGGCTTGGGCGTGCGGATGCCGGCCACCACGTCCTCGCCCTGGGCATTGACCAGATATTCGCCGAACATTACGTTTTCGCCGGTGCCCGGGTCGCGGGTGAATCCCACGCCGGTAGCGCAGTCATTGCCCATATTGCCGAACACCATAGTCACCACGTTGACGGCGGTGCCGTTGGCCATTTCCGGGGTGATCTTGAACTCGCGGCGGTAATCCACGGCGCGCTTGCCCCTCCAGGAGTTGAACACGGCCTTCACCGCCAACTCCAGCTGCTGGTAGGGGTCGCGGGGGAAGGGCTTGCCGGTCTGCTCCTCAACCACTTCCAGGAACAGGCGGCAGATCTCTTCGAGGTGCTCGGCGTCAAGCCCGATATCGGCCTTGACGCCCGCCTGGCGCTTGATGGCGTCGAAGTGCTCATCGAAATGACTATCGGCAATGCCAAGCGCCACATGACCGAACAGCTGGATGAAGCGCCGATAGGCGTCCCATCCAAAGCGCTCATTCCCCGTCTGTTGAATGAGACCGGAGAGGGTGTCGTCGTTCAGGCCCAGGTTGAGGATGGTGTCCATCATGCCCGGCATGGACATGGCCGAACCCGAGCGCACCGAGACCAGCAGCGGATTGTCGGCACCCCCGAAAACCTTGCCGGTCTGCTGCTCGAGGCTGCGGATGTGGGTGCGAATCTCATCCGGAAGCCCTTCGGGCAGCTGCCGCTCGGCGTGCGCAAGGTAGTCCAGGCAGGCCTGGGTGGTGATAACGAAGCCGGGCGGGACATTCAACCCGATCTGGGTCATCTCGCAGAGGTTGGCGCCCTTGCCGCCCAGCAGTTTTTTGTCTTTACCGTCACCTTCGGTGAAGGCGTACACCCACTGTTGTGCTGCCATGAATTTCCCTTTCACCACTGAATTGGTTGATTCCGAAGCCGCCCTGAACCCAATGTGTCTACACAAATGGGTTCGCTTAAACGAAAGCTAGTGTACTGTTGCATGCTTGGCGATACTTTCAGAGCCCCCCAAAAACGTCAGAACAAGGCGCAGCGCGCAGGCAATGGTCATTCCCTTGTCAAGCGCTGTAACGCCGTCATGGCGTTTTTGGGGGGCTCCCTTCGGGCGAGCCGCTGGCCGGCCATCTGCGGCGTTGCGTTTCTTGGAAAGGGCGCGCCATTCCCTGCGATACGCGCCTTGCATGATGTGCATGGATGCACAAATGCCGTGGGCGCATGGATGCGCAGGAGCGGTCTGGCCGGCCAGCGACTCGCTGAAAGCACCGACAAGCATGTAACAGTACACTAGCAGCAGATCGGCTTTAGGTAATGTGGGGGGCATGGAGGGAGATGAGGCAGAATTTTCAAATTTTGCGGGCGTAGCGATCGTGCCGCACAAAACCGGGGAGATTCGGACCGCCCTGCCGGCGCGGCTCATTGTGCACATTGGCCTTCAGCCGAGAGGGCCTGTCGCTATCTGTCGGGCTAAAGCACGACCTATGCCAGAGAGCTGTCGGCGGATCCGTGCTCTCGGGATCCGGTCTCATACGAATAGACCCGAAGACGACCGGAAGAGGCCTCGCGGAGAGCCGCTTCGATTTCCGGCGAACAGGCGAGGTACCAGTCGGCACTGTCCGGCGCGGCGCTGCGGATCGGCTCAATGACTGCGGCGATCTCCAGCCCCGGGGTTCTATCGATGAGAAACACCTCGAAGTTGTCGAGGACGTCCCGCCAGGAGCGGCAGACATTTTCCAAGTAGTGCCCACCCGGCTCCGCAATCCAGAAAAGACGGACCGGCAGCTCCCGTTCCAGGGCGATAAAGTGCTCGACAAGGCTTTTAATCGGCGCGAAGCCGGTCCCTTCCGCAACCATGACCAGCGGTGCGGAAGAGGACTCGTCCAGCGTGAAGTTGCCGTAAGGGCCCTCGATCGCGAGGGGAGCCCCGGTGTCGGCATGTTCGTACAGGTGGGCCGCGACCGGATCTTCGTCACGATGCAGTTGAAACTGGACAACCCGGCCGTTGCACGGACAACTGCCCACTGCCGCCGGCCGATTTCCGACACCCTCGACACTCAAGGTGACATACTGTCCGGCCAGGAAGCGCAACGTCTGGGTACGGGGCGTCCGTACCTGGAGAAGAAGGTAGTCACCAACCCGCCGTGCGCTGGCGATCCGGGCCCGGATTCGTTGATGCGGAATCTCGCCCGCTTCCCCCGTATCAACCACCTCAAGCACCACGTCCGAAGTCGGCGCGTTGGAGCAGAGCAGAATCGTATTGCGCAGTTTTTCCGCTTCCGGAATAACGTATTCATGACGAGACAGCAGATCGACATCTCCCGACAGGACGCGTGCCTTGCATTCGCCGCAGCTCCCACCGGCACAGCTGTAGGGAAGGTTGACCCCCGAGCGCAATCCGGCATCGAGCAGGCTTTCGTGGGCCTCGGCGGTAAAGGTGCGGCCGCTCGGCAATAGCTGGACTCGATAGCTCACAGTTTCTCCTTGCTCTTTTCACTCTGCAGGTGATTATCCAATGTAGGAGACCGCCCTTGGCCTGATGCCTTCGCGACGCAAATCGCCGCGAGAACGCGCCTCCTGCCCGGACCAATACGGCCCCTCACGGTAGGAGGGCCGCCCCCGGCGCGATGCCTTCGTGAAGCGAATCGCCGCAAGGGCGCGCCTCCTACCTGAACCAATACGGTTCCCTCTCCAGGTAGGAGGGCCGCCCCCGGCGCGATGCCCTCGTGATCCGAATCGCCGTCTTTTCCTGAATAATGGGCCAATAGGTCAGGCTCCAACCCGTCAAACTTCAATGACGGCCTGAAAGCCGACCTACGCCACCTACCGATTCATTCGTGCCAATAACCAGCGGCTGAGGTCGGCAGCCATTTCACACTTGCCGGCATCCTTGCTGTTTTGTAGTTCGCTGAGGTGCTGCGCGACATCCTTGAGGAGCTTCTCGTATTTATCGGCTCGTCCTTCCGCCACGGAGCGTGCCGTATTGCACTTTTTCAACTGACTGGTCAGCTGGTCGCGTTCGGGGGCGACAGTCTCGGTAACGCGTCGGGAAAACGCGCTGGCACGGATCAGTTCCAGTCGCTCGATGATTGGCGAACGGTCGATGGCCAATTCGGGGAAGCGCGCCTCCAGCTCTTCGAGGTCGAGCTTACCGCCGAAGGTTTGAAGTTCACCGCTCCGAATCAGATCCTGCAACTTACCGCGGTTGACGTTGAGCAGCCTCGCTGCCTTGGCCACGTGCACGAGATGCCCCATGGATTTACGGCTCCTCCGGCTTTCCGCAGCTGTTACCATCGAGTTGCCCCTTTGCGACTTTTCGCCGGCGCCGGGTTCTACCGGGAATCGAGCTTCCACTCCCGGCAGGGCGCACCGCGTAGTGTACTGTTGCATGCTTGGCGATACTTTCAGAGCCCCCCAAAAATGTTAGGACAAGGCGCAACGCGCAGGCAATGGTCATTCCCTTGTCAAGCGCTGCAACGCCGTCATGGCGTTTTTGGGGGGCTCCCTTCGGGCGAGCCGCGGGCCGGCCATCTGCGGCGTTGCGTTTCTTGCAAAGGGCACACCATTCCCTGCGAAACGCGTCTTGCATCTGGCCGGCCAGCGGCTCGCTGAAAGCACCGACAAGCATGCAACAGTACACTAGAGGCGAAGCCCACGCCGGGGGTGAACTTGTGGAACGTAAGGTCCGGATTAGTCACCGATCCACTGCTCGAGCGCATCGACGATTTTGCGGGCCTGATCCTTGCTCGAAATATTGAATTTCGATTTCTGCTGATAAGCGCCGTGGCGCTTCTGGTAACGACGAATCGTGTACTTCTCGGGGCCGTATTCCTCCTTGGCACGATCCCAGTCCTGATAGCGATAAAGTATCGTCGCCCAGGCCCCCTTGGTGAGCACCACCTTGTCCAACTGCTTGGTCACCAGTAATCCGTCTTCGGTGAAATCCACCGAAAGTTCATCGACCGTTTCGGCCATTCCTTACCCCTCGTTTTTTTGCAAAACAGATTTACGGCAGCGTAACACGAAAGCGTCGGCCGGCGGTTTTCGAGCACACGTGGATTAAGAACGCACCTTACAAAACTTCCAGTTGCACATCCTCCGCCCGGCCCTCGCGCAGGCGAAACCCCCGCATTTCCAGTACCCCCTTGGTGTCCAGCGACACGATCAGATATAGCACCTCCGGATAGGAGGCCTCCTCCAGATCGATCGGCGACGGCAACGCCGGGGCATGCGGGTGGGAGTGATAGATGGCGAACAGGGATTGGTCGGCTTCCCGGATCGAGCGCATCGCATCGACCTGCTCCCTGGGGTCCATCTGAAACAGCGCATCGGGCCGGCGAGCAGCGTTTGCAACCGGGTAGACCCGCCGGGGCTCGCCATTCGCCGCACCGATAAGGCCACAGACCTCGCTCTCCGGAGAACTCTGCGCATGAGAAAGGATTTGATTAACGATGGTGCGGGGAATTCGAATGGGCGTCATGGTGTTTTTGGTTGCTGGTTGCTGGTTGCTGGTTGGATTATCGCGCCGGGGGCGGCCCTCCTACCAGAGGGACGGAGCCACGCCCCGGTAGGAGGCGCGCCCTCGCGGCGATATTCGTCACGGAGGCCATCGCGCCGGGGCGGCCCTCCTACCAGGGGGACGGAGCCACAGCCGCGGTAGGAGGCGCGCCCTCGCGGCGATATTCGTCACGGAGCCATCGCGCCGGGGCAGCCCTCCTACCAGAGGACGGAGCCACAGCCGCGGTAGGAGGCGCGCCCTCGCGGCGATATTCATCACGGAGGCCATCGCGCCGGGGCGGCCCTCCTACCAGTGGGGCGGAGCCACAGCCTCCGGTAGGAGGCGCGCCCTCGCGGCGAATTCCGTCCGGAGCCATCGCGCCGGGGCGGCCCTCCTACCAGGGGGACGGAGCCACAACCCCGGTAGGAGGCGCGCCCTCGCGGCGATATTCGTCACGGAGGCCATCGCGCCGGGGCGGCCCTCCTACCAGGGGGACGGAGCCACAGCCTCCGGTAGGAGGCGCGCCCTCGCGGCGATTTGCATCACGGAGCCATCACACGCCAAGGCGGCGCCTACCTGGATCCGCAGACCGGGCAGGCAGGATCTTTGCGCAACCGGAGCGTTCGCCACTCCATCGACAATGCATCGAGCAGCAGTAAACGCCCCCCCAGGGTCTCGCCGATCCCGAGCAGAACCTTGACCGCTTCGGTCGCCTGCACGGTGCCTATAATACCGACCACCGGGGAGAGTACGCCGGTGAGATTGCAGTTTTCGCCCTCGCCGCTCTCGTCCCGGTAGAGACAGCGATAACAGGGCGCATCATCCCGCTCGTTGTGGAATACCGTCACCTGACCTTCGCAGCGAACCGCCGCTCCCGAGACCAGCGGGGTTCGGTGGCGCACACAGGCCTCATTGAGAGCGAAGCGGGTCTCGAAATTGTCGGAGCAGTCCAGCACCACGTCAGCTTTTGCAACCTGGGTACGGAGTGCCTCCCCCTCCAACTGGCCGTCGATGGTCTCGACGGTCACATCGGGGTTGAGCGACAGGATCGCATCCCGCGCCGACTCGACCTTGGAGCGGCCCACATCGCTGTGCCGATGAATGACCTGGCGCTGAAGGTTACTGAGTTCCACCCGATCGAAATCAACCAGCGTCAGCTTACCGACCCCGGCCGAGGCGAGATAGATAGCCACCGGTGAACCCAACCCCCCCATACCGATAATCAGCACACGCGATTCAAGCAGGCGTTGTTGACCATGGGCCTCCACCTGAGGAAGGGTGATGTGCCGGCTATAACGTTCGAGTTGGTCTTCGTTCATCTTCAACTAAAGGCATGAGATACGGAATACGGGATATGAGGGAATGAACACGCTGCGCGAGTGGTTGATCATAATGAGGTTGTGCGCGCAGCGCACGCATTCCTCGTATCTCGTCCCTCATGCCTCGTATCTGCGCCCTTATTGGTATTTACGCCAGTACTCGGGGCGTCCGTCGCGGCAGCCGTGCTGGAGGCGTTGATAACGCTGAATAAATACATGGACACCGGTATTGCACTGCTCAAGCCCCATATTCTGGCGTTCCGTCTCTTCGGTGTAGTAGTAGAGCGCCCGCTTGATCTTGGCCATCAGATGGTTGGCGAGATGGAATCCGAGCTCGGTGAGCGCATCATCGATGATATTGAGCGTCACATAGCGGATATCGTACCCGACCAGAAGCTGTGTATCGCCCACCGGACGGGCGTACAGAACCCCCTCCACCCCATTGAGAAGCAGGCTGGCGGCATCAGCCTGATCATCAGGGCGAAGCGTGCAAAACAGAATCTCGCGGTGTTTAATCCGACTGTCTGGATCAGTATCCATGCTCACCATCTTAGCCCGAATATTTCATCGAATGCGAGCCTGCCCGGCGACACCCCACGATCACGTAGGGCGCATTCTCGATACGCCCCCCGACCTGCCCTTAAAGCGGCGCATTTACCGGATCCCCCATACCGTTGTGAGGCCCGGTAATCAATGCGCCGCGACTCCCATCGGTTGGCGAGATGGTGCATTTGGAGAAGTTGGCCGTTTCGGGCACGCATCCGGTCGCTTGTGGAGCGGTGCCTTGGAAGAATGTACCCTACGAGGGCTTTTCCATCTGTCCGCCGCTTATCCGCTCCTGTCCGCTGAGGTCCCGTTCTGTGAATACGTTCGCAAAGCCGGCGTTGTCCAGGAGCTGGCGAACGGCACTCCCCTGGTCGAAGCCGTGCTCCAGCAGCAGCCAGCCGCCCGCTTCCAGGTGCGGGGGTGCGCCGGTGACCAGACGGCGGATGGCGTCCAGTCCGTCGGAGCCGGAGGTCAGCGCCGTGCGCGGCTCAAAGCGGACATCCCCTTCCAAGAGGCAGGGATCGCCCTCGCGCACATAGGGAGGGTTGCTGACGATCAGCCGAAACCGGTCCTCTCCCAACGGCTCGAACCAGGAGCCGGTGAGCCACTGCACGTTAACAAGGCCGGCCCGTTCGGCATTACTGCGGGCCACGGCCAGCGCCGGCACGGATCGGTCAACAGCGACCACGCGGCACTTCGGCCGCTCGCTGGCAAGGGCCAGCGCAATGGCGCCACTGCCGGTGCCGAGGTCCGCCAGCCGCCACTCGGCATCAGCGGGAATGCGCGCCAGTGCCGCTTCCAGCAGTAGTTCGGTCTCCGGACGGGGAATCAGCGTATCGGGGGTAACCTGCAGATCGAGATCCCAGAACTCCCGATGTCCGGTCAGATGGGCTATCGGTTGACCGGCGGCGCGCCGGCGGATACATGCCTCGAAGCGATCCGCCTGCTCCTCGCTGAGGCGCTGTTCCGGCCAGGTATAGAGATGGGTTCGCCCCCGACCGAGCACATGACCAAGCAGCACCTCCGCATCCAGCCGCCCAGTGTCATGGTCAGCCAGGCGTTTGGCGGCTTCTTTCAGGGCTTCGGCAATCGTCGGCATTGGGCGCTCAGCGTTTAACCACGGGGAACACGGGGCGCACGGGGAAGAAAAAACCAAATGACCTGTTTTACCCCGTGGTCCCCGTGGCTATCAGTTCCTCATTTAGGGTCTGTGCAGCAGGGGGCTCCTGATGAACTTGCCCCCGCTGTCATTATGAGGAGCCCCCAGCGACGAAGTAATCTGGTACTTGGCACTTCGAGATTGCTTGGTCGCTGGGGCTCGGCTTTGGCATCCTGTGTCGCTCTACCACCTACATCCATGTAGCCGTCCTCGCAATGACGGCTAAATGTTCGTCATTGATTCGGGCCTCGGGCCGCGCAGCGGCCGGTGGCTCTTGAAGAACTTAACGATTATCCCTTGAATTTCGAACCACCACGGGGAACACGGGACTCACGGGGCGGAAAAAACCGAACAATTTGGTTTACCCCGTGGTCCCCGTGTCCCCCGTGGTTAAGCCTGATTCCCTACTCCTCGGCCAAGGCTGCCAACTGTTCGGTCTGGTGCTCGGAGATCAGCGGTTCGACCACCTGGTCAAGGTCGCCCTGCATGATGTCTTCGAGTTTGTAGAGCGTGAGATTGATGCGGTGATCGGTGACCCGTCCCTGCGGAAAGTTGTAGGTGCGGATGCGCTCGGAGCGGTCGCCGCTGCCTACGAGGCTCTTTCGGGTTGCGGCCTGTTCTGCCGCCTGCTTCTCCTGCTCGACGGAAAACAGCTTGGTCCGCAGCAGAGCCATCGCCTTGGCGCGATTCTTGTGTTGGGAGCGTTCGTCCTGGCACTCGACGACGATGCCGGAAGGCAGGTGCGTCAGGCGGATAGCCGAATCGGTCTTGTTGACGTGCTGACCGCCGGCGCCGGAGGCGCGAAAGGTATCCACCTTGAGGTCGGCAGGATTGACATCCACCGCCTCGACCTCGTCCACCTCGGGCATCACCACCACGGTGCAGGCAGAGGTGTGAATCCGCCCCTGGGATTCGGTCTCGGGCACACGCTGCACGCGGTGGGCGCCGGATTCGAACTTCAGCCGCGAGTAGACGCCCTGCCCCACCACGCGGGCGATAATTTCCTTGTAACCGCCATGCTCCCCTTCACTGGCAGAGATCACCTCCACCTGCCAGCGCTGGCGCTCGGCGTAACGGCTGTACATGCGAAACAGGTCGCCGGCGAACAGTGCCGCCTCGTCACCGCCGGTACCGGCACGGATCTCGATGTAGGTGTTCTTGGTGTCGTTGGGGTCGCGGGGCAGCAGCAGCTTCTGCAATTCAACCTGCAGCTCTTCACGCCGCTGCCGCGCCTCCCGGAGCTCCTCCTCACCCATGGCGCGCATTTCCGGATCACTCCCGGAGACCAGCTCTTCGGCGGTTTCGATGTCGTCGAGCGTGCTGCGATAGGCGTCAAAGGTCTCCACCACGGGCTTCAGGTGGGCATATTCCTGCGAAAGACCGCGAAAACGGCCCTGATCGCCAATGGTTCCGGGATCGGCAAGCAGGGCACTAAGCTCCTGCAGCCGCTCGGAGAGATTCTCGAGCTTGCTATGGATGGAGGCTTTCACAGATTGTCTTCGGGGATCTTGAGATTGAACAGCTCGCGGGCGGTATCCAGCAGTTCCAGGCGCCCCTCGTAACCGGCCTGTTTCATCTGAACACAAGGTTCGTGGGTCAACTTGTTGGTCAGTTGCCGGGCCAGTTCCGTGATCACCTCTTCCGTGTCGTGACCAGCGCGCAGTTGCCGCATCGCATGCTCCAACACCTCGTCACGCATGGCCTCGCTGCGACCGCGATAGGAACGAATGGTCGCCACCGCCTGGAGCGAACGCATCCACCCCATGAAGTGGGCTACCTGGGTTTCGATGATCTCCTCGGCCTGCTGGGCGGCTTCCTGGCGGGAGCGCAACCCCTCGTCGATGATCTCCTGCAGGTCATCCACCGTATAGAGATAGATGTCATCCAGCTCGCCCACTTCCGGCTCGATATCCCGCGGAACCGCGATATCGACCATCAGTACCGGCCGGTGCTTGCGCGCCTTCACCGCCGACTCCACCATGCCCTTGCCGAGGATCGGAAGCTGGCTTCCGGTGGAGGAGATGACGATATCGGCCTCCGCCAGATGGGCGGGGATTTCATTGAGTGCGATGGCATAGCCGCCGAATTCCGCAGCCAGCGCGTGCGCCTTCTCTACGGTTCGATTGGCGACCACGATCTGCCGAATGCCATTTTCGTAGAGATGCCGGGCCACCAGCTCGATGGTCTCGCCGGCGCCAATCAGCAGGGCGGTGTGCTCGCTGAGATCCGAATAGATCTGCCGGGAAAGACTGACCGCCGCGAACGCCACCGAGACGGGACTGGCGCCGATGGCCGTATCAGTGCGTACCTGCTTGGCGACCAGAAACGTGTGCTGAAACAGCCGGTTCAATTTTCGACCGATAGTGCCGGCGTCGTGGGCCGTGCTGTAGGCACTCTTCATCTGCCCCAGGATCTGCGGCTCGCCCAGCACCAGGGAATCCAGGCCGCTGGCCACCCGCAGCATGTGGCGTACCGCCATGCGATCCGGATGGGTGTAGATGTACGGATCCACCTCTTTGGCATCGAGGCCGTGAAACTTCCTGAACCAGGAGAGAACGGCTTCGGGATCGGAGTCATCCAGACCGCAGTAGAGCTCCGTCCGATTGCAGGTCGACAGGATGGCCGCCTCGCTCACTCCGTTGTGAGCCGACAACTCCTGCAGTGCCTCCGGCAATTTTTCCGGACAGAAGGCCACCCGTTCCCGGATCTTCACGGGTGCCGTTTTGTGATTGATGCCAAAAGCCAGCAGCGTCATGGAACCCCAAACCCGGAAAGTGACTCGCGTATCGGCCAATTTTGCGCTAGTGCGCGTTTCCTAATCAAGGCCAGTTCTATACTTAGGACCCGGAAACCGATAATTGGCCCCCATATTGCGCCGGATTCTGGTCTGGATTCAAGGCGCAGAGGGTGCATGGCCGGACCAGGGACCCTCGGCGCAAGACAGAATCCGGCGTGGCGACAGGAAAAGCGGGTTGATACTGCAATTCCATGCCCCTGGCCGCCGATCGGCACCCGGAATTCGGATTACAAAAGAAATTTCGGGCCAAAGGCGGGAGTCTCGAATCGTTTTCACATGTCTATAGTGGACAGCGGAAAGCCCGGGAAGATTCCCGGTGGCGAGATCCGGGGCAATCATCTGCGTTATAGTTGACCGGTCGCGGCTAACGCAGTTCGGCGGAGATTGGAAGTAATGAGGAAGTATCTGATAGTAGCGATAGGCGGCCTGTTGGCCGGCTGCAGCACCCTTTCGCAAAACGCTCCCGAAACCGGGGAGGGGCAGCAGCCCTCGACTGCCGTGCAGCAGGAGTCGGCCCCGGAATCGAGTCCGGAACCACTTCCCGAGCCCGGTGCAACGAGCCGGATCGAGCCCCGGATGCTGTATCAGCTTCTGGTGGCCGAGTTTGCCGGACAGCGCGGCGATCTGGGCCTCTCGGCCCGCAGTTATCTCAATACCGCCCGCAGCTCCCGCGACCCGCAGGTCGCGCGTCGGGCGGTTCACGTGGCGGTTTACGGTCGTGACTACGAACGCGCCCGGGATGCCGCCGAACTCTGGGTGGAACTGGAACCGGACAGTGTCGAGGCGCGCCAGTCCCTCGCCGCCCTGCAGATAAAGGCCGGGCAACTCGATGCGGCGGTGGAACATCTCGGGGTCGTTCTCGACTCGTTTGGTGATGACCTCACCCAGGGGTTCTCCCTGGTTACCAGCCTGCTGAGCCGGGAGCAGAACGGCAAGCATGCCCTGCAGGTCATGCAACAGCTGATGCAGAAGTATCCCGGGAACATGGAGGCGCTCTACGCCTACGCCGAACTCGCAGGCAAGATCGGGGACAACGGCGAGGCCCTGAAGGCACTGGACCAGATACTGGACGCCAATCCGGAACGGGTCGAGGCGCTGATTCTGAAGGCCAACCTGCTGCATCGCACCCGGCAGCCTGCAGAGGCAGTGGCTGCGATGCAGAGGGCCGTCGAGCTGCAGCCGGAGAACAGCAATCTGCGCCTGAGCTATGCCCGGCTCCTGGTGGATGCCCAGCGACTGGAGGCGGCACGCCGCCAATTCCGGAGCCTGGAGTCGGAACTGCCCGACGACCCGGACATCGCCCATGCCCTGGGATTGCTCGCCATCCAGGCCGAAGACCTGGACGAGGCCGAGCGCTATTTCCGCAAACTCCTGGAGAGCGATCAGCATAAAAGCCAGGCGGCCCTTGCCCTCGGACAGATCGCCGAATCGCAAGACGACCCGCAACAGGCCATCCAGTGGTACAACTCCGTATCCGGTGAAGCCTTCATGGATGCACGGCTGCGCGTCGCCCTCTTGATTGCGAACGAGGACGGCCTCGATGCGGCACGCGAGTATCTCCACGGACTCGAACTCGGCGCACCGGAACAGCGACTGCGGCGGGTGATGGCAGAGGGGATGTTGCTCAGCGATGCCCAACGCCACGAGGAGGCCATGGCGGTCTATAGCCGCGGCCTGGAGAGCTTCGAGGGGAATTCGGACCTGCTCTATGCCCGGGCCATGGCGTCGGAGCGGGTGGACCGCATCGACCTGCTGGAACAGGACCTCAAGACCATTCTGGAATCGGAACCTGACAACACCCAGGCCCTCAACGCCCTCGGCTACACCCTGGCCGACCGCACGGATCGCTACGAAGAGGCGAAAAGCTATATCGAGCGGGCCTACGAACAGGCGCCGGCAGACCCGGCGATCGTCGATTCCATGGGCTGGGTGCTTTACCGGCTCGGAGAACACGAGGAGGCGCTGAACTACCTGCGCCGTGCCCTGAGCCTGCAACACGACGGCGAGATTGCCGCCCATCTGGGTGAAGTCCTCTGGGTTACCGGGCAGCGGGACCAGGCGCGCGAGATCTGGGACGAGGCACTGGAGTACGCTCCGGAACATGAACTGCTGCAAAACGTCATCGAGCGATTCACCAGCCGATGATCCGTATTTCAGGCATCCTCGCAGTCGCCTTGTTGACGGGCTGTGCCGCCCTCGCCCCGGAACCGCCGGTCGCCGACCCGGAACAGGCCTGGGCCATCCACCGCGACCGTCTGGAGACAATCGACAACTGGGGCCTTAACGGCCGGCTGGCGATACAGTCCGACGGCGAAGCGTGGCACGCCACCCTCAATTGGCGCCAGGAGGACAGCCGCTACGCCATGCGCATCACCGCGCCACTGGGACAGGGCAGTCTTCGTCTGGAAGGCAGCCCGCGCTTTGTGCAACTGCAGACCAGCAAGGGCGAACGAGCCGTTTCCGACGATCCGGAGCAGCTGCTCTATCAGCAGCTGGGCTGGCCTGTTCCGGTGGCCTCCCTGCGCTACTGGGTGCTTGGGCTGCCGGCGCCCGGCGCGGCGCAACGCGAACTGGATTCGCAGGGCCGGCTGGCTCGGCTGCAACAGGACGGATGGTCCATCCGCTTCATGGATTACCGCCAGCAGGACGGCGCAGAGGTGCCCACCCGCGTCTTTGCCAGCCGCGGCGATGCGGAGGTGCGGCTGGTAATCGGTAACTGGACCCTTCCCTCACCCGCCGGAGCCGGCTGAGGGACGCGGGATGAGGGCATCAACCTGGCCGGCACCGGCCAAGATCAACCTTTTTCTGCATATCACCGGCCGCCGCGAGGATGGCTATCACCTGCTGCAGACCGTTTTCCAGTTTCTGGATTACGGTGACGAGCTGACCTTCTCCCTGCGCGAAGACGGGCGCATCGAGCGACCCTCTTCGCTGGCGGGCGTTGCCGCCGAAGAGGACCTGGTGGTCCGCGCCGCACGGCTACTGAAAAAATCGTCAGGGTGCCCTCTGGGCGCCGACATTCGGGTGGACAAACGCCTGCCGATGGGTGGTGGGCTCGGCGGCGGCAGCTCCAATGCAGCAACCACCCTGGTTGCGCTAAATCATCTGTGGGGGCTCGGCCTCTCCGAGGAGCACCTCGCCGCGCTCGGTCTCGAGCTGGGTGCCGATGTCCCGGTCTTTGTCCGCGGCCGGGCCGCCTGGGCCGAAGGGGTCGGTGAACAGCTCACTCCGGTGGAGCTCCCCGAGCCCTGGTTCGTGGTCATCGTGCCGCCGGCATCGGTCTCCACCGCCGAGCTTTTCGGTGCCCCGGAATTGACACGCGACTGTGCGCCAATCACAATAGCCGACTTCCTGTCGGGCGCAGGTTCGAATGTATTCGAGCCGGTGGTCCGGTCCCGCTATTCGGCGGTAGCCGAGGCGCTGGACTGGTTGACGAATCACGGTCCGGCCCGTCTGACTGGCAGCGGGGGCTGCATTTTCGCACCCTTTTCTGACCAGCAGCAGGCGCGCGAGGTCCTGGCGGTACTGCCAGAGGGCTGGCGGGGATTCGTCGCTCAGGGCAGGAACCGATCGCCATTGCTGGCGCACCTGGCGCTGCAAGGCTGATCGCAAAAACAGTTGGGGCGTCGCCAAGCGGTAAGGCACTGGCTTTTGATGCCAGCATACGCAGGTTCGAATCCTGCCGCCCCAGCCATATTCGGTTGTGTCGCCTTCGGGTGATGCACAAGCTCGTAAGCAGCGGCAGCCGTCCGACCTGATCTGTCGCACCAACCGCGTTTGGGATGAGGTATCCATGCCTTTCCGGCATCCGTTCAGAGGATCCACCGTTTCCGACATGATGGTGTTTGCAGGAAACGCGAACCCGAAATTGGCGCAGGACATCGCCGCCTACCTCAGCATTCCACTGGGTAAATCCATTGTCGGGAAATTCAGCGATGGCGAGGTCATGGTGGAGATCCTGGAGAACGTGCGTGGCAAGCACGTCTTCATCGTCCAGCCTACCTGTGTCCCCACCAACGACAACCTCATGGAACTGCTGGTGATGGTGGATGCGGTGCGCCGCGCCGCCGCCGGTCGCATCACCGCGGTCATGCCCTACTTCGGCTATGCCCGTCAGGACCGGCGCCCGCGTTCGGCGCGGGTACCCATCACCGCCAAGGTGATCGCCAACATGATCACCACCGTGGGCGTCGACAAGCTGCTGACGGTCGACCTGCATGCCGATCAGATTCAAGGCTTTTTCGACATCCCGGTCGACAATGTCTATGCCTCGCCCATCCTGCTCGGTGAGATCTGGCGCAACCGGGACCCGAACATGATGGTGGTCTCTCCCGATGTGGGTGGTGTGGTGCGTGCCAGGGCCCTGGCCAAACGGCTGGATGATGCGGACCTGGCGATTATCGACAAGCGCCGGCCCAAGGCCAATGTCTCACAGGTAATGCACATCATCGGTGATGTCGAGGGGCGCCACTGCGTGCTCGTCGACGATCTGGTGGATACCGCGGGCACCCTGTGCCAGGCGGCCGACGCGCTCAAGGAGCACGGCGCCTCCAAGGTCTCGGCCTACATCACCCATCCGGTACTCTCCGGCTCGGCTTCCGACAAGTTGGACCAGTCGGCACTGGACGAACTAGTGGTCACGGACACGATTCCGCTGTCACCCGAGGCACGGGCCTGCAAGACCGTTCGCCAGGTTTCCATCGCCGAACTGCTGGCGGAGACCATGCGCCGCATCAACAACGACGAGTCGGTCAGTTCCCTCTATATGGACTGACCTGAATAGCTATCCGGAAATCGTGTCCAACACGCTCCTTTGGTACCATACCGAGATATACCTGTAGGAGCGGCGGAAGCCGCGATTCGGCGCATCGCGACTTCCGTCGCTCCTACATGCGTGGACACCAATGGAGTGTCCCAAGAAATTCGGGCCGCCGGCATTGCGCCGGCGGCCTTTTAACTGCCGACCCTGGTCGCGGGGGAGGCGGAGCAAGCGCATCCATGGGGGATGGGCTGCTCACGGGTTTTCTTCCCTGGAGGGGAACCCTCAAAACCACTGGAGTGAAAGACCATGAGTGAAGTTAATTTCAACCTGACCGCTGAAGTCCGCAGCGACAAGGGGAAGGGTGCGAGCCGCCGCCTTCGTCGCACGGGCAAAATGCCGGCCATCCTGTACGGCACCGGACAGGAGCCGACGTCGATCGTCGTTGACCACGACAAGCTGATGCACAATCTGGAGCACGAAGCCTTCTACTCCCACGTCCTCACCATTACGGTGGATGGCAAGGAGGAGAGCGCAGTACTCAAGGACCTGCAGCGTCATCCGGCCAAGAACCAGCTGATTCACGCCGATTTCCAGCGTGTGTCTGCCAACGAGAAGCTCCGCATGCACGTCCCGCTGCACTTCATCGGCGAAGACATCGCTCCGGGCGTGAAAATCGGCAGTGGTCTGGTGACCCACACCCTGACCGATGTCGAGGTTCTGTGTCTGCCGAAGGACCTGCCGGAATACATCGAAGCCGACCTCTCCAGGCTGGAACTGGGTCAGTCGCTGCACCTGTCGGAACTCATCGTGCCGGAAGGCGTTGAGCTGGTCGAACTGATGCACGGCGCCGGCCACGACCTACCCGTTGCGCAGATCCAGGCCACCCGCGCCTCCGTCAAGGGCGGTGCCGGCGAAGAGGCCGAGGACGAGGGCGAAGAAGCCGCCGAGTAAAGCACGGCAAACGCCTGAAGGAGTCTGGCATTGACCTCGCCGATTCAGCTCATCGTAGGCCTGGGCAACCCGGGGACCAGGTACGAGCCGAGCCGACACAATGCCGGCTTCTGGTTTATCGACGAACTGGCGCGCCGCCACGGCGGCGCGCTTCGTTCCGAGAACAAGTTTCACGGTGAAGTGGGCCGTCTGCAGATCGCGGGAAACGACGTCTGGCTATTGAAGCCCATGACCTACATGAACCGCAGCGGCCAAGCCGTGGCCGCCCTTGCCCACTTCTACAAAATCCCTGTCGAAGCGGTCCTGGTCGCCCACGACGAGCTCGATCTCCCTCCCGGCGGCGTCAAACTCAAGCAGGGCGGAGGCCACGCCGGTCACAACGGCCTGCGCGACATCTGCGCCCAGCTTGGCCGCGACTTCCTGCGAATGCGCATCGGCATCGGCCACCCCGGCCACGCCAGCGAAGTCACCGGCTACGTCCTCGGCAAACCATCACCCGAAGAGCGTGGTCTAATGGAGCGCGCCATCGACGAATGCGTGGAAGCCACCCCCGAGATCGCCGCCGGCGAACTGCAAAAGGCGATGCACCGACTGCACACGTCGAAAGACTAACCACGGGGAACACGGAGAGTACGGGGTAAAAACAAGGATAGTAATACATGCTCAAGGATTGTGAAGAATCGATTATCGAACAAACATTGACCGCAGCGACCTGCGTGCATAGCACCATCGGCCCTGGGTTACTTGAGTCGATTTACGAGAAGGCGCTGGCCCTGGAGCTAACTGAACGGGGGCTGAGAGCGGAAACCCAGGTTCCGATTCCCGTCCGTTACCGGGGACAGGATTTAGGCATGGGTTTCAGGGCGGACCTGATAGTCGAACAGAGTCTGCTACTGGAGCTGAAATGCGTGGAGACGTTGAACTCTTTGCATGTAGCCCAGACGATCACCTATCTAAGGCTCTTGGGTCTAAAGCGAGGTTACTTACTCAATTTCAATACGCGGCTTTTAAAGCACGGGGTCAGGCGGATTTCTATATAACACCATGCTCGCCGTGGCCAGGCACAGATTTGGGAAGCTACTTACAATTTCAATACACGACTACTGAAGCACGGCATCAAGCGGATTTCCCCGTGGTCCCCGTGCTCCCCGTGGTTAGACGAGAGAATAAATGGGATTTAAATGCGGTATCGTCGGGCTGCCCAATGTCGGCAAGTCCACACTCTTCAATGCGCTGACCAAGGCGGGGATCCAGGCGGAGAATTATCCGTTCTGCACGATTGAGCCCAATGTCGGCGTCGTACCGGTGCCGGACCCGCGCATGGACAAGCTGTCGGCGATCGTCAAGCCGCAACGCGAGTTGCCGACGACGATGGAATTCGTCGATATCGCCGGGCTGGTGGCGGGCGCCTCCAAGGGTGAGGGGCTGGGCAACAAGTTCCTGGCTAATATTCGCGAGACGGACGCCATTGCCCATGTGGTGCGCTGCTTCGAGGATGAGAACGTCGTGCACGTGTCGGGCAAGATCGACCCGGTCTCCGACATCGAGGTGATCAACACCGAGTTGGCGCTGGCCGACATGGAGACGGTGGAAAAGGGCATTGCCCGCGCCGAGAAGGCCGCCAAGAGCGGCGACAAGGAGGCCAGGGCCAAGCTGGCGCTATTCCAGCAGCTGCAGGCCCATCTGGACGAAGGCAAGGCCGTGCGCGCCCTGGAACTCACCGACGATGAGCGCAAACTTATCCACGAGCTGCACCTGCTCACGGTGAAGCCGACGATGTACATCGCCAACGTCGCCGACGACGGGTTCGAAAACAATCCCGCCCTCGATGCCGTACGCCGCTTCGCCGAGGAAGAGGGTTCCGAAGTGGTTCCGGTGTGCGCCGCCATTGAAATGGAGTTGGTCGAACTCGAAGAGGACGAAAAGATCGCCTTCCTCGAGGAGATGGGGCTTGAAGAGCCCGGCCTGAACCGTGTCATTCGCGCCGGCTACCGACTGCTCGGCCTGCAGACCTACTTCACCGCCGGTGAAAAGGAAGTCCGCGCCTGGACCGTACCCGTCGGAGCCACTGCCCCGCAGGCCGCCGGCGTCATTCACACCGACTTCGAGAAAGGCTTCATCCGCGCCGAGGTGACCGCCTACGAAGACTTCGTCGCCCTCGGCGGCGAACAGGGCGCCAAAGAGGCCGGAAAGCTGCGCCTGGAGGGCAAGGAATACATCGTCCAGGACGGCGATGTCATGCACTTCCGCTTCAATGTCTGACACGCCGGTAACTTGAGCAGGCAATGGCTATCCTGTCGCTTGTGCGCTCTGTGGTTACCGGTCGGCTTGACATACACCGGGCAGTCCTTACAATGCCCGTCTCACCGTAACGGCTACGTAGCTCAGCTGGTTAGAGCACATCACTCATAATGATGGGGTCCCCTGTTCGAATCAGGGCGTAGCCACCAAACATCGAGCAGTAACAAAAAGCCGGCCACCAGCCGGCTTTTTTGTGCGTAGGGCGCATTCTTGACGCCCCACCTTCGCGCGCCATAACACCGATAGCTTCCCGGAATATGTTAACCGTTGGCGGTAGCCATCCAAATGCGCCGGCTCCGGCCGCCAAGAGAATCGGTGCATTTGAAGAATGCACCCTTGTATGTTCTATTCCACAGTTCCAACACCGTGTGGGGGCATATCCCTAATGCGCCAACACCACCCGCCCGGAGAAACGGTGCACCTGAAGAACGCACACCCCCGAAAGGAATTCCATTGCCGCACACGCGGCGTTGAGTGTACTGTGCGTACGGGGAATGAGGGAATCGAATGAACTGCACGGATGGGTGTCATAAAACTGGGTGTACAGGTTACCTGCCGGTTATATAAAGCAATATGACGATCGCATTGGGTAAAGCGGGCGGCGCGGGCGCGTTACGTTATCTGGCCGCTGTGTCGCTCTTCGCTATCGTCTACTTCGTAACAGGTCAGGTGGGCCTGATCATTCAAACCGGTCATGCGGGGGTCACGCCGTTGTGGCCGGCTTCGGGTGTAGCCCTGGTAGTGTGCCTGCTGTTCGGGAGCGTGCTTTGGCCGGGCATCCTCGTAGCCGTGGTTGCACTGGGTCTGGTCAACGGGGTGCCGTTGCCCGCCGCCCTTGGCGCCTCGGTGGGCAACATCCTGGAACCGGTGCTGGGTGCCCGCTGGTTACGCGGTTTTCGGGTACGGAAGGATTTTGGGCGGTTCCGCGACGTCATCGCCTTCGGCTTGTTTGCCGCCCTCGCTCCGACGTTCGTGGCGGCTGCCATCGGCTCCCTGGCAATGGCGATACAAGGGGCGGTCCCCTGGAGCGATGCGGGTCTGGTGTGGCTGATGTGGTGGCTGGGCAATGCCACCGGCGTGATGGTGATAGCCCCTTTACTGCTCACTTGGCGGCGCTGGCCGACCGAGCGACTGCGCGGCTGGAGTGGGATCGAATTACTGTTCCTGCTAGCGGCTCAATCCCTGCTGGTCTGGCTGAGCTTCGGCTACTACAGCGAACAGACCCTCCTAACCGCCCCGTTTTTCTACATGATCATCCCCTTCACCGTCTGGGCGGCAGTCCGCTTCGGTGTCCACGGGGCAACCCTCTCCTCCTTCCTGGTTGCGGCAGGCGTGCTGTGGTGGGCGTATCAGGGAGTTGGGCTGTTCGCCAGCCCCGCCGGACTGACAACGGTCTCGTTCGAGATCGCCTTAATTTTGGTCACCACGTTTACCGGCCTGGTAGTCGCCGCACTATTTTGTGAGCGGACGCATGCCGAAGCACTGCTACGCCGTTCGCACCAGGAACTGGAGCGGCGGGTACATGAGCGGACACGGGATCTGGAGCGCACCAGTGAACAGTTGAGAGACGAGATCGACGAGCGCAAACAGGCGGAGAATGCACTGCGCCGGGAGAGCGAAAAGCTGCAGAGGGTCAACGCCGACCTCGAAGAGTTTTCCGCCGTCGCCTCCCACGACCTAAAGGCCCCTCTCAGGGGAGTCGCCAACCTCGCTTACCTGATCGAGGATGAACTGGCCGACGGGCTGGACCCCGAAAACCGGAAACGACTTCAACTCCTCAGCGAACGCGTCCAGCGCATGAGCCATCTGATTGATGGGCTACTCCGCTACGCCCGCGTGGGCCACGGAGAAGGTGACCGGGTGCCGGTTGCGCTCGACCCGTTTCTTGACGAATTGCTGCTGCACCTGGATTTGAGCAAGAATTTTTCCATAGAACGGCAGACGCCGCTACCAACGATCATCGCCGACCCGCTTCACCTTGAGCAGATATTCCAGAACCTGATCGTAAACGCAGTACACCACCACGACCGCGACACCGGAACCATATCCTTCAGCGCTCACGATGAAGGCAGTGGCTGGGTATTGGAGATAGCCGATGACGGACCCGGAATCCCGCAGTGGTCACGTGAGCAGATCTTCCGCATGTTCTCCAGCGGCGGTGACCGAGGGCACACCGGGATTGGGTTGGCCGTGATACGCAAGCTCGTGGTCGCCAACGGCGGCGATATCGATGTCGTCGACAACCAGCCCCGCGGCACACGCTTCCAAATCCGATGGCCGAAATAATCGTAGGGCGCATTCTTCACGCGCGACCTTCGTCGCCATAAAGCCGCCAGATTTTCGGAATGCGCCAACCGTTCCTGGGGGCACATCCAAATGCGCCAGCTCCACTCGCCCGGAGAATCGGTGCATTTGAAGAATGAACCCCACGGAAACTAAAATCTTCTCCAAACGCGTTGCTTTCTCCGGCAGCTGACCTATACGTATTATTACTAGCGCTCCAGGACGGAGCGGGTTCCGGGCCATTGCCCCAGGCAACCGGAGTCGGTTACACAAGGAGTGTGTACCATGCGATTCGCGATCAGTTTTGCCGCTGCTGTCGCCTTGTCAGGGTGTACATCCATCGGTGTCACCTCGATGGATGAGCAGCGCGATGTCCGCCTGATCACCTATGAATCCATTCAACAGGTGGACGCAGCCTGCCGAGGCGCAGGCTACAAGGCCCTGCCTTTCCCACTCTCCATCGTGCAGGGATGCGCTGTCTATACCAGCAAAAGTTGTACCGTCTACGCCCGAACCCCCGGCAATGACCACGACGAGGACGCCTTCAGGCTTCTGGGACATGAGGCGTTCCACTGCTTCGCCGGGGACTGGCACCATGACCAGCAAAAGGCCACGGTAAGTATTCAACGCTCCAGAAGCACGGAAACGCGACCCGGCACCGAAATCGCCGCCTCCGTCAAAACCGAACCCGTGGTCCAGCAGCCATTTAACGGGACCGATCCCTTTTAGCCACCGGTAGGGCGCATTCTTGACGTCCCACCTTGGTGCCATAAAGCCGACGGTCGGAATGCGCCAACTGTTGCATGGGGGGTACATCCAAATGTACCGGCTCGGGTCGCTAGGAGAGAGAGTACATTTGAAGAATGCACCCTACGGGAGCTGAGCTCTTCTCCTGAGAAGGAGGAAGGGCATCGTTCGGCGACAAGTATTCGAAAGCCGGAGGAGCCTCAACGTCGGGCAGTGCAATTGAAGAATGCACGCGGGAGCGGGCTTTCTCCTGCGAAGAAGGGAAGACTTCATTCTGCAACGGTGCATTTGGGGAATGCACCCCACCGGCGCATGGACGGCTTCGGCCGTCCATGCGTATGCCGGCTTTACTTGCTGGGATTATGATTAACAGCGAAGTGGCTGGTAGCGGATCCGTCTGCAGTCGATGCAATCGAGGTGATAGCCGCTGCGAATACGGCACCGGCGGAAATCACTGCACCGGAAATCGCGGCGCCCCCTAGCACTCCGGCGCCGGCAGCCGCTGCCCCGGCACCTGCTGCCCCGGCACCTGCTGCCCCGGCACCTGCTGCCCCGGCACCTGCTGCCCCGGCACCCGTCGCTGCCCCGGTACCCGTCGCTGCCCCGGCACCCGGTACCCCCTGGGCCAGCAGCGGTGAGGACAAGCCAAACAGGCAAACCATGGCCAATGTCAGTTTCTTCATTTCTAAATCCCCTTTTTTGGGCAAAGCGTTAACGCCGTCACAACGCTACCATCTTTTATTGACGGCAGTAAACCAGCAGTATACGTCGAAATCACAGAGTTTGCCCGCCGCTGGTGGCCGGGAAATCTGTTTGGTGCTGAAATTCGTGCTACCTAGTGGGCCATGCTGTGTCAAGGCGAGATGGCCTCTTCCTCGTAATAACTCGTCCTCCTGAACGAAGGTCGGGAGTGCGCGGCGCACCGCCTGCCTAAGCGGAAACTTCCCGATTGCGGCTTCACGTCATCATACGAGTATCAAGAAAGTATCTATTTATACGAATACTGATAAGCGTACCCGTAATAGCCGCCGTAGCCGTATCTGGAGCTCTTCAGCGGTACGTCATTGAAGATGAAGCCATTGACATCAACCCCGCTCTGCTGGAGCCGCTTGACGGTGAGGTCAAGTTCACGTAGGGGATGTCGGCCGGAGCGGACCACGATAAAGGTCATCCCGGACAAACGGCCGACGATGCTGGCATCGGTGACAGCGAGGGCGGGTGGGGTGTCAATGATGACGCTGTCATAATCGTCCTTAAACTCTTCCATCAACGCCTGAAAACGCGAACTCATCAGCAGCTCGGCCGGATTCGGGGGCACGATACCGCTGGGAAGGAAGTCGAGGTTGGCCTGTTCGGTCGGCCGTACGGCCTCCTCTTTGGTAACTTCGCCGCTAATCAGCTCAGAGAGCCCACGGGTGCGCTTGATACCGAAGTATTCGTGCAGATGCCCCTTGCGCATGTCGGCATCGATAAGCAGTGTACGTTTTCCGGCATCGGCGACAACGGCGGCCAGGTTGCCGGAGATGAAGGACTTGCCTATCCCGGGGCTGGGACCGCTGATAGTGATAATGGCGTTATCCGTGTCCATGGCGGCAAACTGCAGGCTGGTTCTGAGGCTTCGCAGGGCCTCAATGGCCAGGTCGTCGCGCTCTGCCAACGCCAGCAGCGGGCGCGCCGTCTTCCCCTTACCTTTTTTCAAAGCCAGCTGCTCTTCCCGCGAGCTGTGCAAAATGGAGGCAAAGGTGGGCAAGCCCAGCTGCTTCTCGAGGATATCCGGGTCTTCCACGCCCTTGTTCAGGACGCGGCGCAGCAGGGCGGCCGCAACGCCTGCCATGATGCCCAGTAACAGGCCCAAAACCAGCACCAAAGATTTCTTTGGCTTGACCGGCTCGGGCGGCAGATAGGCAGGATCGATGATGCGGGCATTACCCACCGTTCCGGCTTTGACTACACGCATCTCCTGGGACTTATTGAGAAGCAGCATATAAAGTTCATTGGCCACCCGGACGTCGCGGGTGAACTGCAGGGAGTGCTGCTGCTCTTCCGGGAGCTCACGGATCTGCGCCTCCAGCGCCGCCTGCTCCGCCTTGAGCTGCTCGATCTTCTGCTCAAGCGAGGAGATGACTGGATGGTTGGGCGTGAACTTCTCAATGAGTTCGGTGCGTTTGAGGCGCAGCTCGGAAAGTGCTTTTTCGAACTCGGCCGCCTGCTGAAGAAAGGTCTGGGTTTCCAAGGTGAGGTCGACGCTGCCGACTTCCGAACGATAGTCGTTGAGACGGGATTCGGCCGTGGTCAGCTCCGCCTTGAGGGCCGGCAGCTGTTCGTTAAGGAACTCAAGTGTCTTCTCGGCTTCGCGGGAACGGCGCTCCACATTCTGCCGCAGGTAGGCATTGGTCACGCTACTCAGGATTTGTTCCAACCGCTGCGGGTCAGAATGCTCCAGGCCCACTCTGATGACTCCGGTACCCTTGCCCTGCTCGGATACCGATAACTGATCCCTGAGATCCTGGGCAACCTGCCAGCGGGGGCGCTTGGTTACCACGAAGGTGGTACCCGGGCGTGCCTCCAGCCGGGAGACAAAGATACCGATGCGCTCACCCCCTGCACCCCGCGCCTCAGCGGGCTTGTCGACACTGCCGGCCAGCAACTCACGTCCCTCTTCATCCAGCAGACGATAGGTGCCGCTATCCCCGGCGATCAGTGTCAGAGGCTGGTTGATCAGGTACGACGGCAACTCCAGACGATCCAGGCCCAGGACCTCGCCGCCCCAGGCGTAGCTGTCCAGGCCGAGCCATGAGTCCGCAATACCGTTGTCCTGACCGTGTAGTCGTGCCACAGCGGCGCCGATGAGCGGGAAGTAGTTCGGCTGGACGGCGATATCCAGACCCAGTTCATCGACCGCTTGGCCGCCGATGGTGCGGGATTTGATGATCTCGATCTCGGCCGCAGCGGGGCTCTCTGTGCCGAACATGGAAGAGAATTCGTCCATGCCCCCGATCGAGGCACTCTGCTCCTCGACCTGCAGGAGTACATCGCTCTGGTAGATGGGTGTGGCAGTAAAGGCGTAGATTCCTGCGAGAGCGGTAATCGCCGCGGCAATCCCGGCGATGAGCCACTTGGCATCAATCAGGTGCGCCAGGAGTTCCCCCAGATCGATTTCATCATCGGCGTATTCCGGTTCACGAACCGCGCCCTCTGCCGTGTTGTTGCGCATATCCATTTCGATTTTTCTTCCGCGCTTAGCGGTTTACAAGGTTGTCGGTCTGCCAGAGGGTCTGAATGGTCGGCAGAATCTGTCGGACGACCCGGTTCCAGCGCGTCAGGCCGGTGGGCGATACGTAAACTACGTCATATTTCTGCAGCGGAAAGGCAGTTGCCAGCAGCATGGCGTCGGCTGAAGCGGCGTTCAGCTGGTATACGCTGGGCTGGTTGATATCGCCGCGAATCACGAAAATCTGGCTGGCATCGGCGAGGTCCTTATCCATACCCCCGGCTGCACTGATGGCCTCGGCGAGGCTGAGCCGGCCGTGGCGCATCGCGGCCGTGGAGGGGTCGTTAACCTCGCCCATGACGTAGACCTGGTTATCGCTCCGATCGGGGACATAGATCTGATCGCCATCGCGCAACCGGAAGTTGCCTTCCGCCCCGGCGCTGTAAATGGAGAGCAGGTCCAGCTGATGCACCTGACTCCCGCGGGTGACGCGGACATCCGTCAGGTCCGCTTCGGGGGTGGTGCCGCCGGCAAGATTGATGGCCTCGACCACCGTCAGCGGCCGGTCGTTGATGGGGACGACGTTGGGTGTGCCCACCTGGCCGGCGATATAGACCTTTTTGCTGCGATAGGCGGCGACCCGCACATCGACTTGCGGCCTCTGGATATAGTGGTGCAGACGTTCGGCAATGAGCTTTCGTATCTCGCCGATGGTAAGACCCGCCACTTCCAGGACACCAATGTAGGGATAGAAGATAGCGCCGTCGGCATCGACCAGGTGGCCGGCGATTTCTGCCGAGCGAAATTCACCGGCCGGGATGGTGAGCTCGGGGTGGTCCCATACGGTGACGGTCAGGACGTCACCGGGCCCGATGCGGTAGTCGCTCTCGTCGAGCCTTTCGGCTGCGGCGGCAGGACGGCTGCGATGGGTCCTGGCCCTGGTCTGTTCAGCGATGAGTTGCGGGGTGATGGGGACCAGGCGCGGCTGGATCTGCGGATCGGTTGGCTCGGGTGCGACCTGCGTCATGGCGGAGACGTCCATTTTCATGCCGGGCGTGGTGGCACAGCCGGACAGCAACGTGACCAGGCCTGCCAGAATCAGCAATGAAAAAATCTTTGTTCTTCTCACAATCGCTCCAACCAGGTTTCGACACCCTGCTCGATCGCCTTGAGCGCACGCTCGAAGGCCTCTTTCGGCTTGCGGTAGGGATCGGGGATATTGAAATGGTCCCAATGGCCGAGCGTGTAGACCCTGCCCCTTGCCATCGGGAAGTGCTGTTCGATTTCCTGTCGGTGCCAGGCTTCCATCACCAGGATGAGTTCGCTGCTGCGAACCTGGGTGGTATCCAGTTGCCGGGCGCGGTGGGAGGAGATATCAATGCCTCGCTGTTTCATCAGCTCAATGGCGGTGGGGTCTGCTTCCTTCCCCACCAGAGCGCCGATGCCGGCTGATGAAACATTGATGCCACGACCGCCAAGCCTTGCCCGAAGCACGCCTTCGGCCATCGGACTGCGGCAGATATTCCCGACGCAGACGACGAGGATACTGTTCAACATCGTGTTGCCTAACCCCCCCAATAGGGGACGATTATAATGAAAACTTGCCAGCAGATACAGAGGATGTCGGCGCAGTTTGGGGATTAAAATGCCGGCTGCCGACAAGCGTTACAGGTGCTTGGTATCCGGTGAGGCCGGAAATCGCCGCGGGGTGGGTGCCTGCCGGCTGCGATTGGTTCATGTGGGAAATAGTGTGGGCCACTAGTCCCGCAGGCCGCTGAAGCCGGTGTATTGGTCGGTGTTCAGCAGCAGCCGCTGTTCCACCAGGCCGTAGAGGTCGCCGGGCGAGGCGACGGTCTGGCCGACATCCCGAGTCCAGGGGCGCAGGGCGATGGTGCCGCGGTTGCGGGTGTCTTTGGTGAGCAGGCTGGAGATCGGGATAGAGACGAAGATGCCTTTGTCGTGGTACGGGTCATCGGGCGAGCCCGGGCTGGTGATGTCGTCGCCGTCGGTGACGGTGTACCAGGCGCCGAGTTCGAAGCCGGAGGCGAAACGGCGCTTCAGCTGGACACGGACGCCGCGGTCTTTGGCCAGGAAGCGGCCGCCGGTGGTGCTGATAGTGAGCCCGTGGGAGGGAATGCGGTAGTGCAGCGAGGCCAGGGCGGTTACGGTCGAGTAGTCGCGAAAGCCGGTCCCCTCGAAGTCCCGCTGCTTGAGCCAATCGACGCTGAGATCCGCCGCCCAGTTGCCGACTTCGGGCACGTAGAGGGCCTGGCCGCCGAAACCGCCGTACATCTCCTCGTAGATGCCGGCCGAGAAGCGGGTGTAGACACGTTGGGCCGGGTGGGCGTATTGGCTGAGCAGGGCGTGGTTGAGCTTGGCTTCTGCGCCCCGCTTGTATTCGGCCACATCGGTGCGGACATGCGGCAGTTCGCTGTTGGACTCCTGGGTGACGTCACTGACATCCTCGAGCAGGGTGACACGGGCGCCGGCATCGAAAAACAGCCCGCGTCCGAAATCGTGGGTGAAGGTGCCGAGGGCGAAGATGTCGTAGTGGAAGGCGCCGCTGGGATCGTTCAGGTAGGTGCCCAGATTGAAGGGTTTGATCTGCCAGCGACTCAGGTTGCGCGACTCCTGTTCGAGGACAAGGGTCGCGTCCGCGTCGGAGTAGCCGAATTCGATATCGTCGGGCGTCTCATCCGGCTCGATTTTGATGTCTTCAGCGGCAAAGCGCTGCCGATCTTCCGGTTCGGCGAACCGCACGCTCATGGTGGGCTCGAGCGTGGCATGGCTGAGTTCACCGGCGAAATAGCTACGCAGCGCGTCGGCATCGGTAAAGGTGTAGGTGAGCAGCGGCTGCTCTCGCTCGGTATAGAGGATCTGCAGGGTGCGCGTGTCGGCGGGCCCGCGCGCCAGCAGTACTCTGGCCGCCCGGCCTACGGCGCGGCCCACCAGGGTAATGCGGGGGTGGGTGAGCTCCGCCTGCAGGGTTCGGGAGCCGCGATCGATGCGCACCTTGACCTTCTTGAAGCCGCGCTCCTCCAGAGTACGGACCAGATCCCGGGGATAGACAGGGTCGGCCTGCCACTCCTCGATCGACGCGGTAACCGGCTCGCCGGTGAAGGGGGCGGGCTCGTGCATGTTGGGGATGAAGGTGGATCTGCCGAGCGGGATGTCGAAGTGCAGGTTGAAGCCGACCTCGTCGTCCTGCTGGCTGACCTGCGCGCCCAGCCAGCCCCACTGGTACTCCAATCCGTATTGCCAGCCGCCTTCACGATCGGTGGCGCCGGAGCGCTCTCCCTGGAAATCGTTTTGGTAGTCGTTGGCGTCGTACTCCGCCACCAGGCGCCAGTTATTTGTGACGTGGTAGCGGAGGCCGCCGTAGACCCCGTCGATACGATCCTCTCCATAGCCAATGGTGGCGTCGAGGTCCCCAAGTCGCTTGCTCGCGGCGATGTAGTTGGCCGGGAAGAGCTGCGTACCGAGGTAATCCTGGGTGCCTACGCTGACTGCGGGGAGGAGCTGCGATTCCTTGAGGAGATGAAGCTTGGCGTCAAAGGCCTTGTCTTTGTAGTTACCGTAATCCTTCCAGTAGTCGCTAGTGCCATAAATTCCCGCTATTTCGGTATAGCGGGCGGAGACCTCCAGGCGCGGAAAAAGGCTGACGCTGGTCCAGAAGGCCGTATAGGGATCGGAGCGACTGACGCCCATCCGCCACATGCCGTCCTCTTCGACCCGGCCATCGGGCATATTGATAAGCCCGGTTTGCCCGGTAGAGCTCGGCGCCCCCCAAACGACGGGTGAAAAAGCGATCAATGCGGCAATGGCGACAAATCGGCTCACCGAAACTCCTGCAAAAAGGACGGGTCCGTAAAAACCGTTAGTCTACCGGAGCGGGTAAGAAAAGAAAGGCGTAGGGCGCATTCTTGATATGCCACCCTCGTTCCCACAAAGCCGATGACCTTGCGGAATGCTCCGTGCGCCGTGTGGGGCACATCCAAATGCGCCGGCTCCGACCACCACCGGACCGGTGCATTTGGAGAATGCACCCTTGTATGTTCTGTTCCACAGCTCCAGGGGAGGGGGCTGAAGGACGTCTGGAAGGCCCCCTCTCCCGGGAGGGAGAAGGGGCCTGTTTGGTTATTTGCCTCCTGCTGCGAATACGTGGGGGGCGTGGCAGCTTACGCATTCACCCGGATTACTCGGATGGCTGTTTTGCGTGAGGGCTGAGGTGTGGCAGGTGAGGCAGCGGTCTTTGCCGACGATGTAGCCGGTGGCGCCGATGCCGGGTTGATAGCCGGTGAGGTTGGGTTTCTCCTGCCCTACGGTGTCCGCGGTGTGGGTGCCGTGGCAGGCGTTGCACTTGACCATGGCATGGGTCATATACGACTGGCTGTATTCATCCACCAGTTGGGTATTGTTTTCGTGACAGCCGCCGGTGAGGCAGGAGTAGCTGGCCTCGACGGCGTAACTGGTGTCATACACCTGCTGGGCCGTGGCCAGCGTTGCCATGGCAAACATCAGCACGGCCGCCGCCGCGTGACTGATCCTGAAGAAACGTTTTCTATTCTGCATTGTTGTCACCTTTATGCCTTGGCCAGTTTGACGGCACAGTGCTTGTAGATGGGCTGGCCGCAATCTTTATCGACGTAGTTGATGGTGAGGCGGTTTACGGAGACCAGTCGGCCGTCGTTCTCCGCCACGTCGCTGGGGTCGAGGTCGCCGAAATGCATCGGGATGAAGACCGCGCCATTTCGCACCGTGTCGGTGATTCTGGCCTTGACGACGATCTCGCCGCGGCGCGAGGTGACCCGCACCAGGTCGCCGGTGGCCACATTGAGTGACTGGGCATCTTCAGTACTGATCTCGACGTAATTCTCCGGGACCATTTCGTGCAGCTGCGCCACCCGTTTGGTCTTGGTGCGACTGTGGAAATGCTCGATGACCCGGCCGGTATTGAGCCAGAACGGATACTGGCTATCCGGCACCTCCGGAGGGGCCTCGTAATCCACTGCCCAAAGGTAGGCGCGGGACTTGTCGTCCGGATCGATCCAGGGTGCGTCGGGGCTGATGCCATACTGCGCCCGGTCCCAGTTGGTATTGAAGCGGCCGTCGGTATAGAGCCGTGCGCCGCCGAGCAGGTTGGCCGGTGTAGAGGGCCAGTGGATGCCGTTGTTGGTCTCCAGGGCCGCGTAGCTCATGCCGCTCATGTCGCAGATCTTTCCGGCCGAGACCTGCTTCCACTCCTCGAATGCCTCCTCGGCCGAGTTGAAGCCAACCAGCGAGTCGCCACTTTGGGTCCGGAAGCGCGGATCCATCGCAGCCATCTTGTCGGCCACCATCTTGATGATCTCGAGATCGGAGTAGGCGCCATAGCTGGGCCGCAGTTCAAAGCCCGGCGGGTTGACCGCCTGACGGCCGAGATTGACCCGACGCTCGGCACAGGTATAGGTGCCGGTTTTCTCGCCCCACTGGGCGGCAGGGAGGAAGAGGTCGGCAAAGTGGGCCGTCTCCATCGGCTCGTAGATGTCCTGCACCACCACGAAAGGGCGGGAGGGATTGCTGAAGTCCAGATAGGAATAGAGCGCGTTCAGGTCGGGTAAGGTGACCGCCGGGTTGGTACAGGCGTTCCAGAAGACCTTGAGCTCGCCTTTGCGCATCATCTCCACCATGGAGTTCTTTTCCGGCTGCAGCTCGCTTTTGGAGGAGATCACGGTAGTGCCGTGCGGCGGGATGGTACCGGGTGCCACATCCCAGATGTTCTCCAGTTCGGCGATGTGGGCCGGGTTGTAGTAATTGCGATATGCGGCCAGCGCGGAAGAGCCGCCTGCCTCACGATTACTCATGGCGGTGGCCTGCCCGGTGATGGAGAAGGGTGCCGAACCGGGACGGCCGATCTTGCCGGTGATCAGATGCATGGCGCAGATCTGGCGTACGGTATCGGTACCGCCCATGGCCTGATAGACACCCTGGATAAACAGCGACCACACCTCTTGGGATCGGCCGATCCATTCCGCGGCCAGTGCGATGTCCGCAGCCGGTATGCCGGTGATGCCGGAGACGTAGCTGGGCGTGTAGCTCGCCACCTTGGCGGCCAGGGCATCGTAGTTGCGCGTGTTGGCGTTGATGTAGCCGTTGTCTGTCCAGTTGTTGGCGATGATCTGCTGCAGCAGGCCATTCATCAGTGCCACGTTGGTGCCCGGCTTGATCTGCAGGTGCAGGTCGGCACTGCGGGCGGTAGCGGTGCGACGCGGGTCGACCACGATGAGCTTGGGGGCACGTGAACTTTTGCGCGCATTCGCGATGCGCCGCCAGACCTGGGGATGCATCTCCGCCGGGTTGGTGCCGATGAGGAAAAAGCAGTCGGTGTTTTCGATATCGTCGTAGCAGCCTGGCGGGCCGTCGGAACCGAAAGTGGTCATGTAGCCATAAACCGCCGCGGCCATGCACAGGCGGGTGTTGGAGTCCATGGTCGAGGTCCTGAGCGCACCCTTGCCCAGCTTGCCCATCGCGTAGTATTCCTCGATGGTCCACTGCCCGGTGTTGTAGATACCGACCGAATCGGGTCCGGCGGTATCGATGGCCTCGATGATCTTCTGCGCTATCAAGGAGGTGGCATTATCCCAGGTGATCGATTCCCAGCCACCGGTGCTGGTGCGCCGCAGCGGGTATTTACCTCGCTCGGCGACGCGCAGGTCGTTGTCGTCCAGCACCTTGTACTCATAGAGGCCCTTGACGCAGACGCGGCCGGCATTGGTCGGGTGCGCATCGTTGCCGCGCACGGCTACCGCCTCTCCGGCGGCATTGACGCCAATCTTCAGACCGCAGCCCACCGAGCAATAGCCGCAGACGGAATAGACCCACTGCACCACATTGTCGAAGGTGTCGTCGGCGTGAGCCATCTCGCCGGTGAGCAGATTGAGAACACCGCCACCGATAACGGCCTGCGAGGAGAGCAAGGCACCCCACTTCAGGAAGGTGCGTCGGTCGTGGTTGCAGAGTTCGGGTTCCTGCTCGAGTTGCTTCAGCTCTTTTCGGCTGAAAACTCTGACAGGGGATGATTTTCGGTCTTTGTAATTCATAGTTCCCCCTTTTCGAAAAATTATGGTTTTGGCTCCTTCCCTGGAGCACGTTCCGGAATGAATTTCCGGCGGGGATGATTGGCCAAAGGCCAATGAGCCTACAAGGAAATATGTCAGTGACATTTTTCACGTTGATCGACATCAAGCGGTGTCGGCATAAATGCCGAAAGCGAAAGACTGGGGAAGACTGGGGATTACCGGCCGGCGCTGAGGTGTCTCAGAGTGGAGAAGTCGAGGATGGTGAAGCCGACCTTGTCGAGCGAGATGATGTTTCGCGTCTCCAACTCCTTGAGACTGCGGATCAGCGTACGCTGGGTGACACCGATCATATCCGCCAGCTCGCTACGGGTAAGTGACTCGACCAGGACTTCACCGCGCAGATCGCGCTCTCGATGGGTCGCGTGCAGGAAGACGATATAGGAGGCGACCCGTTCCAGCGCCGATTTCTGCCCGAGACTGGCGATGTGATTGATATACGCGTTGAGGTTACGCGCCATCGAATGCATCAGCGTGTCGCTGATCTCCCCGTGACGCTCCATCAGGGAAAAAAGATCTTTTCTGTTCAGAACGCAGAGTTCGAGCGGTGTAATACTCTCGGCGGTACTGGTGTAGTCGTCACGATAGAGATCCTCGCAGGCAATGAGATCGCCGGGAATCTGTGCAAGCTTGTGGATCTGATGGCGGCCGTTGGGCAGCGATTTGTAGAGTTTGATTTCGCCGCTAATCAGCACAAAAAGCTGTTCACCCGGCTCGCCTGCCCGGTAAAGAGCAGTGCGACGGTCATATTGCTTGTAGTGCAAAGCCGGCTGCAGGTCACGCTTGGCCCCGATGCTGAGTCCGGAAAAATAGTCGGACGCATCGAGTATGCACTCAGCACAGCGTTGTTGGATCGGTCGGTGCTGGCAGGGACCTGCAATATTGGGCTGGATCAATTCATTCATGGCCTGGCATTGATGTTAGTCACCGAAAAGTCGGTTACCACATCAATTTTTTTTGTTGTGTCGGCGTCTTCCCACTCCCCCCTCGAGAGCGGGTCGGCTTCCAGCCGTGATGCCAGTCTCCTCCCCTGACACCGAAAGCGAGGACGGACCAATGGTAAGCTGCAGCAACTCTGCTCGATCAGGAATACCGTGTCTGTGACACAGTATACTTTTTAATGTTAGAAACAGCGATAAAACGTAGGGCGCATTCTTGATATGCCACCCTCATTTGGGAAAAGCCGACAGATTTCCAGAGCACACCAATCATCGCATGGGGCACGTCCAAATGCGCCGGCTCCGGAGGTGAAACAACGCCTAGAGCATTTACGGAAAATTGGAGTGAGGGGCAAAAAGCCACGGCCTACTTTGATCTCCCTCATCCTGGCCTTCTCCCGGAGGGAGAAGGAAAAGCTTCGTTCGGCGGCGAGGGCACTCGGGGTCCGGAGGAGCATCAACGCCGAAACGGTGCATTTGAAGAATGCACCCTACGGGTGGAATTGAAACCGGTGGTGTATTTCACACTCCGGTGAATTAAAAAATGCGGCAGCGCCCGTTCAAAGCGACCGGCACCTCTTGTTCACCGATTTGGCTTTATCAGGGACTGGTCGTCAATTGGGCTGAAACGGACGGTTCCTCATCAACAAGGAGGACTTCGACCCGGCGGTTGCGGCTTCGGCCCCATTCGGTTTCGTTGGATGCAATGGGGAGGCTGTCACCGAGGCCCTTTACGCTGATTCGGTTCTCGGCGATCCCCCGCTCGACCAGTGCGACGGCTACGGAACGGGCGCGTTGCTCGGAGAGTTTCACGTTGTCGGCCTGGCGGCCCACGCTGTCGGTGTGGCCCTCGATCACCACGCCCATCGCAGGGTGAGACTGCAGTGCCTTGGCGAGCCGATCGAGTTCGGTGGCGCTTCCCTGCCGAAACACCGCCTTGCCGACTTCAAATTCCGTCTCCTCGAGGCGAATACGGATCCCACTGGGAGTTTCTGTCGCTTTCAGATAGGCCAGAAGCAGCGGCGGCGGAGCGCGGTTTGCCTCCGTGGTTTCGGTCTGACCGGGTTCATCGGCCGTACAGGCGGCCAGCACCAGTGCCAACGTGGCGGTTATCATGACATCCTTGTCGATCCGCATGGAACTCCGTTTCTCCTCCCGATAGTTCGCCCAAAACCTGGACCCTTACTGCATCGATAGTCGATGCGGGGGAAATGCAATCTCTTCGCTTCAGTCGAGCAGTTTATCCGGGTGCCTTAATGGCTCGGTGATATCGATCTGGTCGGTGCTCAGGTATTCGCGGGAGTAGCGCAAGTAGACCTTCTCCCGCATGAAGATATCGAACAGGTCGGGATCGATGTGCCCTTCCCGGCTCATGGTCCAGAGGATATCGAGGCACTCGGAAAGATTCTTTCGGGAACGGTAGGGACGGTCCTGTGCACTGAGCGCCTCGAAAATATCGGCAATGGCCATCATACGCGCCTCGACGGACATCTCCTCACGCCTCAGACCGCGGGGGTAGCCGGTGCCATCGACCCGCTCGTGGTGTCCGCCGGCATATTCGGGAACGTTGCGCAGTGCTCTGGGAAACTGCAGACCCTCCAGCATGGAATGGGTGGCCGTCACGTGGGCGTTGACAGTTTGTTTCTCTCCGGGAGTCAGTGTTCCACGCACCACACACAGTGTGTCCACCTCCTCGGGAGTGAGAAGAGGACGGGTCTGCCCCTTGTGGTCCACCCAAGTCCTTCGGGCAATCTGCCGTATTCGTTCACGAGCAGACTCGGACATCGACTCGTTTCCCCGATTGCAGATCCGCAGGAAGGCCTCTTCGGAATCGAGCGCTTCCAGCTCCTCAAGGTATCGCTGTTCCAGCTCTCCGGCCGGCCTCGAATCCCCTGCGCGCAGCCGCCCCAGCTGCTGGCGTAACAAGTTCAACTCGAGATCCCGTCGCAGGATTTCAAAGCGGGCCTCCAGAATCTCTATGCGGTCGCAGACCGTCTCCAGCTTGCGGCTTTTATTGAGCAGATGTTCCGGCGTGGTGATCTTACCGCAGTCGTGCAGCCAGGCGGCGACCTCGAGGGCATAGCGCTTTTCATCCGTCAGCTGATAGTCGGCGAAAGGACCCTCGCGGGTGTTGTGGACTGCATCGGCCATCATCATGGTAATGACAGGCACGCGTCGGCAGTGTCCGGCGGTGTGCGGGGATTTGGCGTCGATCCCGACGGCGATGAGCTGGATCAATGAATCAAAGAGCGATCGCAACTCGCCAGCCAGCCGACGGTTGGTGAGCGTCATGGAGGCCTGTGATGCGAAGGTTTTGGCAAGGCGTTCGGCGTCGGCGCTGAAGGGAACGACCTCCCCGGTATTCGGATCGATGGCATTCAGCAACTGCAGCACACCGATGATCTCATCATCGTGATTGGTCATGGGGATGACCAGAAACGATCGGGAGCGGTAGCCGGTCAGGGCGTCGAATTCACGGGTTCCCAGAAACTCGAAGCCTTCGGCCGTATAGGCATCCGGTATGTTGACGGTGCGGTTCGCCAGTACGGTGTGGCTGACCACGTGCTGATGATTGGGCTTACCGTTTTCGTGAACCAGCGGAATAGCCGGGAAAGGCACCGCGCGTCCCGTGGTTCCGCCCATGGCATAGTCGAGGGAATCTGTTCGGACAATCTCCATATGGAGCACTCCGTCCCGCACCACGTACAACGTCCCGCCGTCGGCTCCGGTCAGGAGTTTGGCACCAAGAACGATCTTCTCGAGAAGCCGTGCCGTATCCCTTTCCGAAGAGAGCGCAATCCCGACCTCCGTCAGGTGTTCGACCGGACAGGGACGCCCGTCTTCGAGTTCATCATCCGACCACAACATCGCTGAACCGAGAGCAAAAAGAGGATTCACATCTTAAGCGCCCGTGGGTTGTCGAGGAATTGATAATCAATCGAGATGTGAAGTGGTGCACGTTTCTGGAAATCAGTATGGTGCGGCGAACCGGGCCTGTTGCGGAAGCCCGATTCGCCGGTTACCGGAGTCAGAATTCGCGGTACTCCGGGAATACAATCTCCACGCGCCGATTGAGTTGCCGGCCGCCCGAAGTCTCATTGCTGGCGATGGGGCGCGTTTCGCCGTAGCCGCGCGTCCTGATACGGCCCGAGTCGATACCTCTGCTCACCAGGGCCTCCTGCACGGCGGCGGCTCTACGCTCGGACAGGCGCTGGTTGTACTCCTCCGGGCCCCGGCTGTCGGTATGCCCTTCGATGAGGATGCGCTGCTCGGAGTGTTTGCGCATGAACTCGGCCAATTGATCGATTGTCGATGCGGCGCCCTGTTTGAGGGTCGCCTGGCCGGTATCGAAGAAGACATCGTTCAGGGTCACCAGCAGACCTCGTTCGGTCTGTTCAGCCTTCAGGGCCGCCAGCTCCGACTTTGCCTCCTCGAGCTCTCGTTCACGAGCCCGTAGCCTCAGCTGATCGGTCTGTTCGGCCATCGATTTTATACTGCTATCCAGCTGCTTACGATTTGCCGTGGCTTCGGCGATATTCATGTGCTGGTTGGCCAGATAGAGCTGATGATTGCGGGATGCCTCATCATCCTCGGCCTGGACCGCGCGTGCCAGTGCCTGTTGGGCATCGAACAGGGCATCCGGAGCCGTGGACTGCACCTGCCGGTCAGTGGAGAGCTGGCTGTGACGCTCGCGCACCTCCTGAAGGGCTAAATCCTCTGTAGGACCGGTGGCACAGGCGACCAACAGGAGCGTCAGAGGGGCGATAAGCAAGCTTCGGCTGATAGGTTTCATCGCGTTTCCCCGCTATTGCCATTGGAAAGACCGGTCTCCTGCCGCAGGCTCTCCACCGTGTCCTGCATCTGTTCATACCTGTTTTGCGTATCCGCCAGGCGTGCCCGGGCCTCGGCGAGGCGCGCATCGACCGCTGCTTGTTCGGCGAGGCGGCGAGCGTTCAGGCGCTCGGTTTCGGAGTCCGATCGAGCCAACTTCCTGGCCTGGTTCAGCTTTCGCTGGGCCTTGGTAAATTCGAACGCAGCCAATTGGCTCGCCTGCGCCTGTTGAGCCTGGTTGAGGGCCTGCTCGGCATCGCCGACTGCATTGGTAGGAGGTGGAATCGAAGTGGACGCGCAGGCAGTCAATAACAGACCCGCAGCGACCGCTGTAGCGGTGCGTACAATTTTCCCTGACATGAGCCATGTCCTCCAGGCTGAGGTAGATTTTTCTTTCCTTTGCAACAGGGATTAGCTCAAAGCCAGGAAATTGCAATGACTGCAGTGCGGAGAGGAGTGGTAAATGGAGAGATAACCCTCGTAGGGCGCATTCTGATGTGCCACCTTCGTTTCCATAAACCAACAGATTTTCAGAGCGCACCGACTTCATTGCTGGGGGCACATTTGAATGCGCCGGATCCGAGAGACTACAAGGATGTAGGAAATAGAATAACGCCTGGAGCGGTTATCGATGCTAGGGGGGGGAGAGGCAAAAAACCACGGACTGATTGGTCTCCCTCATCCTGGCCTTCTCCCGGGGGAGAAGGAAAGGCTTCGTTCAGCGATGGGGCATTTTGGGAGTCGGGGGAGCATCAACACCGAAACGGTGCATTTAAAGAATGCACCCTACGGGAGCCAAACCGGCTGGCGCATTCATCATGCGCCGGCGCGGTTTTGGGCGGGATCAGCGAATAATGCGGTCTATCGTGAGGGTGACCGGTTTTTCGGGGGCGGTGGTTACGACGCCTTCGATATCGCCGGGATTGGCGCTTACGGAACCGCTTTTGCTAATGCGGGCGACGATCTCGAGTTGTGGGAAATCGCCCAGGGGCCGGTCGGCCATGGAGGCGTCGTCGTTCAGGGTGATGCTCAACGGAAGTTCGCCGGCTTTGCGTCGTTCCGCTGCCACCGGCATGCGGGAACCGGGTTCGCGGGCGAAGACGAACACGGTGTCATCCGGCTCGATGCGATCGGCGAGTTCGGGGGCAACGGCGACTTCAATCTGCAGCTCTGTCGTTGAGGCTGGGGCGCCGGCGCTAGCCGAAGGTTTGCCCTCGAGGCGCGCACGGGCTTCGGCGATTGCGGAATCCACCGTGCTACCCAGTTCACCCTCTGCGCCCAGCTGCGCCTTGACCTCCTGCCAGCGCTCAATGGCCTTCGGATAGTCCCCCTGCTCGAAGGCATACATGCCGCTCAGCCACAGTGCCTCGGGATGGGACGAATCACGGACCAGCACGCGCCGTACCAGTTGGATGGGTTCACCGGACATCCGGTTTCCGGCGGCGAGCGCCAGCGCCTGGGCGCGACCCAGTAGCAGCGAATTCTCTTCGCCGATCGCCTCGATGGCTTGCCCATAGGTGTCGGCGGCCTCCTCGTACCGACCCATGGCATTCAGCGTACGGCCCAGCATCTCCCAGGAGTCGAGATTGTCCGGGTTCTCTTTCAGGTGCTGCCGAAGTTCTGCAACGGCCCGTTCGAGGTCCGGCGCGCCGGACCGGGCCTGCTGCGCTGTCGGGGGCTTGGCACCGATCAGGTCGGTCGATCCCAACGGCAGGTAAAAGGCCAGCGCGGTCACCGGCACCAGCAGCGCCACTACCCAGGGCAGCCAGCTGCCGCCAGTCGTATCCCGCTGTGCGGTTTCGGACTCGGGGTCGACGTTGACGAGGAGATCGCGCTGCAGTTCGTGGAGGGCCTGTTCGAATTCGGCATCCGACAGGGTGCCATCATCGCGCTCCTGCTCCAGCTCAGCCGAACGGTCCTTGTAAAGGGCTACATTGAGGTCGTCGCGTTGGGCTCCACGCGCCTGGGATGCTGCAAACAGAGGCCACAGGACGATGGCGAGTGCCACCGCCAGCATCAATACCACCAGCACGGCAAACAGCGTCATCATTGGCCTCCTTTTTTCCGATCCGCGCCCGTCAGGCGCTCCAGGCGCTGCCGCTCGTCACTGCTCAACTCGTCACTGTCAACGGCATTGGCAGCCATCCGGCGGCGGACAAACACGAGCAGCGAGACACTGCCGATAACAAGCAGCAGTGCCGGTCCGAACCACAGGAAATAGGTAGCGGGCTCCATCGGGGGCCGGTAGAGTACGAAGTCGCCGTAGCGAGCCACCATGTAACCGGTGATCTCATCGTTGCTCTTCCCGTCCTGGACCATTTCGTAGACCTTGCGCCGCAGGTCGACCGCCAGCTCGGCATTGGAGTCGGCCAGGTTCTGATTCTGGCAGACCGTACAACGCAGCTCCTCGGTCAACTGCCGGTACCGGTCTTCCTGTTCAGGGTCCTCGAAGGGGCGCGCATCAATGGCCGCTCCCGCCAGGGGCAGCCAAACGAGCAGAGCGATTGCCGTCAGCCACTTTTTCATGAACTTTCCGCCTTCAGTCGATCGATCACCGGCTTCATTTTCTTCTCCCACGACTCGGGACCCAGTGGGCCGACGTGTTTGTAGCGAACCATCCCGTTGCTATCGACGACAAAGGTCTCGGGCACGCCGTAGACACCCCAGTCGATACCCACATCACCCGGGAGGTCGAAGCCGCTGGCGACATAGGGGTCACCGTGGCGCTTCAGCCAGCGGATGGCATCGGCGCGCTCGTCCTTGTAGTTGAGGCCGTAGATGGGTACCTCACCACGACGAGACAGTTCCATCAGGAACGGATGCTCCTGGCGACAGGCCACGCACCAGCTCGCCCAGACGTTGAAGAGGCTGACCGGATGTTGCGCGAACACCGCATTGGAGACCGATGTGTCACGAGCGACCGCAGGCAGATCAAATTCCGGGGCTGCCTGGTTGATCAACGGTGAAGGAATATCCCGCGGGTTGTAGTCGCCCTGTCCAATCTGCACCAGGGCGAAATAGAAAAGCCCGACCATGGCGCCGAAGATGATCAGCGGCACCAAAAAGCGCGTCTTCATGCGTTTTCTCCCCGCTCCGAGGTTCCATGCCGGCTCAGCCGGTAGCGCCGATCCGACGCAGCCAGCAGACCGCCCAGCGCCATCAGCAACCCACCCAGCCAGATCCAGCGAACGAATGGCTTGTGGTAGATCCGCAGCGCCCAGGCGCCGCTATCGTCCAGTTGCTCACCCATCGCCACATAGAGGTCACGGGTCAGACCGGCATCGATGCCCGCTTCGGTCATCGGCATCCCCTGGACGTTGTAGACACGTTTTTCAGTCTCCAGCAGGGCTACCTGGCGGTCACCATCAGTCACCCGAACCACGCCGGTATTGGACATGTAGTTCGGACCCCTGCGCTGGTCGACGCCTTCGAAGTTGAAGGCAAGGCCTGCCACCTCGACGCTGTCTCCCGGGGCCATACGCAAATCCCGCTCCTCCCCGAAGTAGCTGGAGAAGGTGACGCCGATAACCGTAGCGGCCACACCGATGTGAGCCAGACTCATCCCCCAGAAACTGGGTGACAGCTTTCGCAGGCCCGCAACGGTCGATTCGGCATTGCGCGTGCGGTGGTGAACATCGAGAAGCACGGTCAACAGCACCCAGAACGACAGCGCCGCCCCCACTGCCGCCATGGCCGGCACTTCGCCGTAAAGCCACCAGGGGAGCAGTGCTCCCAATACGGCGGACACGATCAGTACCACCGTAAGAACCGGCAACAGCCGATTGACCCGGTCCCGCTTCCAGCGGGTGAGCGGACCGAGGCCCATGGCAAGGATCAACGGGATCATCAACGGCACGAAGACCGCATTGAAGTACGGCGGTCCCACCGAGATCTTGCCGACCCCCAGAGCATCCAGGACCAGCGGATAGAGCGTCCCCAGCAGAATGGTTCCCGCGGCCACCGCCAGCAACACGTTGTTGCCGAGCAGCAGCGTCTCACGGGAGAAGAGGGAAAAGCGGCCGGTACTTTTCACCGCGGGCGCACGCAGGGCGTAGATGAACAGGGAACCGCCCACCACCGCTCCGAGCAGCATGAGAATGAAGACGCCGCGGGCCGGGTCGTTGGCGAAGGCGTGCACCGACGTCAGCACCCCGGAACGTACCAGGAAGGTCCCCAGCAGGCTCAGGGCGAAGGCGAAGATCGCCAGCAGAACGGTCCAGCTTTTGAAGGCACCCCGCTTCTCCGACACGGCCAGCGAGTGCATCAGCGCGATACCCACCAGCCAGGGAATGAATGAGGCATTCTCGACCGGGTCCCAGAACCACCAGCCGCCCCAGCCGAGTTCGTAATAGGCCCACCAGCTACCGAGGGCGATGCCCAGGGTCAGAAAGGCCCACGCCAAAATGGTCCAGGGCCGCGACCAACGGGCCCAGGCCGCGTCGAGCCGGCCACCCAGCAGTGCGGCAACGGCAAAGGCGAAGGCGACGGAAAACCCCACATAGCCCATGTAGAGCATGGGCGGATGGATCACCAGCCCCGGGTCCTGCAGCAGCGGATTGAGATCGCGGCCATCCATCGGAGCCGGCCAGATACGATCGAAGGGATTGGAGGTCAGGAGCATGAACAGCAGGAAGCCGCTGCTCACCAACCCCATTACTCCGATGACGCGCGCGACCATCTCGACCGGCAGGCGGCGGCTGAACAGCCCGACCGCCACCGTCCACAGCCCCATCATCACCACCCATAGCAGCAGCGAACCTTCATGCCCGCCCCACACTGCCGAGATACGATAGATCAGCGGCAACTGGGAATTGGAGTTCTGGGCGGCATAGGTGACGGAGAAGTCGTTGGTGACAAAGGCGTAGGTCAGGCCGGCGTAGGCAAGCGCAAGAAAAAGGAATTGGCCCCACGCCGCCGGGCGCGCCACCGCCATCCAGTGAGTGCGCCCGGTGGCGGCTCCGGCCAGGGGTACGACACCCTGTACCATGGCGAGCACAAGGGCGAGAATCAGTGCAAAATGTCCCAGCTCCGGAACCATAATCAGCGCTCCGTCTTCTGGTCGGTAACCCCGAGGCTACGTGCAGTTTCCAAGGCGTGCTCCACTTCCGGTGGCATGTAGTTCTCATCGTGCTTGGCAAGTACTTCGTCCGCCATGAAGCGTCCGTCGCCACCGATACGTCCCTGGGCGACGATGCCCTGCCCTTCACGGAACAAATCGGGAAGGATGCCGCGATGATAAATAATCACGGACTCCGCACCGTCGGTTACGCCGAACTGGACCTCCAGGCTGTCGGGGTCCCGGGATACGGTGCCCTCTTCTACCAGCCCACCCAACCGGAAGGTGTGGCCGCGGGGTGCTTCGCCGGCCACTACCTGGGAGGGGCTGTAGAAGAGATTGATATTCTCACTGAGGGCAACCAGCGCCAGTGCTGCAGCAACGCCGACACCGACCACAATAACACCCGCAAGGATCAGCCGGTTTTTCCGAATGGGGTTCATACCTTCCTCCGCTGATTCTGCCGCCGAATACGCTTCAGCAAACGCTGTTCACAGCGCAACGGCACCCAAACATTCCACACCACGATTACGAAGGCAAGTGCGAACGACGACCATACGTAGAGCGCATATCCCCCCATGGAAAATATGTTAGACATCAGCTTTTCCTGCGAGTTCCCGAACCCAGCCACTGCGTCGTTCCCGATCGAGGATTTCGCAGCGGACCCGACGCAATACCACCGCCGCGTACAGGGTGGTGAAGGAGATCGCCATCATCAACAGTGGCACCAGCATGCTCCAGTGAATGGAGGGCCTGTCCAGCTTGGTGACGGTGGCGCCCTGGTGCAGCGTATTCCACCATTCGACCGAGTAATGAATGATGGGGATGTTCACCACGCCCACCAGCGCCAGCACCGCCGTGGCACGGGCCGCCGTGTCACGATCCTCAATGGCGTTGTGGAGCGCGATATATCCGAGATAGAGGAACAGCAGGATCAACTCGGAGGTGAGCCGCGCATCCCAGATCCACCAGGTGCCCCACATGGGCTTGCCCCAGAGGGAGCCGGTAGCGAGGGCCAGAAAGGTGAACCAGGCGCCGATGGGGGCGCTGGCATGGGCCACCGCGGAGGCAACCTTGATTCGCCAGACCATGCCCACCGTGGCCGCCACCGCCATGTTGACGTAGACGAACATCGACAGCCAGGCGGCCGGTACGTGCACATACATGATGCGCACGCTCTCCCCCTGCTGGTAATCGGGGGGGGAGTTGAATAGCGCCAGATAAAGACCCGGCAAGCCGAACAGCAACGCGGCTATGCCGAACCAGCGCGAGGCGCTGCCCGCAAAGTGGTAAAAACGCTTCGGCGAGGCAAGTCGATGTATCCAGTTCCACATAGTCAGATATCGTTCAGCTTAATGTTTATGAGCCACCGAAGAGGCAGAGAGTTCATTGCATAAAGACCCTCTGTATTCAGTGGTTGCCCACCTCAATTCAAATTCCGCTGTATCCGGTGCCGCCTTTGGCACCGGCAATGGTGCTACGTAGGGCGCATTCTGACAGGCCACCCCATTCCCACAAAGCCGATGACCTCGCGGAAAACTCCCTACCCCGTGTGGGGCACATCCAAATGCGCCGGCTCCGATCACCACCGGAGCGGTGCATTTGAATGTGCCCCCAACCATGGTGGGTGCACTCTGTAAATTGATCGGCTCCGATAAAACACGGTTGCATATCCAAGAATGCACCCTACTTAATTCAGGCTGATCCGCAGGGCGGCGGCAGCGGCCAGTGGCGCGAGGGCCACCGACAGGGCCAGCAGCGCCCCGAGCAGTGCCAGCTGACCCGTGACCTCGAGACCGGCATCGGCGTTGCCTACGGCGCCGGCGGCGAAGATCAATACGGGGATGTACAGCGGCAGCACCAGCAGCGACAGCAGTACACCACCACGGCGCAATCCCACCGTCAATGCCACCCCGATGGCACCGACCAGACTGAGCACCGGGGTGCCCAGCGCCAGTGTGGCTAGCAAAACCCCCATAACCGCAGGGTCCATGTGCAGCAGAAGCGCCAGCAGGGGTGCGAGAAACAGGAGCGGCACCCCGCTGATAAGCCAGTGCGCAAGCACCTTGGACAGCACCACCAGCGATAGCGGGTGAGGACTCAGCAGGATCTGTTCGAGAGTACCGTCATCAAAATCGGAACGGAACATCCCCTCGAGCGACAGCATCGCGGCAAGCAGCGCCGCCACCCAGACCACACCGGGAGCCAGGGTCTGCAGCAGCACCGGGTCCGGACTGATACCGAGAGGAAACAGGGTCACCACTATGGTGAAGAAAACCAGGGGATTGGCGAGTTGCGAGCGATGGCGATAGGCCAGCAGCAGGTCGCGTCGCAAGGTTGCCAGCAATGCGCTGCTCAGACTCGTTTCAGCCATCGGAGAGGTCCAACTTGATCACTTCGCCGCGCTCGAAGGCCATGACATGGTGAGTGGTGACCACGGCCAGGCCATCCGCCGCCAAATGCTCGGCCAACAGTCTCTCTACCATATCCCGCCCCTGGGGATCGAGGGCCGTGAAGGGCTCATCCAGTATCCACAATCTGGCCTCGGTGAGCAGCAGGCGCGCCAATGCGACCCGCCGCTGCTGACCGGCCGACAGCCTTCGGCAGGGGACCTCCTCGCACTCTGCGGGAAGCCCCAGCCGCTCCAGGGCCTGCTCTGCGGACATGCCGGTGCGCCGCAGTCGTCCTGCCTGAAAGAATTCCAGGTTTTCGAGGGGTGAAAGGTCGCCCTTTACACCAGGCACATGGCCGACATAACAGAGATCGGTGACGAAATCCGCATGGGTCTCCCGGATATTGCGCTTGTTCCAGCGCACTTCACCACTGGTGGGCAGGGTGAGGCCGCAGAGAATCCGCAAGAGCGTGGTTTTTCCACTGCCGTTGCGTCCCTCGATCTGGAGGACTTGGCCGGGCAGGACCGACAACTCCAGATTCGAGAAAAGCGGCTCGTCGTTACGCTCCATGTGAAGCGCGTGTGTTTGCAGCAATGTCGGCAACGAAGAGGGGGAAAAGTTCACGTATCGTTAATTCGTCAATTAAAAGTCTGTCAAATATCAGTCGTCACTTATTTTGAAGTGATTCTTTGTGACGGCAGAAAAAGAGGCCATTGATTCCACTGACACCCACATTACCACACATTCTTTTGAAGGTTGCGAACTCTCGCTATCCGCTGGTTTCGGCCCGGTTGCCGGCGATGTAGGTCGGGCTTTAGCCCGTCGGAATTTGATGACGGCCTGAAGGCCGACCTACAGGGGATCGGCGTCGATCCAGGATTGGGCGTCGATGCACGGCGCCGGTTTCTTGCAGGGTGCATTCTTCAAATGACCGATTCTCCGGTCAATGATGGGGTTCGCGGGCTCACCCCATCCTACATCCGTGCTCGCGGTTCACGTTCAGTGACGGCCGGAAAGCCGACCTACAGGGGATCGGCGTCGATGCACGGCGCCGGTTTCCCGCAGGGTGCATTCTTCAAATGCACTGATTCTCCGGTCAATGATGGGGTTGGCGGGCTCACCCCATCCTACATTCGTGCTGCCGGTTCACGTTCAGTGACGGCCGGAAAGCCGGAAGGCCGGCCTACATTGCCACATGATTTCCTGCGCGGGACCACTAGGCTTCCAGCCCGTGGCGCTTGATCTTGCGCCACAGGGTGGATTTGTCGATACCGAGAATCTCGGCAGTGAGGTTACGATCACCCTGGGTATCACGCAGGATCTTGCGGATAAACCAGATTTCCAGTTCCTCGAGGCTCTGCGGTGGAATCGTTCCGCCATCATCGGTTTGGGCTTCGGAGGTTCGCGACAGATGCGGCGGTAACAGGTCGCTCCCGATTTCGTCGCTCTCGCACAGAATCACCATGCGCTGAATCAGATGCTCCAGCTCGCGGACATTGCCCGGCCAGTCGTGCCGCAGCAGGCCGGCGAGCACCTCGGTAGAGAGGCGGCGCACCGGCTTGCCATACTGGCTCGCAAACTTGTTGAGGAAGAAATAGCCGAGCACCGGCACGTCGCCACGACGCTCGCGCAGCGGCGGAATCGCCACCTCCATCACCATCAGCCGGTAATAGAGATCCTCGCGAAAATCGCCGCTGGCGATCAGTTCCTGCATCGGCCGGTTGCTGGCGGCAAGTACCCTGACATCCACGTGGCGCGGCTCGGTACCGCCCATGGGATAGAACCCGCCATCTTCCAGCACCCGCAGCAGCTTCGCCTGGAGTGACAGGGAGGCGTTGTTGATTTCGTCCAGAAACAGCGTTCCGCCGCTGGCGGTCTCGAACAGGCCGGGCTTGGTGCGATCGGCACCGGTAAAGGCGCCTTTCTGAAAGCCGAACAGTTCGCTCTCGATCAGGTGTTCGGGAATCGCGGCGCAGTTGATGGCAACGAAGGGACGATCGTGCCGATTGCTCTGCATGTGCATCTGCCGGGCGACGACCTCCTTGCCACAACCGCTCTCGCCGGTGATCAGGATACTGCAGTCATAGCCGGCAGCGGCGTCGATGGTCTGCTGCACGCGAACCATCGCCTGCGATTGACCAATCAATCCGCCGTTTTCCTTATAGATCCGGTTCTGGGCTCGCAGGCGACGGTTCTCTTCACTCAGCTGGAAGTGCTCAAGAGCACGCTCGACCGTGCAGCGCAATTCGAGGTTTTCAAAAGGCTTCCGAATATAGTCGAACGCATCGCTCTTGAACGCCTCGATGGCCGACTCCACCGTGGCGTAGCCGGTCACCAGCACGACCTGGGTCAGGGGACTGACGGCCTTTGCGTGCTTGAGTACCTGAAGGCCATCCGGACCGGGCATGCGCAGGTCCGTCACCACCACGGCGATGTCATTGGCATCAAGCAACGAATTAGCCTCGTCCGCATCGCGGGCGCAGATCACGTTACCCAAAGGTTCAAGCACATTCGCGATCAGCCCGCGCATGTGCACATCATCTTCCGACACCAGGATCGTGGGGCGGTTTTCTGTAGTCATAGAGTCGGGGATTCGCTTATGAGGCCGCCTGGACGTACTCGGCGCTCACCGCCGGCAGCCGTAAGACAAAGCGAGCACCGTCGGAGTATTCCGGATCGTAACGGATAAAGCCACCGCGCCGGACCATCATCGCCTGACTGATCGAGAGGCCGAGGCCGCTGCCATCGCCGACATCCTTTGTGGTGAAGAATGGGTCAAAGATTCGGCTGCGCACCTCGTGCGGGATACCGGGACCATTATCCTCCACTTCGATGGCGATAAACCCGCTGTCGTCCTCACGTACGCCGATTCGGATGCGCGGCTCCTCCACGCGGCTGACGGCCTGAATTGCGTTCAGGATCAGATTGGTAAGGACGATATCCAGTTGCCCGCAGCCTCCGTCGATCACCAGACGTTGGTCGGGCAGGTCCAGTTCTATGACAATCTGGTGACGCTTGAGCCGGCAGCTCATGAAGGTATCGATCAATTCACGAACCAGCGGGACGATTTCACACATGTCCCCGCTGCACTGATCCTGCCGCGCATAGTTGAGCAGGTCCTGCACGATCCGCGAGCAGCGTTTGGTTTCGTCGGCAACCACGACTGCATAGCCGAGCAGTTTTTCATCCTCCATAGAGTCCCGCAGCAGCTGGGAGTAGCCGAGGATGTTGCCGAGTGGTGTATTCAGTTCATGGGCGACTCCAGCGGCAAGCTGACCCATGGCCACCAGCTTCTCACGAATGGCGACGCTGTCCTGTAGCTGGCGGTAGTCGGTCACATCCTGCAGCGTAACCACCGCACCCATATCCGCCTCGTGCTGATTGATGAAGGCGAGATTCATGGAGAGCCAGCGCTCTCCCCTGTCTAAAGCCACCAGCAGTTCGCGGTTTCGCACCGGACGCTTGTAGAGAAAGGCATCGCGAAGGACATCGCGATCGTGTTCACCGACCTCGAGTAGATCGAAAAGATTGGCGTCTTTCAGCTGTTCCGGGGGTAGCCCGAACAATACCTCGGCCGTCTTGTTAGAGCTGGCGACTTCCAGATCATCGGAGATATGCAGCAAGGCGCCGGGAAGGCTCTGAAGGATGGCATCCATCTTGTTGCGCTCGTTGAGCGCTCGCGCCTGGCACTCCTCGACCGTTGAAAACATGCGGCCGAGCGTGTGAATGGTGGAGTTGTAGTCACCAATGAAGCGGCGCAAAAAGGGACCATCGGCCATGGCGGTGTCGACCGGGACGAGCAGCCCCTCCCTGGCCTGGACCAACCCCTGACGAATCCTTTTGATCGCCACATAACAGCGCATCGTGGCAAGGATCGCCAACACCGCGACCACGACACTGAGCGCAGCGATCCAGGGAAAGCGGGCAGCAGCATAGGCCGCCCCCAATGCTACCGCCCCGACAGAAATAATCAGGACAGCAAAAAGACCGACCTGCCATAGTCTGGCGGGTGGGAACAACCGGGATCCCAACAAATGCACACCTCTTTATCAATCACCATGCAGCCGGGGCACCGGCCCCGGCTGTGGCGGAACATCAGAATATCATCTGGAATCCGAGTGTCACCTGATCGTGATCCTGCAACGTCGGATTGGTTGCGCTCTCGACATTGTCGAAATCGACACTGCGATACTCGCCCGTCAGCTTCAGCTGCTGCCCATCGATGTAGTAGTTGAAGCCGCCGGCAGTGGTGGTGTTGTCGAGCAGACCCGAGTCGAGATTGAAATCGGACGTGTCATAGCGGGCAAACAACTGCAGCCGGCCGATGCCGATCTTGTTGGGGAACAGATAACCCACCTTGCCATACGAGGAGTCAAGTTCCGAGTTGGCGGGCAAAGCCAAATCGGGATCCTCGTTGATGGCGTTATCGATGCTGTAATCGAATGTGGCCGCCGAAGCCGTGAAGGTGCCGGCAGCGGTCGGATACTCGAAGAACACATCCGCGGTGGTGGCCGTGTAGTCTTCGGCACTATTCCGTCCGGTGTTGAAGTCACTGTAGGCGACATCCGCCTGGGTGTCGTAGGCGAACCCGATCGTGAAGACCTTCTGGGTGCCGAGGTAGGTGCCCCGATATCCATAGTCGTACTCGGGATCGAGCGGACTCCAGTGGACACGGGCCGTCATGCGGGGGTTATCCTGTGCCACTTCATCAGCCTCGCGGCCGTCGGCCAGCATGAGGCGATACTGAAGAGCGCCGTCAGCCAGGTTGCCCCACATGGCGACACCGGTGTCACGACTCCCGGCGAAGGGCGTGAACGACATTGCACTGCGGTCCAGCGTCAACGGCTCCAGACAGGCCTCGAGATTCTCGCGCGAAAAGGTGTTTTTGAACCGCCCGGCCATGAAGCGTAGTGGATCGCTGTAGTCGAGGGTGAGATAGGCATCACGAAAGAAGGTCGAGCTATCATCTTCCCCGTCCTTGCTGTCGACACCACCCTCCAACTGAGCGTAGAACCCGACGTAATCGTTGTATTGACCGGAAAACGTCAGACGATTCCGGCGCAGAAAGAAATCGGTCTGATCGCCATCGTCATTGGACGAGGTGTAGTCCTCGTACTGCCCCCACATTTGCAGGGCGTAGTTGAAGGTCACGGATCCCTGCTCTCCGAAGTTCACCGTCGGTCCGGCGGAGGCGGCCAGCGGCAGGCTGCCCGCCAGTACTCCCGCGACCCAAATGGCCAAGCTCTTTTTTGTCTTGTTATTCATCGTCATTTTATTTCTCCCCAGATGCGGCGGTCAGGTACCGTTGCAGGTATTCATCGGCCTCGTCGCCGTCGTGGCAACTGGCACAGGACTGATCCGGTGTTTCGTTGGGATTGGCAATCAGGTTACGGTGGGCCATGGACTTGCGGATGATGCGGGGATTGCCATCGTGACAGCCGTTGCACGAGTGGTTCACCTTGTCGTGCTGGATATGCCAGGGCGCGGCGCTCTCATCCATGTTGGGGGCCTCGGCCCGATTGCCGTCATGGCACTTGAAGCAACTGGAGGCACCGAGCCCGCACGCGTTGGCGATTCCGATGAGCGAAAAGCCCGAAGATTGCCCGCTCCCCTCAGCCAGCGACTCGGCTCCCCAGCCGGCGTCCGGATCGCCCGCCATCGAAGTCGGCAGTGATGAGTCCACCACTGCGAGGCCGGTGGCAATCACGCCCAGAGACGCGATTGCCACCACCGTTCTACGGATGCTTTTCAGCATTGTCTGTATCCTGCGTCCCATCAGTTGTCTCCTCTCTGCTTTTCGTCGGTGCCGGTATTTTCACCGTCGAGTCTTTTTGTACCGCCACTCCGGCGTTCACCCGGCTCTTTTCGTTGCCGCTCGGCGCGGCGAATGTCCTCTTCACTCAGCCCACCTGTACACATGCAGGCGGGACCCCTGTCACGGAACTTCAGGCGCCGCTCTCCCTCCTCGGCGGCCACTACGGTGGTCGTTACCAGCAGACTGAAGCCGGCGACCAGTGCCACGCCTGCCAGGCGGCCGTTCACGAGGCACCCCCGGGCACCGGCTGGCGCAAGCGAAGCGCCTCGAAACGGGTTGCCCGTGCTTCGGTCAACGCCTGACGCAACAATCTCAACGTCTCCGCATCCATCTTGTCCGCCTGTTTCAGCATGTCGATGTAAGTCCGTTCGTAGTGCTCGGCGGGCGCCACCGTCAGGGTGGCCTCCACCACCCACCCCTCTCCGGGCGGCGAAGCCAACGGCTGTCGAACCTTCAGCCACTCGCCGGCCGGGAGGCGGGTATCCGCCAGCTCTTTGGTAATGGCCGTGTCCACCTGCCAGCCGATGATGCGTTCGGCCAGTGGACGCCGCTGCCGTTGCGGGCCGACCAGCGACAGTTGCAGATAGACCTTCGGCACCATGTAGGTGGGGAAGTGGTGCCCCGCCCCCACATTGCCGAGGGACGCCTCAACCATCAGGCCCTGATCGTCGCCCTCGACGACCTCCAGCATCAGTTCCACCGCCCGGCGTACCATCTCCGGGTCATGGATACCCCGGAACTCATGCCGACGATCCGGCATGTGGCACTGCTGGCAGGTCTTCTCCCCCGCCCAGGGGCTGGCCTGCCACTGCGCCAGGGTATCCTCCCGGAGCTTGCCGTTGAGCCGCGGTCCATCCTCCGGAAACTGGTGACAGGTGGCACAGAAACGGCTGTCCTGATAGGCGGCACGCACCTCGAACCCGTCGTGCGCCGGTTCGCGGGTCGCCCCCCGGGGGGGCGGCCCGAAACGCTGGTGGTCGCGCAGGTGACAGCTGGAACACATCACCCCCTGATGACCGAGGTCCAGGGGCACATATTCCGGCAGGTCACCGGCCGGTGCATTCGGCCAGCCATGCTCCCGCGCCAGCAGGGCCTTCTGCTCGGCAAGGGGGGCATGACAGCGCAGGCACTCGTTCGCCGCCTCCTGGTCCATCAGCCGCAACTGCCAGCGGATCCCGGGACTAAGCGCCTTGCGGTGCAGGCTCTGACGCCAGTCCCGGTGCTGGTCCGGATGGCACTGGGCGCACGCCTCCGCTCCGAGGGAGGCCTCCAGCGGCGAAAATCCCGCCGGCGGCGTACCCTGGGGAGCAATCGGGTGTGCCCAGTGCTGGTCCAGAAAGATCTCCACCGAATCCTCCGCTGAGGTTGTCCAGAACCACCCACCCGCGATAGTGACTGCGAGCAGGGCGATTGCGCTGATGAGATATCGTTTCATGCCATTAGCAGACAGGGGCGAGCGAACCGGCCCGCCCCATGCCGTTAGCCGCCGCAGCTATTGGTCGGCATTTCAACGCCACCGCCGGAACTGCCGCCGTCATCGGAGTCAGTTTCGGTATCGCCGCCGTCGTCAACGGTGATGCCCTTGTAGGCGAGGTCTTCGTTGATGACGGCGTTGGCCGAACTGGCGTAGGCGTTGACGATGGCACGTGGGTCGACATTGGCCGGGTCACTGGCTGTGCGGAACATACTCCACTCCGACTTGTCAGTCCGCCAAGGGGAATCCCACGGCAGAATAGTGTTGCCATTGCTATCCACGGCGTTGCTCATCGAATGCCACTCGTACATGGCGCCGTCGTAGAAACGGGTGGGCAGGCCGAGAATGGCCGCGGAGGCGAAACCGGTCACCATCGCGCGGTAGGTGGTCTCGCAATAGGTATAAATCGTATCACCCTCCTGGTAGGCTCTGCCGGCGCCAACCCCTTGCAGGGTGCCATCGACGAATTGGTTGCCTCCCGCATCGGCCTCGCCGTCCAGATACGCCTGGATCTCGGCCTTCGGCTTGTAGGTCCAGCCCGCACTCCCATCGGCGATGTTGCCGTAAGACAGCAACAGTGCTCCGTTGGGATGGCCCTGGGTGGCGCCGCCATTGCGGAAGTCGGTATCGTCATCGGGGCTGTACTCGTCACCCCTATCGACAGGGTCGCTGGTCGGCAAGTTATTACCGCGAGCGTCCCAGATGAACACACCGTCGTTGAGCAGGTTGGCGTCCTGCGAGGGTGCCGCATTCATCATGTCTTCCAGGGTGGCCTGCAGGGCGAAGTTGATCTCCGGCAGGTCCTTGACGCTGGCAGTTCCGTTCATCGGCGGCGTGCTTCCGGCGGCAGCGAAATAGCCGGCCCCGAGCGTGGTATTCTCGCCGTTCCACTGGTTGCCGCCGTCGAGCACCGCCAAATGCTCCTTGGGCGTCCCCCAGTAGCGGAACATGTACCAGCAGCGCCCGGCACGCATGGCATTCCCAGCCCCGGCCGTGCCTTGGGCACAGACGATCATGTCCCTAGCCGGGTCGATACCGTATTTGGCGAGGAAGGTGTCCATTGAGCGACCGCTCGGCACCATCCGGACGGTCTCGATCACCCCGTTGGATCGGGGTTCATCCCATTCGCTGGCCGTATAGGTAAAGACGTTGCTGCCGTTCGGAGCAATGAACTCATAGCCGGCCTCACCACTCCCTGTCTGCAAGATCACCAGCTTGCCCTCGATGCCGGCGGGCTTGTTGGCCTCCCAGTTGTCGATCCAGCCTTTGAGCGTGTTGCCGGTGATCAGGCCGTTGACGTTATTGTCGTAGTTGTCGTCCGATTCCTGGGCTATCGTCGCCGGGGTAGCCTGAACCACTTCCTCCGTCGTTTCCGATGTATAGGTCTCGTCTTCACTGCCGCCGCAGGCGGACAGTCCCATGGCCAGGGTCAGGCTAAGTCCGATCGCCGGGATTCGATACCGACCGAATTGACTGCTTATTTGATTTCGCATCATCTCTCCCACTCCTCCGTACACCTTTGATTCGTCTCGCCGTCGCCGCTTCCGTTACTTCAAAACGACGGGGAGCCGGTTTTCGCCTAGCAGATTCAGGGCCCGGGAGGCATCGGCCGCGTCGCACTCGGCGACATCGCAGCCCAGTTCCTCCAGTGCCTTGTGCAGGCGTTGGTCGAAGCCATCGCTTCGGGTTGCTGCCTTCATCAACAGAATTTTCTTTTCGCTCATACGATGTACACCGCATCTGCCGTGGTGATCTCGCGGGCCAGTGCCCGCATGCCTTCGTCACTGTCCGGCTCGAGCTGCTGAACCGGCACGTCGGCAAAGTCCAGCGCCTCGAGGTGCTCCTCTGCATCGGCACCCGCCTCGCCGCACAGGGCGACCTTCACCGGGTCGTCGAGCAGGGTAAGGCCTGCGGCCATTCGCAATGCCTCGGAGCGTTTGTCGAGGGCAACGATCAAGATCTGTTTCTGCATGCTGTTATCCCCCTCAATACACCACGACGCGGTCGCACCAATGCGCCAGTTCCGCATCCTGGTACTGCCCCCCGACGATCACGGCATCAGCAACCGCGGACGGCACCGTCTGCTCGAACCGCTCCATACTGAATTCGCACACCGCCAGCGTCAGCCGGTCCGACCCGACCAGCTCCTGGATGCCGCTCTGGTCGAGCGCCCGTATGCCGGTGTCAGTGAGAAAGCAGCGCAGTTCATGGTTCCGGTCCGCCGCCGCCTGAAGCAGGTCGGCGGCTGGGCCGGCCATCTCCTCTCCGGTAATCACAACGCCCAGTTTCATGGTCACGCCTTCTGGATTTTCCAGGTGGATCCATCGCTACCATCGGCGCGATCGATGAGTTCATTGCCGCTCGACTCGCACATGGCAAGGATCGATTCCCCCGACGAAGGGTTGTCGAACTGCAGGGTCAGCACGTCTCCGGCTGCCATCTTTTCCAGTGCTTTTTTGGTGTACATCTGCGGGTGCGGACAGCTGTAGCCGCGCACGTCCAGCGAGTATGCGCCGTCCCCGGTCTGCTCGAATTTCACCGCCATTTTTTACTCCTTGTTCCGGTTTTTCGTTTTTACAGTGCGAAATCGCCTTCGCGTGAAGCACGCCACTCCAGCCAGGCATTGAAGCCCTTCACGCCGAGGTAACCGCCACCAATCATGCCGGCGAGGAATACCCAGCCACTCAGGTCGCCGTTGGTGACCGTGGCGAAGAAGGCGCCAATGTTGCAGCCCATGCCGATGCGCGCGCCGATACCCATCAGCGTGCCGCCGACCAGGGCGAATACCGCCGTCTCCAGGCTCGGCATCTTCCATTTGAATTCGCTGCGCATGTGCGCCATTACGGCGGCACCGAGAATGATGCCAATGGACATGAAGCCCGGAGCGTTCAGCAGCGGATTGGGCAGACCGTTCTCAAGGCCGAAGAAGATATTATCCATGTTCTCGACGCCCAGCTTGTTGAGCACCCAGCCACCCCATTGCGCTTCCTGGGTGGTGATGTACCAGTAGCCGGGATCGAACACGGTGCCCTGCAGCGAAAGGCCGCTTTCGTAACCCATGCTCTCCAGCAGTTCACCGAAGCCGAAGATGTTGTAGTGCTCGCGCAGTGCGCCGGTGGTCCACATCTGCAGGCCGGCGAAAATACCGAGCCCGATACCGGCGATGGCGGTGTTTTTGGAAGAGGTGATCATCGCCCACATGCCGCGGGCGTTGTCGCCGAGGCCGGCATGGTCGATCTTGTTGCGGCGCAGGTAGCTACGGCGATAGAAAAACAGGTAGAGAATAACCAGCAACAGCAGCGATGGCAGTACCGCGGAGAGGAACGAGTTGGCGAAGTAGATCCCGGCGGCGGAATCCTCCATGCCCAGCGACGCTGCAACCGTGCTGCCGTTGAGGTTCCAGATGTAGCCACTGATGAACTGATCGAACCAGCCATTGGTGACCGAAAGCTCCTCAGGCATGCCGGTGGCCTCGGCCGCTTCGGTCCAGGCGGCGGGGACGAACCGGTCCGACCAGTCCCCCATTGCCACGAAGGCGGCCTGTGAGAAGGAGATGGCCACGATGACCAGCATGGACCCGACGTTGCCCTCTCCCGCCTTATAGAGCGAGCCGGAGGCGCAGCCGCCGGTAAAGACCATGCCGAAACCGAAAATCAGGCCGCCGATGACGATGTGCCAGCCCAGGGGGTGGGGAGCAAAGGTGCTGAATCCGGCCGATTGCACCCCGGCGGCCATCAGTGAATAGAGGGCGACGGCAATCAGCATGCCTACCGCCATTCGCGGTACACCAACGGCGAAGAGGTCGCGAACCGCGGAGGCCATGCAGAAACGGCCGTACTGCAGGAGCAGCCCGTAGGCAACGCCGAACCAGACGTAGACGAGCAGGTAGACAAAACGGCTATCGATGCTCAGGGCGATGATGGAACCCAGCGTCACCAGGCCCACGATAATCGCTGCTGCTATCCTGCCGCTGCCTGCACGGCTATCGACGGCGGTTCCCGTCAGTACGTTCTCTTCGGTCATGGGTCATCCTCAAAATCGTTTTTTCGGTACTTCGTACACGCCTTTGCGCATATAGATGCGCCAGTGATCGCCTCGCTTGAGCGTTGCCATGTGGGTCCCGCCTTGAGAAAACATCAGGGCCGGCAGGGTCTCCACGGTGGCCGGGTTGTCGGACAGCAGTTCGATCACCTCGCCCTCCTCCAACTCGTCCAGCACGCGCATTGTCAACAGTTGCGGCCGGGGACACGCCGCGCCGATGCAGTCCAGGGTGCGGGAAATCGTCACTTCACCTGTTTGCGGCAGCGTGACGGTATGCGGCACCGCCAGCACAGTGGCTTCTTGTTTACGGCTCAGCATTCGCTGTATCCAGTTCACCAACCTCGCCCCCTTCCTGTTGCTCACCAGAAATAGAGCACGGTCTGTGCCAACAATAAAATTGGCTGAGGAGACAATTAGTTAGGGAAAAACCGGTGGGTTTTCTACAGTCGCAATTTGCAATAGGCGATTCTCATGACGCGCAGACATTGCATGTTGCAATGCGGAGAGAAAGGTCGAACAGAGGAATGAAATTGGACACCACGGATGAACGTCTGGCCAAGTCAATGGTCTAAAATCGATCTGGCCACGTATTCACGTAGGTGGTATTAGCCAGTCATGGCAGCATTAACCGGAGACGGCGACGGCCTGAAGGCCGACCTACATTTGGCGTTTGGCGCCGTCGGCCTTCAGGGCAGGAATATAGGATGGGGTGAGCCCCGCGAACCCCATCATTGATCGGGGAACCGGTGCATTTGAAGAATACACCCTACGGAGAAGCCGGCACCGTTCGGGACGCATTCAAAATGCGCTGCATCGATGCCAACCCCCTGTGGGTCGGCCTTCAGGCCAGAAATGTAGGATGGGGTGAGCCCCGCGAACCCCATCATTGATCGGAACCGGTACATTTGAAGAATGTACCCTACGAGAGAAGCCGGCACCGTTCGGGGCGCATAAGGGACGACAGCCTGCTAGTGGCGAGTGGTGGAGACCTCGGGCTGTTCCGGACCAGCAAACAGGCGCTCCACATCCACTGCATCGTAGGCATAACGGCGATTGCAAAACTCGCAATTGACCGCCACTTCGCCTTCGGTGCGAATGATATCCGTCACCTCATCATGGCCGAGGCCGCGCAGTGCATTTTCAACTCGCTCCCTGGAGCAGGAGCAGCGGAAGCTTACGGGCTCGCTCTCGAACACCCGAACATCCTCTTCATGGAACAGACGCCGGATCACCTCTCCCTGTTCGAGATCAAGCAGTTCCGGTTCGGTCACGGTTTCGGCCAGCGTGGAGACGCGATTCCAGGCGTCTTCCTCGCTGTACTGTCCAGGCAGATCCTGGAGAAGCAGACCGGCTGCACTGTCGCTGTCCGCCGTCAGCCACAGCCGGGTGGGCAGTTGTTCGGAGCGGTAAAGATAGCCTTCGATGGCCTCGGCAAAGCTGTCACCCTCCAGAGGTACGATGCCCTGGTAACGATCGCGTCCGCTCTTTTTCTGGTCGATGGTGATGATCAGCTGAGCATCACCGAACTGACCGTTCAGGCTGGCCTCATCAGGCTCGCCCTCCCAGTGCGCCAGGCCGCGAAGCGTACGCGCGCTGGTGCACTCGACCACCATCATCCCGATGGGACCATCGCCCCGGATCTGCAGGGTCATGCTGCCGTCGAACTTGAGCGTTGCCGAAAGCAGAACGCTGGCAGCCATCAATTCGCCCAGCCGGGTCCGAACCACCGGCGGATAATCCTGCCGCTCCAGCACCGCCTGCCAGCTGGCGTCAAGGCGAACCAGTTCGCCGCGAATACCGAGGTTTTCGAAGAGGAACCGCTGCAATGTGTCATTCATAGCCGGTGAGACCCTTTTTGGGATTCGTAAGTTCGGCACATAGCCCCCGGAAACAAACCACGGGGGACACGGGACTCAAGGAAAACCACAGAGAACACAGAGCAGAATCAAACCGCTGGGCAAAAAAGAAATACTCTGTGCCAAATCCGACTCGGTGCTTGTAGGAGCGGCGGAAGCCGCGAACGGCCGCGAAAGCGCTCCACCTTCGCGGCTTCCGCCGCTCCTACAGGTATCTACCGGTATGAGGGGCGAATTCGGTGCACACCTTAGCCGAGCTTCGCTTTTAGCAGTTCGTTGACCTGCTGGGGATTGGCTTTGCCTTTGCTGGCTTTCATCACCTGGCCGACGAAGAAGCCCATGACCTTGTCTTTGCCGGCGCGGTATTGCTCGACCTGTTTCGGGTTATCGGCGATGACCTGTTCGATGATGCCTTCGATGGCGCCGGTATCGGTGATCTGCTTCAGACCCTTCGACTCGATTACGCTGTCGGCATCGCCTTCGCCGTTCCACATGGCCTCGAAAACATCCTTGGCGATCTTGCCGGAGATGGTGTTGTCGACGATACGCTTGAGCATCCCGCCGAGCATCTCGGCGGAGACCGGCGACTCGGTGATCTCCTTGCCATGCTTGTTCAGGAATGCGGACAGGTCGCCCATCACCCAGTTGGCGGCCATCTTGGGATCGCCATCGGAGGCCTTCACCACGGCCTCGTAGAAGTCACCCATATCCCGGGAGGCGGTCAGAGCACCGGCGTCGTAACGGGAGAGACCGTAATGGGCTACGAAGCGCTCCATCTTCTCATCCGGCAGTTCCGGCAGGGTCTTGCGCACGTCTTCCACAAAGGCCCGATCCAGTTCCAGCGGCAGGAGATCGGGATCCGGGAAATAGCGGTAATCGTTGGCCTCCTCCTTGGAACGCATCGGGCGGGTTTCGCCCTTGTCCGCATCATAGAGGCGCGTCTCCTGCACCACCTCACCGCCACCCTCGATGATGGCGATCTGGCGTTCGATCTCGAAGTCGATGGCGCGCTCGACGAAGCGGAAGGAGTTGAGGTTTTTCAGCTCCGCACGGGTGCCGAACTCCTTTTGACCCTTGGGACGTACCGAGACGTTGGCATCGCAGCGGAACGAGCCCTCCTGCATGTTGCCGTCGCAAATCTCCAGGTAACGGACCAGGGAGTGCATCTTTTTCATGTAGGCCACCGCCTCCCTGGCCGAACAGAGTTCCGGCTCGGAAACGATCTCCAGGAGCGGCGTGCCGGCCCGGTTGAGGTCGACACCGGTCATGCCGTGGAAGTCCTCGTGCAGGGATTTGCCGGCATCCTCTTCCAGGTGGGCGCGAGTAACACCGATACGTCGGGTCTCCCCGTCCTCCAGTTCGATGTCCAGATGCCCTCCCTCGACGACGGGCAGCTCATACTGGGAAATCTGATAGCCCTTGGGCAGGTCCGGGTAGAAGTAGTTCTTGCGCGCAAACACCGAACGCTCGGCGACCCGCGCCCCGATGGCAAGGCCGAACTTCGCGGCCATGCGCACCACCTCCCGATTCAGCACCGGCAGCACACCCGGCAGCCCCAGATCCACTGCACAGGCCTGTGTATTCGGCTCGGCGCCGTAGGCGGTGGAAGCCCCGGAGAAAATCTTGCTCTTGGTAGCGAGCTGGGCATGAATCTCAAGCCCGATGACACATTCCCAATCCATATTCGATACCTTGATTTATTTTTACCGCAAAGGTCGCGAAGAGTCGCAAAGATAAAACCTAAGCTTTTCTTGGCGTTCCTTTGCGTCCTTCGCGGTTATCGCTGTTTAGCTAAACGCCTCGGGCGCGCGGGTGTGCCAGTCGGTGGTCTGCTGGTACTGATGGGCCACGTTCAGGAGCCGCGCTTCATCGAAGTAGTTGCCGATTATCTGCAGACCGACGGGGCGCTCACCGGAAAAACCGGCGGGGATGGAGATGCCCGGCAGACCGGCGAGATTGGCGGCGATGGTGTAGATGTCCGACAGGTACATGGTGATCGGGTCATCGGCCTTTTCGCCGATATTGAAGGCAACGCCGGGCGAGGTCGGCCCCATCAGCACATCGACCTCTTCAAAAGCCCTGGTGAAGTCGTCGCGGATCAGGCGCCGCAGCTGCTGGGCCTTCAGGTAATAGGCGTCGTAGTAGCCGGCGGAGAGCGCATAGGTCCCGACCATAATGCGGCGTTTCACTTCGGGGCCGAAGCCCTCCCCGCGGGAGCGCTTGTAAAGGTCTTCCAGGTCCTTCGGCTCTTCGCAGCGGTGGCCAAAGCGCACCCCGTCGAAGCGGGACAGGTTGGACGAGCACTCGGCCGGCGCCACCACATAATAGGTGGGCACCGCCAGGTTGGTGTTGGGCAGGCTGACCTCCTTCACCTCGGCACCGAGTCGCTTGTACTCCTCGACGGCCGCCTCGACCACCTTCGAGACTTCCGGGTCCAGCCCCTCGCCGAAATATTCTCTGGGCAGGCCGATGCGGAGCCCCTTCAGGTCGTTGCCGAGCCCGGCCATGTAATCGGGGACTTCGCGGTCTACGCAGGTGGAGTCGCGCTCATCGAAACCGGCCATCGCCGACAGCAGCAGCGCGCAGTCCTCGGCGGTGCGCGCCATGGGGCCGCCCTGATCCAGCGACGAGGCAAACGCGATCATCCCGTAGCGGGAGACCCGGCCGTAGGTGGGCTTCAGGCCGGTGATCCCGCACAGGGCGGCCGGCTGGCGGATGGAGCCGCCGGTATCGGTGCCCGTGGCGCCGGCGGCGAGGCGTGCCGCTACCGCCGCAGCAGAGCCACCGGAAGAGCCGCCCGGTACGGCTTTGAGGTCCCAGGGGTTGCTGACCGGACCGTAGAAGCTGGTCTCATTGGAGGAGCCCATCGCGAACTCGTCCATATTGGTCTTTCCCAGCATGACCGCGCCGGCCGCCTTGAAGCGCTGCACGACCGTGGCATCATAAGGAGCCACAAAGTTGTCCAGCATCTTCGAGCCGCAGGAGGTCCGCACTCCCCGGGTGCAGAAAATGTCCTTGTGGGCGATCGGGATGCCGGTCAGCGGCCCCGCTTCGCCACCGGCGATACGCCGGTCCGCCTCGCGCGCCTGCTCCAGGGCGGCCTCGGCGGTCACGGTGATGTAGCTGTTCAGTTTCCCGTCGAAACGTGCGATGCGGTCCACGAACGCCTGCGTCAGCTCCTCGCTGGAGAAATCACCGGCGCTGAGGCCGGCGGCAAGTTCGGCGATGGTCTTGTTGTGCATGTCAACACTCAGGTTCGAGATTCAAGATTCGAGATACGAGGGGGTAAGGGCACGGGACATGGGTATCTTGACCCGCACCTATTCGATGACCTTCGGCACGAGATAGAGCCCTGCTTCGGTCGCGGGGGCATTCTGCTGGAATTCGCTACGCTGATCGGTCTCGGTGACCTCATCGTCACGCAGCCGCTGACTCATCTCCAGGGGGTGGGCCATCGGCACCACGTCAGTGGTATCCACTGCGCTCATCTGCTCGACGAGTCCCATAATGTTGGAAAGGTTTGTGGCATACTCCGGTATATCTCCATCGGATATAGCCAGTCGCGCCAGGTGCGCGATGTTCTCCACATCGTCTCGGTCCAGGGCCATCAGGCTCTCCATCCGGTCGGTTAATAGCGGAAAAAGCAGAAACTTATCACAATTGCCACCTTGCCCAAAGGGCCGCGGCATTGCTAAATTATGCCCGGTTCATTCCGCCGACTCATTAATCTTATAGAAGCGACTGCCATGCTGGGATCTTTCCGGGGCCTTTTTTCGTACGACATCTCCATCGACCTGGGTACTGCCAATACCCTTATCTACGTTCGCGGTGAAGGCATTGTCCTCAATGAACCTTCAGTGGTCGCCATCCGGCAGGAGCCCGGCCCCAACAATACCAAACGCATCTCGGCCGTAGGCGTCGAGGCGAAACAGATGCTGGGACGCACGCCGGGGAATATCACCGCTATCCGGCCGATGAAGGATGGCGTTATCGCCGACTTCACCATCACCGAGAAGATGCTGCAGCACTTCATCCGCAAGGTACACGAAGACAAGTTCAAGGCCTTCAAGCCGAGCCCACGAGTGTTGATCTGCGTGCCGTGCGGCGCCACCCAGGTGGAGCGCAGGGCCATCAAGGAATCGGCCGCCGGGGCTGGCGCCCGTGAGGTCTACCTTATCGAAGAGCCCATGGCGGCGGCCATCGGCGCCGGCATGCCCATCTCCGAGGCGAGCGGCTCGATGGTGCTGGACATCGGCGGCGGCACCTCGGAAATCGCCGTTCTCTCCCTGAACGGCATCGTCTATGACAACTCGGTACGAGTAGGCGGCGACCGCTTCGATGAGGCCATTACCGCCTATGTGCGCCGCAATTACGGGACGCTTATCGGCGAGGCCACTGCCGAACGCATCAAGGAGCAGATCGGCACCGCCTACCCGGGTGCCGAGGTGAGGGAAATCGAAGTGCGCGGCCGTAACCTGGCCGAGGGTATCCCCCGCAGCTTCACCCTCAACAGCAACGAGATACTGGAAGCGCTTCAGGAACCCCTCTCCGGTATCGTCGCTGCGGTCAAGACGGCGCTGGAACAGACCCCCCCGGAGCTCGGCGCGGATATCTCCGAGCGCGGGCTGGTACTGACCGGCGGCGGCGCATTGCTGCGGGATCTGGATCGGCTCCTCGTCGAGGAGACGGGCCTGCCGGTAATCATCGCCGAAGATCCGCTGACCTGCGTCGCCCGTGGCGGCGGCCGTGCCCTGGAGCTGATGGACGAACACGGGGGCGACCTGTTTGCCCTGGAGTAGACCAGGTCCGAGGTAAAAGATTCGAGATACGGGGTTTCGCACCTCGTATCTTCAACCTCGTATCTGAAGTCGGAGGTGTCACATCAAGGTACTGTTCTTGCGCGGACCGTCGATGGCCATGCGAGCGGCGCTGCTCGTGCTGGTCTCAGTGTTCCTGATGACACTCGATCACCGTCAGCAGCACCTGGAAGCGATGCGCGCCACCATCGCCGTGGTCCTCTACCCGCTGGAATACCTGGTCAGCCTGCCCGCCTCGGCGGGAACCTGGGCCTCCGATGCGTTTGCCGCCCGTTCGCATCTCATCAGCGAAAACGAAAGCCTGCGTAGCCGGCAGCTTGAGCTGGAGGCCCGGCTGCTGAAGTTTGATGCCCTCCTGGCCGAAAACAGCCGGCTACGTGAAATGCTGCAATCACCGCGTAAAGTCGACGAACGGCTGCTGGTGGCAGAGCTGCTGGCCGTCGACATGGATCCTTTCAAGCGTCAGGCGGTGCTCAACAAGGGCTCCCGGGCCGGAGTTTACCGCGGCCACCCGGTCCTCGACGCCAAGGGCGTCATGGGGCAGGTGACCGAAGTGTCCCCCATCAGTTCGGTGGCGATGCTGATCACCGATCCCAGCCACGCCATCCCGGTACAGGTAAATCGCAGCGGACTCCGCGCCATTGCACTCGGTACGGGTGAGGCCGACCGGCTCGAACTGCCCCACATTCCCAATAACGCGGATATCCGCGTCGGCGATCTGCTGGTCACCTCCGGTCTCGACCGCCGGTTTCCTCCGGGCTATCCGGTCGCCGAGATACAGCATATCGACAAGGACCCCACTCAGCCCTATGCGTCCATCGTGGCCCGGCCCACGGCGGAACTGGAGCGGGTTCGGGAAGTGCTGCTGATCTGGCCGGATCACCTTGCCGAAACCACCGACTCGCAAGGGGCCCCGGCGAAAGATGCACCGGAAGCCGACGCACCGGAGCCAGATGCACAAGAGGCGTCCCCATCATGAGCCTGGCCCAACACCAGAACGGCTGGGCCATTATCGCCAGTTTCCTGGTGGCGATGATACTGACGTTGATGCCGCTGCCCGATGGTGCGGAGTGGTTTCGTCCCGAGTGGGTGGCCATGGTGCTGATCTACTGGTGTATGGCACTGCCCGAACGGGTCAACATCGGCGTCGCGTGGATTATGGGCCTATTCCTGGATGTCGCCCGTGGAGCACTGCTCGGCCAGTATGCGCTGGCGCTGACGCTGGTGGCCTTTCTCACCATTCACCTGCATCGCCGGGTGAGGAACTTCCCCCTTTGGCAACAGAGTCTTGCGGTGCTGGTGCTGGTGGCACTTGAGCAGCTGCTGGTCCTCTGGGTAAAGGGCATCATCGGCCAGTCACCGAATAGCTGGCTGTATTGGGCGCCCTCGCTTACCAGTATGCTGTTATGGCCGTGGATGTTTCTGATCCTGCGGGACCTGCGCCGCCATTTCCGGGTGACCTAATCATGTCTGGAGCCACCTTCAGCGAGCCGCTGACCAGCCAGACCGCTCCTGCGCATCCCTGCGCCCGCGGCATTCGTGCATCCATGCACATCAAGCAAGGTGCGCTCGCGCCGGAATGGCAGGCTTTGGTTCCCGAATATCCTCCCAAGCGTGAAGTAGCACACTGATGGCCAAGAGGTTCACCCTCAAGGATCCGATTCGTGAAACGCACCTGTTCCGGACCCGGGCGGTAGCGGCAGGCGTACTGTCCGCGCTGCTGGTTTTGGGCCTGCTGGCCAGGCTGGTCCACCTGCAGGTCCATAACCATGAGCACTTCACGACACTTTCCAACAACAACCGGGTGGCCGTTCAGCCGATTGCACCGACACGCGGACTCATTTTCGATCGCAACGGCGTGGTGCTGGCGGAAAACCTGCCCACCTACAGTCTGGAGGTGATCCCGGAGCGGGTGGAGGACATGGAGGCGACCCTGGCGGCGCTTCGCAAGCTGATCAATGTAGCCGAAACCGATCTGAAGCGGTTTCGCGAGAATGTCAGCCGGAAGCGGCGCTTCGAAGCCATTCCGCTGCGCTTCCAGCTGACCGATGAAGAGGTGGCGCGGGTCGCGGTCAATCGCCACCGCTTGCCGGGAGTGGAGATCAACTCCCGGCTCACCCGGCACTATCCGCTGGGCGCACTGACTGCGCACGTGGTGGGTTACGTGGGCCGGATCAACCGACGGGAAATCAATTGCCTGGATCAACAAGAGGGCTGCGGCTTCGAGTGGACCGATGCCTCCAAGGAATTCCTGCAGCGCTCGAACTACAGCGCCACCGACCGCATCGGCAAGGTGGGCGTGGAAAGAAGCCATGAGGATGCCCTGCATGGAAAGGTAGGGTTCCAGAAAGTGGAGACCAACGCACGGGGCCGGGTCCTGCGCGTCCTTGAGCGCACACCGCCGGTCCCTGGGAAGGATCTGCACCTCAACATCGATATCGGGCTGCAGCAGGCGGCGCAAAACGCCTTTACCGGCGAGCGCGGAGCGCTGGTTGCCATTGAACCGAAAACCGGTGCGGTGCTGGCCCTGGTCAGCGTGCCCAGTTACGACAGCAACCTGTTCGTGAACGGTATCGATTCGGCAACCTATACGGAACTCTCCCGTTCACTGTTTCAGCCGCTCTTCAACCGGGCCCTGCGCGGCCAGTATCCGCCCGGTTCGACCACCAAGCCTTTTGTCGGTCTGGCGGGACTGGAGCTGGGAGATGTCGGCCCCGACGACAAGCAGGTGTGCCACGGCCATTACCAGCTGCCGGGTGAGGAACGGCGCTACCGTGACTGGACGAGGCACGGCCCAGGGGTGGACATGCACCGCTCAATCGTTGAATCGTGTGATGTCTTCTTCTACGACCTGGCACACAAACTCGGTATCGATCGACTCTCGGGCTTTCTGAGCCAGTTCGGTTTCGGGCAACCCAGCGGCATCGATATTGGCGGGGAGGCAAGTGGGCTGATGCCCACACGGGAGTGGAAGCGCCGCACGCGACAGGAGGTCTGGTATCCCGGCGAAACCCTGATCACCGGCATCGGCCAGGGCTTTACATTGGCCACGCCGCTGCAGTTGGCTTCGACCACCGCTGCGCTGGCCATTCGCGGACAGCGCATGCAGCCCCAGGTCGTCCGGGCTCTGGAGAATTCGGGTGGCGGTGATCATGAAATCGTGCCCGCCGTTGCTCTGGAGCCGGTGCACGTCAAGGAGTCCTCCAACTGGGACCGGATCCTTCACGCCATGAAGCAGGTGGTGCATGGCCGCCGCGGGACGGCTCGCCGCATCGGTCACGATGCGTCCTACGAGATTGCCGGCAAAACCGGTACAGCCCAGGTGTTCGGCATCGCACAGGATGCGGAATACGTGGAGGAGGATGTCGTCAAACTGCTCCGCGACCATGCCCTCTTCATCGGTTTCGCGCCGGTGGAGGAGCCGCAGATCGCCATCGGGGTCATCGTTGAAAACGGCGGCAGCGGCGGAGCTGTAGCCGCGCCCATTGCCCGGCAGGTGATGGATTATCACCTGGTCGGCCGGCAGGAGGAGAAGACGCCGTGATCCTGGACGCACCCACATCACGCCGGGGGAGCCTGGCAAACCGGCTGCATCTGGACATGCCGCTGCTGATCGGTCTGCTGCTGCTGTCAGGAGTCAGCCTGGCGGTCCTCTACAGTGTCGACGCCGGACGGGTCGATCAGCAACTGCTGCGACTGGGGCTGGGCTTCGTGGGCATGCTGGTGCTCGCGCAGATCCCGCCGGAGAACTATGTCCGCTGGACACCCTGGATCTATGCAGCAGCCGTTGCGCTGTTGATTGCCGTGCTGGTGGCAGGGATTGCCGGCAAGGGTGCCCAGCGCTGGATCGGTATCGGCGGATTCCGCTTCCAGCCCTCGGAGCTGATGAAGTTGGCGATGCCGATGATGGTGGCCTGGTACCTGAGGGAGGTCTCCCTCCCCCCCGGCCCGAAAAAGATCTTTGCGGCATTACTGATCGTGGCGTTCCCTACCCTGCTAATCGCCAAACAGCCCGACCTTGGCACTGCCCTGCTGGTGGCCGGTGCGGGGATTTTTGTTCTGCTTTTTTCCGGGATCCCGTTCAAGCTTTTGGGATTAGCCTCTTTGCTGCTCGCACCGATGGCTGCATTGTTGTGGGAGTTCGGGATGCACGATTATCAACGGCAGCGGGTGTTAACGTTTCTGACCCCCGAATCCGACCCCCTGGGGGCCGGGTACCACGTGATCCAGTCGAAGATTGCCATCGGTTCGGGCGGACTGTATGGCAAGGGCTGGCTTAACGGCACGCAGTCTCACCTGGAGTTTCTGCCGGAGCGTCATACCGATTTCATTTTCGCGGTATTCGGAGAGGAGTTCGGGCTGCTGGGCGGCGTTCTGCTACTCTCGATTTATCTATTTGTTGTTTGGAGAGGGCTCTATATCGCCGCCCAGGCCCAGGAGACCTACGGGCGACTGCTCGCAGGCGGACTGATCATGACGTTCTTTATCTATTTCTTCGTCAATATAGGCATGGTCGCCGGGCTGCTGCCGGTAGTGGGACTGCCACTACCTCTGATCAGTTTCGGTGGCACCTCCATGGTGACAATAATGGCCTCCTTCGGGATACTGATGTCCATTCACACTCATCGAAAACTACTAAAAGGTTGATGACCGTGAACCACCGTTTCGCACAGATTGTACTCATTCCGGCCGCGCTACTGTTATCGGGCCCCAGCCATGCCGATCTCGCAGCGCGGGACGATGTGCAGGGCTTTATTTCGCAAATGGTCTCGGACTACGGTTTCGAGGATACGCAGTTGAAAACGTTGTTCCGAAAGGTACAACTTCAGGACGATATCATTCGCGCCATCTCGCGCCCCGCCGAGAGCAAACCCTGGCACCAGTACCGGCCGATCTTCGTCACCGAGTCGCGCATCCGTCAGGGTGCCGAATTCTGGCAGGAGCATGCCGAGGTGCTGGCGGAAGCGGAGCGCCGTTATGGCGTCTCGCCGTCGATCCTGGTGGCGATTTTGGGTGTGGAAACCCGTTATGGTCGCCATCGTGGCAGCTATCGGGTGATGGACTCGCTCTCCACGCTGGCCTTTGACTACCCGCCGCGCGCCAAATTTTTCCGTGGGCAGCTGGAACAGTACCTCGTCATGGCCCGGGAAGAGAAAATCGACCCTCTGGAATTGACCGGCTCCTACGCCGGGGCCATGGGTCAGCCCCAGTTCATCCCGAGCAGCTTCCGCGCCTATGCCGTCGACTTCGATGGCGACGGCCGCCGCGACCTTTGGGAGAATATCGAAGACGTCATCGGCAGTGTCGCCAACTACTTCGCCGAGCATCGCTGGCAGCCGGGCCAGCCCGTCGCCACCCGTGCGAAGGTCAATGGCAATCAGCACCAGTCGCTGCTGGACAAGGGCTACCGGCCGAGCACCACAGTCGGGGAACTGGGCAAGTTGGGCGTCGAGCCCCAGACATCCATCGACCCTGAACTGGATGCCGCGCTGATCGCACTGGAGGCCGAAGAGGGCACGGAGCACTGGGTGGCCCTGCACAACTTCTACGTCATCACCCGCTACAATCACAGCCCGCTCTATGCCATGGCGGTCCACCAGCTGGCCGAAGGGATACGCGCGGCCTATGAGGAGACAAACCAGCGGTGAGGCGAATGAGCGGTCAGTGGCGGATAGCAGCGGCCCTGATTCCGATGGTGATCGGCGGCTGTAGCACGAGCGTCGTGCGGGACAGCGCCCCGGACGATACCGGTATCGATTTCAGCCGCATTCCCGACGCCGTGCCCCGGGTCGAGCCGAAAAGCCACTACGGCAACCCCGAGTCCTACGTTGTATTCGGTAAACGGTACCGGGTCAGTGACAGTGCCGAGGCGTTTGTGGAGCGAGGCCTGGCATCGTGGTACGGCACCAAATTTCACGGTCGCCGTACCTCGAGCGGCGAGGTGTACGACATGTACAAAATGACCGCCGCACACAAGAGTCTGCCCCTCCCCACCTATGTGGAGGTCACCAACCTGAATACCGGACGCAGCGTAGTGGTCAAGGTGAACGATCGCGGTCCCTTCCATGACGACCGGATTATCGATCTTTCCTACGCAGCGGCCCGCAAACTGGAGTTCACCCGCAGCGGTACGGCACCGGTCGAGATCCGGGCCATTGACCCGACGAAACCGACAAGGAGTATCGAGCGCACCCAACCGGCAATGGAAGTCCGTTTGAGCGACGAAAACGAATCCACCGTAACGGTGCGTCCAGCCACCCTGGCCGCCGCAGCCCCCGGAGAGATCGCCGCTATCGAAGCGGCGCCGTTGGCCACAGCCCGGACCGCCGAGACACCCGCCATTTTCCTCCAGGTGGGCGCGTTCTCCAGCCGCGACAATGCGGAACGTCTTCGCCAGCGACTGGCCGATGCCGTTTCGGACATCGTCATCGAACCCGGGGATGCCGCCCAGCAACCGCTCTACCGTGTTCGCGTCGGCCCGTTGACGTCCGAGCAGGAAGCGGATGCCCTCGCGGATCAGCTGGTGGACTACGGCATCCATTCACCGCGAGTGCTTCGGGACTGACCCGTAGGGTGCATTCTGGTGGGCGAACGGAGCCGACGCATTTTGGATGAGCCTCGTGCAATGGTTGGTGCACTCTGGAAATCTGCCGGCTTTATGGAAACGAGGGTGGCGTATCAAGAATGCGCCCTACGGCTCTTTAAGGGTTTCCCGGTGCTCCCCGTTGAGTTGCAGCCGATTTCGCAGTATATCGTGTGACTGGCCACCTACTTTTCGGCGGAACGACACGGTAGACTATAAAACTTCATCAAATCACTGATACGCCATTGCCATGAGCGCTATTCTGCGTCGTTTTAGTCTTCTCCTTCTGCTCTTTTTCACCACTGCGGTGTCCGCCAATCTGGCATTCGTACCGGCGCCGCCAGGAGTGAAGGCGGAGGGATATGTCCTGCAGGATTTCCATAGCGGCCGCATTCTCGCGTCGGTCAACGAGAATGAACGAATGGAACCGGCCAGCCTGACCAAAATGATGACCGCCTATGTGGTCTTCCAGGAGTTGGCCTCCGGGGACATCAAGCTCGATGACAAGGTCCGGATCAGTGAAAAGGCCTGGCGCACCCAGGGTTCCCGGATGTTTGTCGAGGTCGACACCAAGGTCACCCTCGAACAACTTCTCAAGGGCGTGATCATCCAGTCCGGCAACGATGCCAGCGTGGCGGTGGCGGAGTACGTCGCCGGCAGTGAAGAAGCCTTTGCCGCGCTGATGAACGAATATGCGCGCAAGCTCGGCCTGACCGATACCAACTTCGTCAACAGTACCGGACTGCCACACCCGGAGCATTACACCACACCGCGGGACATGGCCCTGCTCGCCACTGGCGTCATCCACGACTTCCCGCAATTTTACGAGTGGTACTCCATCAAGGAATACACCTACAACAACATTACCCAGCACAACCGTAACAAGCTGCTGTGGCGGGATGAATACGTCGATGGTGTGAAGACGGGCCATACCGATTCCGCAGGCTACTGCCTGGTCTCCTCGGCCAAGCGCGAAGACATGCGGTTGGTCGCCGTGGTCATGGGAACGTCCGGTGAAAATGCCCGGGCGCAGGAGAGCCAGAAACTGCTCAACTTCGGCTTCCGCTTTTTTGAAACCCACCGCCTCTATGAGAGCGACACACCGCTCAAGGAGATACGGATCTGGAAAGGGATGTCCGAAACCCTGCCACTGGGCCTGAATCGGGAGATGTATGTAACGATTCCGCGCGGGCAGTATGAACAACTCGATGCCTCGCTGAGCGTCGACAGCAACATCATCGCCCCGGCACACAAGGGCCAGGAATTCGGGACCGTGACCGTGCAGCTGGGAGAAGAAGTACTGGTGGAGCAGCCGCTGGTCGCCCTTCAGGATATCGAAGAGGGTGGCCTCTGGCAGCGTCTGCTGGATGACGTCATGCTGTGGTTCTATTGAGATTAACCACTGAGGACACGGAGCTACCTCTTCGTGTTCTTTGCATCCCAATCGTGGCCGGACAAAACAATAATGACCGATACGGTTTTTCTGAATGGTGATTTCCTGCCGGCGGACCAGGCCTGCATCTCGGTCCTCGACCGCGGTTTCATGTTTGGCGATGGCGTTTACGAGGTCATCCCGGTCTATGGCGGGCGGCTTTTTCGCCTCGAACATCACTTGGACCGGCTTGACCACAGTCTTGCCGGTATTCGGCTGGAAAACCCGCTCCCGCATTCGCGCTGGCAGGACGTTCTCGAAGAGTTGATAAAGCGTAACGGCGGCGGCGATCAGTCCCTCTATCTCCAGGTCACCCGCGGTCCGGCCCGCCGCGATCATGCCTTCCCTCCCGTCGTCAATCCGACGGTATTTGCCATGAGTTCGCCGCTGGGTGCCCCCGCTCCGGAACTGCGCCAGGGCATCAGCGCCGTCACGTTGGAGGATATCCGCTGGAAACTCTGTAACATAAAGGCCATCGCCCTGCTGCCGAACATCCTGTTACGCCAACAGGCACTGGACCAGGGCTCCGCCGAGGCGATCATGACCCGTGACGGCGAAGTGACCGAGGGCGCGGCGGCCAATGTCTTTTTGGTGCGCAACGGCACCATCGTCACACCGCCCAAGAGCAACCTGCTGCTGCCGGGCATCACCCGCGACCTGGTAGTGGAACTTTGTGCCCGTCACGGTCTACCCTGCAAAGAGCGCCCCATCGATGAAGCGGAGCTCCTGGACGCCGATGAACTCTGGGTTACCAGCTCCACCCGGGAAGTAGTGCCGGTCACCCGCCTTGATGGTGCCCCCGTAGGCAATGGCCACCCCGGGCCGGTCTGGGAACGGATGGTGGAGCTCTACCAGGCCTACAAGGAGGCTTTCCGCCGGGGCGAGGTGGAATAATTTAAACCACGGGGGACACGGGGAGCACGGGGACTTCAAAGGCTTGAACAAGCTCGGCAGTCTCCAAATGACTACCCCGTGTTCCCCGTGCACCCCGTGGTGATAGCTATGAGTAATGACGAGACACTGCTGGAGTTTCCCTGCGACTTTCCCATCAAGGCGATGGGACGCGCTGATGAGGATTTCGAGACCACGGTGGTCGAGATCGTGCGGCGTCACGCCCCCGACCTGGGCGAGGCCGCGGTGTCGGTGCGCGAGAGTAGCGGTGCCAAATACCTGTCCGTGACCGTCACTGTCCGGGCCACCAGCCGGGAGCAGCTGGACAACATCTACCTCGAACTCACCGCCCACGAAAAGGTCATGATGGCACTGTAAGGGCAGGGACGAGGAACGAGGTTCGAGATGCGAGATTCGAGGAACAGCGAGGGGCGTACGCCTGCTACTAGGCGACGGATTCATTGCTTGTTTCTGCGCACCGAGTATCCGTTTTGATTTCCCCCGAGAACCCAGTGCGCCCCGTGGTTAAACAGCCCCTTCTCCGCCACCTCGGCCTCCGTGACTACATCCCTGTCTGGGAGGCGATGCGAGCGTTTACTGACGAGCGAGGATCCGATACGCGGGATGAGTTCTGGCTGGTCGAGCATCCGTCGGTATTCACACAGGGGCTGAACGCGAAGCCGGAACACCTGCTCGATACGGGTGCCATCCCGGTGGTCAAAACCGATCGGGGCGGACAGGTGACCTATCACGGCCCCGGCCAGGTTGTCCTCTATCCGCTAATCGATCTGCGGCGACTCGGGATCGGTGTCCGCCACCTGGTCAGTGCCCTCGAGCAATCGGTCGTAGACCTGCTGGCCGACTTTGAAGTGAACGCGTACCCCCGACGGGACGCCCCCGGGGTTTATGTCGAGCTACCCGGGCGGGGCGAGGCAAAGATTGCCTCGGTGGGCCTTCGGGTACGCCGCGGGTGCAGTTATCATGGCATCGCCCTCAACGTTGCCATGGAAATGACGCCGTTTCAGCGCATCAACCCCTGCGGCCATGCCGGACTGGCCGTAACCCAGCTCAAGGAGCTGGGCATCGACCTGGATGTGAAAACCGCCGGCGAGCGCCTGGCCGCCAGGCTGACGGAGCGAGTAGCGAGTAGCGAGTAGCGAGTAGCGAGCATTGTAGAATCCCGCCATTCTCTGTGGTCTCAGTGGTTAACCGCCGTAGCGTGATTGGCGCAACACCCCCCACGCTTCGATTCGCGTTCCATCGCCGTTGGCTTTATCCTTCCATCCATGAACTCCGATGATAAACGATCCCTGAGGGGCGAGACCAAGACCGCACGCATCCCCATCAAGGTTGTGCCCGCAGAGCGTCCTCTGCCGAAGCCCCGCTGGATCCGCGCCAAGGCGCCCACCAGCCCCGAAGTAATGCGCCTCAAGGGCATTCTTCGCGAACAGAAGCTGCATACCGTATGTGAGGAGGCGGCCTGCCCGAACTTGGGAGAATGCTTCCAGCACGGGACCGCCACCTTCATGATCATGGGGGATATCTGTACCCGCCGCTGCCCCTTCTGTGATGTGGCCCATGGACGCCCGGACCCCCTCGACGCCGATGAACCGGCGCACCTGGCTGAAACCGTCAAGGCCATGGGCCTGCGTTTCGTGGTGGTGACATCGGTGGACCGCGATGACCTGCGCGACGGCGGCGCCGAGCACTTCGCTGATTGTGTGGCAGCGGTACGCGAGCAATCACCCGAAACGGCCGTGGAGATCCTGGTGCCCGACTTTCGGGGTCGCCTGGAGCCTGCCCTGGAAGCGCTCGGCAAGGCACCACCGGACATTTTCAATCACAACCTGGAGACGGTGCCCCGCCTCTACCGCAAGGCCCGGCCGGGTGCCGATTACCAGTGGTCCCTGGAGCTGCTGCAGCACTTTCGTGAACAACACCCGCAGGTCCCCACCAAGTCCGGGCTGATGCTCGGCCTGGGTGAGGAACCCCGGGAGGTCCTGGAGGTGCTGAAGGATCTCCGGGAACACGGCTGCGATCACCTGACCCTCGGTCAGTATCTGCAGCCGAGCCGTTATCACCTTCCGGTGGAGCGCTATGTTCCTCCCGAAGAGTTCCATGAGCTGGGAGAACGGGCCAAAGATCTGGGCTTTACCCATGTGGCAAGCGGCCCGATGGTCCGCTCCTCCTATCACGCCGAACAGCAGGCCCGCGGCGAACAGGTTGGTTAAGAAGTGCTTGGCAGAAAGGACTTGCAGCAGAACACGCGACTAGACCTACAATAGCGGTCCGCCCTTTTCTGGAGTCGGCATGTCTCCAAAATCGCTGCTTGAACAGGTCGACCAGCTCACTGCCATCGGGCTCGCACTGTCGACGGAACGCAATACCGATCGCCTGTTGGAAAAGATTCTACTCACAGCAAAGGAGATGGCGGGCTCTGACGGCGGTACCCTCTACTCGGTCTCGGAGGAGAACCGGGTAAGGATAGAGAATATGCGTACCGATTCGCTCGGAATCGCCATGGGGGGTACCACTGGCAAGGCAGTTCCCTTCCCACCCATAGAATTTTATGACGAAGCAGGGGAGCCCAATCGGAGCAATGTCGTCACCCACGCGATTCTCAATGACTGCACCGTCAATATCCCAGATGCCTACAATACCGATCGTTTCGACCTGAGTGGCACCCGGGAGTTTGACCGGGTTACCGGCTACCGGTCGATATCTTTCCTGACCGTACCGATGAAGAACCACCAGGGCGATATCATCGGCGTTCTGCAGCTTCTCAATGCAAAGAACGAACAGGGAAAGATCATCCCCTTCAATGCAGAGACGCAAAGGCTGGTGGAGGCACTGGCCTCCCAGGCCGCCATCGCTGTTACGAACCGTCGTCTCATCGATGAATTGAAGGAGTTGCTGGATGCGCTGATCCATCTGATCGCCTATGCCATCGACGAAAAATCCCCCTATACCGCAGGCCATTGCCGGCGGGTTCCGAAGTTGACCATGCTGCTGGCCGATGCTGCGACGAAAGCCAGCGACGGACCACTCGCCAATTTCGCCATGGATCACGATGACCGCTACGAGCTAGAAATCGCCGCCTGGCTCCACGATTGCGGCAAGATCACCACCCCCGAACACGTGGTGGACAAGGCCACCAAGCTGCAGACAGTTTTTGATCGCATCGAGCTGGTGAAAGCCCGGTTCGAGGTCTTGCGCAAGGAAGCTGAAAACCGCTGGCTGCACAAGCGCATGGAAGCCATGGAGGCAGGGCGGGAGCCCGATCCCGCTTGGGCAACCGAGTATCGGCAGACTCTTCGGGAGCTTGAGGAGGAGCAGGCTTTTATCGAAAAGGCGAATTCGGGCGGCGAGTTCATGACCGAAACCGATCAGGAACGGGTCGGTGCCATCGGCAAGCGGCGCTGGCATGATGCGCAAGGCAAAAGCCGGACTCTGCTGACGGAAGATGAGATCTACAACCTGACCATACCCAAGGGCACTCTGAACCCGGAAGAGCGTGAGCAGATCAACAACCATATCGTGGCCACCATCAACATCCTTGAAGCACTGCCCTTTCCCAAGCAGTTCAAGCGGGTTGCCGAATACGCCGGCGGTCACCACGAACGTATGGATGGCCAGGGGTATCCCCGAGGTCTCAAAGGAGATGAGATGCCGCTTCAGGCGCGGATCATGGCCATTGCAGACGTCTTCGAGGCCCTGACCGCCCGCGACCGTCCCTACAAGCCGGGAAAAAAACTCTCCGAGGCACTGGGTATCCTGCAGTCGATGAGCGAGCGGGGGCATATCGATCCCGATCTTTTCGATCTGTTCACGCGCGAGCGGGTATGGGAACAATATGCCTTTGAACACCTGGACCCGGAGCAGCTGGACATCTGATAAACCTACCTTCTCCAGAGATTAATGGTTCAACCCGCTCCCCGCCCCATTCCAGGTACTGCAACCCACATTTTGTACCATGATGGTGCAGCCGAAACATACCGGATTGCACTTTCCCTGAACGGCTCTCCCGTAACCACCAGCGATTATGCGTCCTGCACCGATTGGCATGGCTCCTGCTAGCTAAGAACCAAAGTCCATCTATCCGTAGGGAGCCCCACGCGTTGGGCGCTTTAGGCTGAATCGAATGGTCGCCGCGCCGTGTACAAGTTTCTGCACGAACGCCATTACCAGCCGCAGCGACAACACCGACGGAACTACCCCGGGACCGGTTAGCGTCGATCGACGCACCGATCCGGAGCCGCGGATGGTGCGGTAAATCAGGAGTGAAAAATTATGAAAGAACGTCTGGTAGTGATCGGCAACGGCATGGCGGGAATGCGAACGGTCGAGGAGCTGCTCAAGCTCGCACCCGACCTTTACGACATCACGGTGTTCGGTGAGGAGCCCCACGGTAATTACAACCGCATCCTTCTCTCACCAGTGCTGGGCGGTGAGTTGTCGTTCGAAGAGACGCTGCTCCATCGGCCCGGATGGTATGCCGAGAACGGCATTACGCTGCGCTCGGGCACGAGGGTAGAAAAGATCGATCGGCGACGCCGGGTGGTGATTGCCGCCGATGGCAGCGAAACCCCTTATGATCGCATGCTGCTCGCCACCGGCTCCCGTCCGGTGATCCTGCCGGTTGCGGGGCATGGGTTGCCCGGTGTCATCGGCTTTCGCAGTGTCGCCGACGTGGAGGTGATGATCGATGCCGCTCAGCGCTTTCACCACGCCGTCGTGATCGGGGGCGGACTGCTCGGGCTGGAGGCCGCCGCGGGTCTACTCAAGCACGGCATGAAGGTGCGGGTGGTTCATCTCGCGGACACATTGATGGAGCGCCAACTCGATGAGACTGCGGGTCGGATGCTCCAGCAGAATCTGGAATCCCGCGGGGTCGAGTTCCTCATGGGCGCAAAAACCAGAGAGATCATCGGTCGGAAACGTGTGCAGGGCGTGCTGTTCGAAGATGGTCGCGAGGTGAGTGCCGATCTGGTGGTGATGGCCGTCGGTATCCGTCCCGAGAAGGAACTCGCCCGGAGTGCCGACATTTACTGCGACCGCGGGGTGGTGGTGGACGACACACTGCAGACCTTCGACCCGCGTATCTACGCGGTAGGCGAATGTGTCCAGCATCGCAGTGCCACCTACGGTCTGGTAGCCCCGCTGTTCGAGCAGGCCCGGGTCTGTGCCAACCATCTGGCGCAACTGGCCTTCCGGCGCTACACCGGCTCGATCACCTCCACCAAGCTCAAGGTGACCGGCGTCGACCTCTTCTCCGCGGGGGATTTCAGCGACGATGCGCAGAGTGAGTCCATCGTTTTCGGCGATCCGTCACGAGGTGTCTACAAGAAGCTGGTACTGGAGGAAAACCGGCTGAAGGGGGCCGTGCTCTACGGCGACACCGTGGACGGCTCCTGGTATTTCGATCTGATGCGCGATGGAGTCGATGTCGCCGCCTTTCGCGATGCACTGATGTTCGGAAGAGCCCATATCGGTGACGCCGGTCCTGGCGGTGGGACGAGCACTGCCGAGATGGCCGATGACGCACAGGTTTGCGACTGCAACGGGGTCACCAAGGGGGACATCGTCACGGCCATTCGCCGCCACGGCCTGTTTACCCTGAACGAGGTGAAAAAGCATACCAAGGCTGCAGCCTCCTGCGGCGGTTGTAGCGGCCTGGTAGAGCAGATTCTGGGCGCCACGGTAGGCGGCGAACACACCCGTCCGGACGAGAAACCGCTCTGCACCTGCACCGACTTCAGCCACGATGAGGTACGCCACGCCGTCCGGGAACAACACCTGATCGACCGCGAATCGGTCATGCGTGCGCTCGACTGGCGCAGCCCTGACGGTTGCCCTACCTGCCGACCGGCACTCAATTACTACCTGCTGGCGAGGTGGCCGGGCGAGGCAGTCGATGACCGGCAATCGCGCTTCGTCAACGAACGCCTGCACGCCAATATCCAGAAGGATGGCAGCTATACCGTGGTGCCGCGGTTGTGGGGCGGTGTCGCCACGCCGGATGAACTGCGGGCCATTGCCGATACTGCAGACAAGCACGCGGTACCGCTGGTCAAGCTGACCGGCGGGCAGCGGATCGATCTGGTGGGCGTAAAGAGGGAGCAGCTACCCGACATCTGGGGCGATCTCAACACTGCGGGGCTCGTCTCGGGCCACGCCTACGGCAAGGCGCTGCGGACCGTGAAGACCTGTATCGGCGCACAATTCTGTCGCTTCGGCACCCAGGACTCGATTCAGATGGGTATCGACCTGGAGAAGATGACCTGGGGCTCCTGGACCCCCCATAAATTCAAGATGGCGGTCTCCGCCTGTCCACGAAATTGTGCCGAGGCAAGCATCAAGGACTTCGGCGTGATCGGAATCGAAGGGGCCTGGGAACTGCTCGTCGGCGGCAACGGCGGCACCAAGGTGCGGGTCACGGACAAGCTCTGCCGAGTGAAAACCGCGGCCGAGGTGCTCGAGTACGCCGGTGCCTTCATGCAACTCTACCGGGAGGAGGCACGCTATCTCGAACGTACCGCACCGTGGGTGGAGCGCATCGGCCTGACGTACATCAGAACCCAGGTGGTCGATGATACAGAACGGCGTCGCGAACTCTACGAGCGTTTTCTCGAGTCACAGCGATATGCCCGGCATGACCCCTGGGCAGCAAACCGCGCACCGGAGCAGCGTCTGGAATTCGTCCCCATGCAGACCCTATCGAGTGATGCCCGGGTTGCACAAAGCGGCTGAAAACATCTTTCGGCTAAACGCCCCCGAATCAGCGGCATTCCAACAGGAGAACAATGATGTCCGAGTGGATAGACGTAGGACCCCTGGAAAACATTCCACCACGCGGCGCCCGGGTGGTAACCACCGACCAGGGTGATATCGCGGTATTCCGCACCGGAGACGATCAGGTATTCGCACTACACGACACCTGCCCCCATGAAGGTGGGCCGTTGTCACAAGGTATGGTCTACGGCAACCGGGTCACCTGCCCGCTGCACAACTGGAGCATCGAACTGGCCACCGGCGAAGCAGTCAGTCCGGACGAAGGATGCGCGCGCCGCTATGAGGTACGAGTCACCGATGGCATCGTCGCGATACGGTTGTAAATTGCCAAGTCGTAACGAATCGTAGGGTGCGTTCTTCAAATGCACCGCGAACGCGACGATGGACGCATCACCATGGACACCGACCAAATCACCGTTCGGCAGACTCATATCGTTGAAGGCCTGTGGTCCCGTCCGTGGGAGCCGCGTAGCTGCTGTGGGGGGCTCGAACTCGCCTGCTTGGATCAGTTCACTCCGAAGCCCGGGGCTTACCCGGCTCCTTGAGCTTTCCCTCTTCGCGCGCCCGTTGCAGTAACTCTGCTGTGACCCATAGCTGGTCGAGCGCCTCAAAGCGCTCGCGTAGCGTCAGCCGCTGCCAGCGGCGTAACTGCTCTCGTCGACTAGCATCCCAGGAAGCCACGTCTGAGCAGGACTCTTTGTGTTGTTCGCTCATTGCTTCTCCCGCTCCGCCAAAATCATCCGCAAATGCTCCACATCCAGCAGATCCTGAGGGCGCCCTACTCGCTCTTTCATTGTAATCAGCGTTTCCAGAGACACAAAGCGCACCGTAAGCCCCGGGACAAGTTCACCAGACAGTGCGCGGTCGTATTCATCTTCGAAGTTGAACGGAATATTCACAAACAAGTCAACCGATGTTCCTCGAAACCGGTCACTATAGAGATTCAGAACAGTCATCCCCTTCTCTTCGATCCACAGCCGGCGGGTTTCCGGGTTGGCGAACTGCTCAGCGGTGACCGGAACCGTGGGGTGGTAACCCAAAGGTTCAAGCGCCTCAAATGCCTTCACGATATTTTCAGGCGCCAAGGCCAACACCAAATCAACATCCGCAGTGAACCTCACATAGCCATGCGCCACTACAGCCAGACCACCGACCACGAGATACCGGACCTGCGAGTCATTCAACGCCCGCGTTATCGTTTCGAAACTAGTCAGTTCCACTGGTTCGCCCCATCGGCCCCTTGCCCCAACGCATGTACGCCATCCGAAGGCCGGAGATTAAGGCCATACGCATGAGGCCGGAGGATGCGCAACAACCACGAGAGCCTGGTGAGATTGCAGTTAGTGGCCTATTCCGAGTATGGGACTCAGCCAAACCGCCACTCCTTGAGCTGCTTCGCATCGAGCAATCGCATCTTGACCATAACCTCTACCAACGCAACAACCTTGCCGTGCCTGCTCGTCTTAACTGAAGCCCATGCCCCATCGATAGCCACCTCATCTACACCCTCTTTCGGATCGAGATACTCGGTTAGCTCGCGCTCCGCCACCGCCTGAGCCAGAGCCTTAGAACGTAAAGCCTCACCCGCGTGGCCCTCAAGCACCGGTATCAGCCGCAATCTGGACCCGGACAAAAAACAGGAAAACAACACCGCCAATCACTACCGGCACCATCACAGACCACATCAATCCGAGCCCCCGCAACAGCCACGCGGCTCCCACGGCCCCCACCCCGGCCGGGACCACAGGCCAAAAGTAGCGTAGGTAGATGACAGCTATTCGTAACGACATAAGGGAACCGTACCACAATCGCATCTCAACACCTCCCCACCTCACGCGAAGGTATCAATAACTGCCAAACATCCCCGGCATATTTCCTCACAAACAGCATGGTATTGACTTATTACATGTCAGGCGTAAAGTTGGCTGCGCGCCCCCGGGAAATTCGAGGGCAGTTGCCAAGGGAGGCACGAGGCAAAGCCGGCCTCCCGGGAGAGGGAGTCAACATGAGCAACAGGACGCGCCGGCCGTTGCGCCCGCACCCGATTTTCCTTCCTACCGCGTCGTCTGACGCTTCCTTCGCACCGCGCTCCGATGCGCGAAACCGTTCGCCCTCCCTCGCCAGGTTTGTTGGTCTACAAAAGGAGTTCTGGCTATGGAAAGAAGTATACGCATAGGGGTATTTGTTTTATTGGCACACCTGTCCGCCGCCTCCGGGGCGGCCGAGACATCCGTCATCGGCGTCTACCGCTACATCACAGAATCGGCCTTCAACAATATCAGCAGCAGCGCCCTGGTGGACGGGAAAGCCTATTTGAACGATTACGCCATTGGTGCCGACGCAAGGGTTTCCGGCGCCGGTGATGGCGACAGGTGGACCTGGGTTTTTCGTCAGGGGATTTGGTCAAATCATCATCGGCCTCACTGACCTTCCATGAAGAGTACGACGGCAGGGAAAACTGTTTCGTCAGTTACATCCTCTTCCATTATCCACAAGTGTGGTGCGGCACCACGAGCACATGGCACGAAGTCGCCTATAAAAGCTACTGCCGAACAGCGGGGAGCTGGTCCGTGGACATCCGGTATACCCCCGGAGACGGAAGTCCCGAGCAACTCATAGAAAACCCACTGGAGATCGTCTCGACCGGTCCCGAGGTGGATGTAGCTACCGCTTCAAACCGGATCCGTCCCAAGTAATTGGGGGCGGGGGGATCCCCAATCTGTCTGCGGGCAGCACCGGCGTCAAGGTTGAAGTGAACGACTCCGGTTGCCCCAACAGACCCCTGCCTGATGCCGACATCACGATCGAGACACGGACCGTGGCCGGCAGCGGTGGACATACCCACATGGGCGAACAGGCCGGCACCGGCTCGTTCCCCTCGGGAGCGCGACCGAAACCGGAATCACCAACGAAGAAGGTGTTTTCCGGACCGAATACACCGCCGGCGTCGTCGGACTGAGGGAGCAGGTGATAGCCACAGCCAGGGCGGATGTATCGGCGGAGAGTGAACCGCCAAACATCATGGAGAGTACTGGCGAAACCGAACTGACCATCGCAATTCCGGATCTCGTTCCGCTGACACCGTCCAGCGATTATGAACTGTACCAGTCACCCACCGGACAAGATACACACAAAAGAACAACTATGGGACTTTGGGGCTGGTATCGATTCTACAGAGCGTGGCAAGCCAATGGATAGAAGACCGGGTCGCCGAAGGCACACCAGTGCCTGAAGTAAGAAAACTGAGCTTCAACGATATGAGCCTGTCGAATGGTGGCATTTTCGACCTGTGCCAAAGCCTGCAAGCCAATGCAGCCATGTTTCGCATGAGGTGGGGATTGATGTGGATGTAAATGTACAAAACCGGATGGTCTTGAGTAGTGAACAAGCTGAAGAGCTTAAGGACCTATTCAAAAAACGTGAACCCCCATGTCGGTCATACACAAATACCACTTCCGTTGCGAGCCTGCGCTGACGGTCCATTGAGGTAGGAGAAGGTTTACATGAAAACATTTGCTTATCACATAATCATTACTACAGCCATTCTCTTGTTGGGGATGGTGACCGCGTCGGCCGAATGGATCGCACCCGATATCTCAGCTTCCAGTGTCGAGGTGGAAGTGGGGTTCGACCCAGCCACGGGGATTTACCGATATGACTATACGGTGATCAATCCCAGTTCCAGCTTCGCACCCGTGCGCTACTTCTGGATAGCAACAAAGCCTGAGTTTCCGACTTCGCTTGTCGGGGATCGCCCCTATCTGGATGACTCCGGGTTGCCAAGTGATGGCAGCCTCAAACGGGATCATTCCTCCGCCTCAGCCTACTCTATCCCCCTCGGCATCGAATCGCCGACAGGTTATGAAGCCACCATCGGCAGGGATGGAGACGTGGTGTGGCTTCCTGATACGCCATGGGGGCAGCCTCTCGATTTTATCGACCCCGGTGAAGTTGTCAGTGGATTCCGCCTGCACTCTCGTGTACCACCCGGAGTCGTAACGGCGCTTCTAAAGCCCAAAATCGACATGGGCCCAGGCTCGCCATACGAAGAATACGGCGAACTGTGCGGCGAGGACAACAGCCCCTGCCCCGACCCAAGAACCTTTTGGGAAGAGCGACGAGTGGTCGGCCCGCAACTGCCGCACGAGCGCGAGCTCATCGACGGCAAGGGACAGCGCGACCGGGACGAGAACCGATTCCTGCGCTTCGCCAACCCACTGGAAACGTCGGTGGACCTTTCGCCGGAGACGGAAAGTTATGACCTGGTCGTCGTCTTCGGAGAGACCATCGTGCCCGCAAGCTTCGAGGCCTCGCTGAATCGCAGCGACATCTCCGACCGGTTCACGGTGGCACCGAGCGGTACGGCCGTGGTGAAACTCCCCCTGGAGCCGGGACGCAACAAGGTGGTGCTCTCCATCGACGGCGAACGGGACGATGGACGCATCGCCACGGACACCGACCAGATCACCTTTGTGGTCAAGTAGCCGCTCTCAATTGTGGTGGTCTGTAGTGATCGATTCGTTTTGGCTACTCACGGGCGTTGCGGTGCTGCTTTTGAGTCCCATCTGGCATTTTTTGTTGTAAATTGTGTGCTGAACGTAGGGCGCATTCTTCAAAGCACCGTTTCATTGGGCGAACAGGGCCGGCGCATTTTGGATGTGCCGCGTGCGATGGTTGGTGCACTCTGAAAATCTGCCGGCTTCATGCAAGCGAGTGGTCCTATCAAGAATGCGCCCTACGCGACGGCTGTCGCTGCATTCCTCGTAGGTGCATTCTTCAAATGCACCGCTACGGAGGGTGAACAAACCGGCGCATTTGCGCGTGCCTGCGGATCGTGGGGTGCTCCTCCAAAGCCATCGGCTGCGGAGGGTTGTGGGGGCTGGTTGAGAATGCGCCCTACAGGTCGATTGCGATCCGTTGCTCCAGTTCGTCAACTGCCTGGTCGATTCCGGTGGCGGAGACCGGGGTATGACGTCCGGCCTGCAGTGACCGCAGGACGGCTTGCCTGAATGAGTTCGAATTCCAGGCCTCGGGGGACAGGGACTCTGCGCTTCCATTTTTCCTGAGCCACTGTTCGAGGTAGGGCGATTCGGGCCAGCCGGGGCGGGGGAGATAAAAAACGGGGATGCCGTTTGCTGCGGCTTCGGTGAAGCTGCCGTAACCGGGTTTGGTGATCAACAGATCGCACGAGGCAACCAGGTCGGCGAAGGGCAGGTTCAGGTCCTCGATTGTGATCGCGTCAGGGTGCTCGACCTGCCAGTCGCGCTGTACCAGCCAGCGCACGCCTTCGATGCGCGGCCACTGTTCGACCGGAAGGCGCAGATGGATGCCGCCCACGGCAACGAGGACGAATTTTTCGCCTCCGGTGTTGAAAGCGCGGTCCAGTTCGGAGCGCCGGTTGCGGCCGGACGCCATGATGGGTCCGATGTCGCGGGCGTTGTCGAGAAAGACCATGGGCATCGACGGTGCGGTGCGCAGAAATACATCGGCGCCTCTGTAGGCGGTCTCGATCTGTTCGAGGATGCGGCCGGCCTCGGGTCGGTCGGCGCAGTAGTGCCGGTAGATGTCGGCCCAGTTGAGGCAGCACATCGCCACGGAGGGGAGTCCTGCCCGACTGGCGCCGGCCAGGGTAAGGTAGGGGATATCCGCCAGAACGAGATCGGGGGCGGCGCTCCGCAGCTCTCCCGCCACGTGCTCCACCCGTTCATCCCACTGCCGATGGAACTCGGCGTAACGCTGTGCGCTGGCCTCGACATCCACTTCCAGCGCATTGTGCTGCACCATTCCGAAATCATCAGTCGCGACCTGCAGTTCGAACGGGCCGTCGATCCGGCGTTCCAGAACGGCACGTGACAGCGCAGTACGAAGTGTCAGCCGCAGTCCCGGCTGCCGCGCCCGGAGTGCATTCAGCACCGCGGCGCTCTGGGCCAGGTGCCCAAAACCGTGGGGCGAGATGGCGGCCAGCAGGTGCATCAGTGCCCCGCCTCCTCGGGTATCTTAAGGTCCTGGAGCTTGCGGTAGAGTGTCCGTTCGCTGACTCCCAGGCGCGCAGCCAAATCGCGTTTTTCTCCCTGAAAGCGGGCGACGGACCAGCCCAGGTAGCGGCGCTCCATCTCGTCAAGGGGAATGATTTCGTTGGGCATCGGCCCCGAGACCGACCGCTGCATACCGCTCCGACACTCGTCCGGGAGGTGATCCGGGAGGATTACGTCCCCATCCGTCAAGAGCGAGGCGCGCTCCAGAATATTGCGCAGCTCACGGATGTTCCCCGGGAAATCATAGGCACGCAAATAGTCGAGGGCCTCCGCGGAGAGCGTAAGGGTGCGCCCGATGTTCAATCGGCGAAGCAGATTTTCACACAGGAGCGGCAGGTCTTCGACCCGTTCGCGCAGCGAGGGAATGGTGATTGGAAAGGCATTGATGCGATAGAACAGATCACTCCGGAACTCCCCTGTCTCGACCATCTTCTTCAGTCCACGGTGGGTGGCACAGACCAGCCGGAAGTCGGCCTTCTGGGGCTCGATCCCCCCCACCCGCCGGAAGGTCCTGGTCTCCAGGAGCCGCAGCAGTTTTACCTGCAGCGAGAGCGGCACGTCGCCAATCTCGTCCAGGAACAGCGTCCCGCCGCGCGCCGCCTCCACCAGACCGATCTTCTGGGCCTGGGCACCGGTAAAGGCGCCCTTTTCGTGGCCGAACAGCTCGCTTTCGAACAGGCTTTCGGTCAACCCCGAGCACTCCACCGGCACGAAGGGACCCTTGGCACGGCTGCTGGCATCATGCACGGCCTGGGCAACCAGCTCCTTGCCGGTACCCGACTCGCCCAGCAGCAGGGCCGCCGCTTCAGAAGGGGCAACCCGCCGCACCAGCTCCAGCACACGGTTGAAAGGCGAGGATCGCCCCACCAGCCCGCTTTCGGTCGGCTCGGAACTGGCCAGACGGCTGTGATGCATGATCTCCAGATAAAAGTTCGGTTCTCCGCTCTCCCCCCGGACCGGCATCATCTCCACCTCCACGTGCTCCTCGCCGGAAGGCGTGTGGTGCAGGTGCAGGTCGCGCTGAAGCAGACCGGTCTCACGACACGCCTTAAGGGGACAGGTCTCGCCGGCCTGATCGCAAGGGAGCTGATAATGATGGGACATGCGGTAGCAGAGCGACTCGCCGCTGGGTCCGGGGTCGCCATACTCCTTCTTGTAGGCCCCGTTCGCCGCCAGGATGCGGTAATCGCGGGAAATGATGACAGCCGGTTGGCCGAAGGAGTCAATAATCGAGACCACCTCGGCTGGGATCTTTTCATTCATGGCCCGGAATCCAGTATGTCGTCAATGACAGCCATTATCTCAGATATGCCATATTTGTCACAGCACTATCGGGAATCGGCGGCGGCCCTCAGGTGCAACAGCATCCCATGGCGATCAGAACTATCTTTTATGGAATCGACACGAGGCGAAAAGTGCAATGAGGGTGTGTCCTTACCATTGCGGGTGGTGCGATGACCCGGCCTGTCAGGCAGAGGGGTGCCGGCATACCGGCACATCGCCGCTGATCGCCTGTGAACAATGCGGTGAACTGCACGAGCCGTATGTCGAGCCGGTCCAGTGCGCCGGTTGCTGCAAACCGCAGCGGGAGGATCCGTGATGTCGCGAGTAATCTGGAAAGGCAGCATCAGTTTCGGTCTGGTCAATGTCCCGGTCTCCCTCTACTCGGGCGAACAGCGGGACGAAATCCATTTCCATCAGCTGGACAAACGCAACCTCTCCCCCATCGGCTACCGGCGGGTCAACAAGAATACCGGTGAAGAGGTGCCTCGGGATGAGATCGTCAAGGGCTACGAATACGAGAAGGGCGACTACGTCCTGGTCTCCGACGACGAACTCAAACAGGCCAATCCCGAAGCGACCCAGACTGTGGAGATCATCGACTTCGTCGACGGCGACGGCATTCCACTCATGTATTTTGACAAGCCCTATTACCTGGAGCCGCAGAAGCGTGCGGAGAAGGGCTACATCCTCCTGCGGGAAACACTCCGGCGCACCGGGAAGGTGGGAATCGCCCGGGTGGTGCTGCGGACCCGTCAGTATCTGGCGGCCCTGGTGCCGGTGGAAAATGCACTGGTCCTGGAGATGCTGCGCTACGATTACGAGTTGCGCAAACCGGACGAATTCAATCTGCCCGCCGAAGACATGGAGGCCTATGGCATATCCGACCGGGAGATCAAGATGGCCGAACGGCTGGTCGGGGGCATGGCCAGCGAATGGCAGCCCGAGAAGTACCATGACGACTTTCGGGAGGATGTGCTGCGCCTGATCGACGAAAAGGTGCGCACCGGGAAAACACACGAGATCGGTGTCGGACCACCCCCTCCCGAACGCCGCCGCGCCGAGGTCGTCGACCTCATGTCCCTGCTCAAGAAGAGTGTCGAGGAGACGGAGAAGGAGCGCGGCAAGAAAACCGCACCCAAGCGACCCCGAAAGCGGGCCTGACGCCCACGGGTAGCCAAAGCAAAACCACTGAGGGCACTGAGCAATCAAGCCAGTGGGTACAAAAGTCCCTCTGTGTTCTCCGTGGTGGCTGTGTTCCCGTGCCGTGTACCCGTGGTTAACGTTCACCGTCGATAGCCATGGCACTGGAAAAATATCGCCATAAACGGAATTTCGAACGCACGCCGGAGCCGGGTGGAGAAGAAGCCGCTTCGGCCGGCGAAGCTCCGCTGTTCGTGGTTCAGAAACATGCTGCGCGGCGGCTGCACTACGATTTTCGTCTGCAGGTTGGGGTTGTGATGAAGAGCTGGGCGGTCCCCAAGGGGCCGAGTCCCAATCCGGATGACAGACGCCTGGCGGTGGAGACCGAGGACCACCCCCTCGATTACGGCGACTTTGAAGGCGTAATCCCCGAAGGGGAATACGGGGCTGGTGCGGTTATGCTCTGGGACCGCGGCCGTTGGCAACCGGAGGGTGATGCCGAGACCGCCTGGCGGCGGGGCCACCTCAGTTTTCGACTCGAAGGGGAGAAGCTGAGGGGCCGCTGGTCACTGGTCCGTACAGGCGGCAAGGAGAGCCGCAACTGGCTGCTCATCAAGTCGGATGATGACGAGGCCGGGAGCCACTGGAGTAAAGCCGAGGAAAATCGCAGCGTTGTCTCCGGACGAAGCCTGGAGCAGATTGCAGAAAGTCGTGACCATCTCTGGCACTCCGAGTCAGGAGGCGAGGCGCTGCTTCCGGAGATTGAGGGCAGGCCGGAACCTCTGCCGGCTACGATGGAAGCCCAACTCGCGCGGCTGACCGACACTCCTCCCGAAGGGGAACAGTGGCTTCATGAAATCAAATTCGACGGCTACCGTATCCTCGCCCGCCTGGATGCCGGCAAGGTCCGGCTAATCAGCCGCAACGGCAAGGACTGGACCGACAAGTTCGGTCCCATCGCCCGGGCCCTGGCCGACCTGCCGATCCAGAACGCCTGGCTGGATGGGGAGATCTGCACCCTGCTCCCGGACGGAAGGACCAGTTTTCAGGGACTGCAGGAGGCCTTGAGCAGGGGGCACGAGGAGGAGCTGGTCTACTTTGTGTTCGACCTGCTCTACCTGGACGGACTGGATCTTCGCGACCGGGCGCTGGAAAAGCGCAAGCTTGACCTGAACCGGCTGCTGGATCGGGTCGGCAGTGGCGCCTCTCCCCTTCGCTATGCCGACCACATCACCGGCCATGGGACCATCTTTCATGAACAGGCGTGCAGCCACGGCCTGGAGGGGACGCTGGCCAAGCGCGTCGACGCGCCTTATCGGGGCGGTCGCGGCGGCAACTGGAGGAAGATCAAGTGCCTGCTGCGGCAGGAGTTCGTCGTCGGTGGCTATACCGATCCGGCGGGAGGTCGAAAGGGACTTGGCGCGCTGCTTCTGGGGGTCTATGAGAATGGCGCGCTTCGCTACGTGGGAAGGGTTGGAACCGGCTTCACCGAAGCGATACTGCAGGACCTCCATGAGCGGCTGCGACCACTTGAGCAGGCGGATCCCCCCTTCACGACGGGCCTGCCGCGGAGTAGTCGATCCGTGCACTGGGTGCGGCCCGAGCTGATCGCCGAGGTGCAGTTTGCCGAATGGACGCGGGAGGGAATATTGCGCACTCCTTCTTATCAGGGGCTGAGGGAAGACAAGCCTCCCACGGAGGTGCGACGCGAGGCGACAGAACGGCTTACGCCCTCATCGACTGCGTCTGCACGGGAAGAGGCCCCTCCTCGACTGCTGAACGATCGCATTGATGGTCTGAAGCTCTCCAGCCCCGACAAGGTGCTCTATCCCGAACAGGGCCTGACCAAACGCGATCTTGCCCACTACTATCAAGCGGTTTCCGACCGGATTCTGCCCTGGTTGGCCGGGCGTCCCCTTACGCTGTTGCGCTGCCCCGAGGGTCACCACAAGGAGTGTTTTTTTCAGAAACACGCCGAGGGCACAATCCCCAAGGCAATTCGGCGGGTAATGATCCCCGAGAAAACGGGGAAAGAGGCTTACCTGTTCGTGGATGACCTTGAAGGACTGATTGGTCTGGTCCAGATGGGGGTTCTGGAGATCCATACCTGGGGCGCGCGCACCGACCGGACCGAAGCCCCGGACCGGGTGATCTTCGACCTGGATCCTGATGCGGGTCTGGATTGGGGGGCCGTGGTCGATGCAGCGCTGGCGGTCCGCTCGCGTCTGCGGGAACTCGGCCTGGAATCTTTTCTGACAACCACCGGCGGAAAAGGCCTGCACGTAGTGATGCCGCTCATGCGCCGGCACGGCTGGAAGGAAGTAAAGGCCTTCGCCAAGGCGGTGGCGGAGGACCTGGTCAATGATGCCCCGCGTCGCTATACCGCCAGCCCGTCGAAGCGGGCCAGGCAGGGCAAGCTGTTTATCGACTATTTGCGCAACTCCCGGGGCGCAACCGCAATCACCCCCTACGGCACCCGCGCCAGGGCCGGCGCCCCGGTCGCGACCCCCATCGCCTGGGACGAACTGACACTCGACCTTCGAGCGGACCAGTGGAACGTCCACAATATCTCCGAGCGGCTGACAAACCTGGAAGAAGACCCCTGGAAGACCTATCGCAGTGTTCACCAGTCGATTACCGTCGCCGTCCGGCGCCAGTTGGGGCTTGAATAGCCGACAGGCTGTCGCCGCTCATTGGTAACCTGTGGGTCGGGCTTTAGCCCGTCGCGGTGACGGCCTGAAGACCGACCTACATGGAAACCAGAGAGTGCGAGAGGCTACCGCCGGGGTCGATTATCCCAGTCCGAGGACTGCTAGTGTACTGTTGCATGCTTGGCGATACTTTCAGAGCCCCCCAAAAACGTCAGGACAAGGCGCAGCGCGCAGGCAATGGTTATTCCCTTGTCAAGCGCTGCAACGCCGTCATGGCGTTTTTGGGGGGCTCCCTCCGGGCGAGCCGCTGGCCGGCCATCTGCGGCGTTGCGTTCTTGGGCCGCTCTTGCGCATGGATGCGCAGGAGCGGTCTGGCCGGCCAGCGACTCGCTGAAAGCACCGCCAAGCATGCAACAGTACACTAGACTCGAACGATACATCCCGACTGGAGAGCCTCATGCGCAAACGTGTTATCGAGCGGCAGGCCCGCCCTTCGCCGGCTGAAGCCGAAGGCTGGCTGGACCTGGAACGGATTGCGCGTGCCGAGCTGACCTCCGAAGACCCGCAACACCCGTTCGAAAACACCCTGGCCCCACCGGGAAGGGACGGCTGGCGCGCCGAAGTACCGGGGCCGCAGACGATACGGTTACTCTTCGACGAACCGCAACGGATCCAGCGCATACATCTGGTATTCGAGGAGCATGAGCTCAACCGGACGCAGGAATTCGTAGTACGTTGGTCTACCAGCGGCGGACACACCTACCGCGAGATCGTTCGGCAGCAATACAACTTCAGCCCGCCGACGACCGAACGTGAGGAGGAGGAGCTACAGACAGAGCTCAATGGCCTCACGGCGTTGGAGATCGAGATCATTCCCGACATTGACCGGGGCGACGCACGTGCTTCGCTCAAGGAGTTACGGTTGGCGTAGGGTGCAATTCTTCAAATGCACCGTCCCGGTGATGGTTGGAGCCGGCGCATTTGGTTGTGCAACGGGCGAGGGGTGGTGCACGCTGGAAATCTGGCGGCTTTATGGAAAGGAAGGTGGTGCGTCAGAATGCGCCCTACGGATCGTCCCGGGGTCGGAACCGGCGCATTTGATTGTGCACCGGGCGATGATTGGTGCACGCTGAAAATCTGGCGGCGCCATGGAAAGGAAGGTGGCGCGTCAGAATGCGCCCTACGGATCGTCCCGGCGTCGGAACCGGCGCATTTGGTTGTGCACCGGGCGAGGGGTGGTGCACGCTGGAAATCTGGCGGCTTCATGGAAAGGAAGGTGGTGCGTCAGAATGCGCCCTACGGGGATCGTCCCGGTGATGGTTGGAGCTGGCGCATTTGGTTTTGCCCCCAGGCGATGATTGGTGCACGCTGAAAATCTGGCGGCTTCATGGAAAGGAAGGTGGTGCGTCAGAATGCGCCCTACCAGTAGCGGACGCGGCCGGTGTCCACATGGATGAAGTCGGATTCCGGGTAGTAGCCTACGCCGCCGCGTTTCAGAGCTACGGCGGCTTGTTTGAGCCGTTGAGTCGGGGTACCCGGAAGGCGGATATCGATGGCCTTTCCCACCTTGTGCAGGCTGTACTTGGCGATGCCTCCGGAAGTGGCGCGCAGTGCCTCGTTGGTGCTCGGGGAACGGTAACCCGAAATCACATGAAAGGTCCCCCGCCCATCCACCCGCTGCTGGATGGCCCAGAGCAGATCGAGTAGCCCCAGATCGATTCGTTTTACCTCGCTACTGCGATGGTCGCGCAGAATGTAATCGACAGCGTCCAGAGCCTCAGGGATGTAGTGTCCCTCTTCCCAGTAGGACGTGCGCAGGGATTCACCGGTGTGAAGGCCATAGAATGCCAGTTCCCGCACGTGTTCCTCCCGCGCCGGAACACTCGTGGTCGAGAAAGCCGGTGGTGTGATTATCGTTGTCGCACACGCAGCCGCGGCCTTTAGCAAACCCCGTCGGCCACGGTCCACCCGGTTCCGCTGATTACGGTTTTGCATTTTTCCCTCGAATTCAATTCAAGGGAGATCAAACCGCAGATGGCGACCGCGGTAAACGAATCAGTTCACGTTAGAGATGAAGCCTGGCAGCCCACCCTGCAAAGCGGCTATCAGCTCCCGGTTTCGACCATAGACATCATCCCGAAACTGCACCCGGCCTTCGGAGTCGACCCAGGCGGTCTGATAGACGAAATGAACCGGTACCGGCTCCGGCAGGGTTATCTTTTTCCACGCCCCCGACTCCGCGGCCTCGAGCAGACGGCCACTTCCCCAGGTGTCATCAAGCAGTGCAGCAGCGAGCGCAAAGGGTTTTTCGAGCCGGATGCAGCCGTGGCTCAAGGCCCGATCGCGGCGCGTAAACAGATGACGGTCCGGGGTATCGTGAAGATAAATGGCAAAGCGATTGGGAAGCACCAGCTTGATCTGCCCGAGCGCGTTGCGGCTTCCCGGCTCCTGTTCAAGGCGATAGGGAAACGGTTCCTCCCTGTCGAGCTGCAGGGCAGCCAGGACATCGTCCCGGGTCAGTTCCACCGGATGCCCTTCCCTGGACACCTGAATGCCCTGTCGGGCGAAATAGGACGGGTCCGATAGCAGACGAGGCAGCAGTTCGTCACGGGCAATCGCCTCCGGTATCACCCACCCGGGGTTGAGCACCAGATAACGAATCGGGGAGCTGAAGGCCGGAGTCTCCCACTCCTTCTCCGCGCGGCCAACAATAACCCGCATATTCAGCTGTTCACGATCGGCGTCGTAAAGGGAGAGACGAAACCCGGCGACATTCACCATCACGAAGCGCTGCGCCTCCGTCCGGGGCATCCAGCGCCAGCGCTCCAGACTGGCCCGGATCTGTGCAAGCCGCTCCTCGACCGGCACATTCAGGGCCGCCCGCGTGTCGGGACCCACCCGACCGTCGACCCGAAGCCCATGCCGTGCCTGAAAAAGTCGTACGCCCCTCTCGAGCTGCCCGTCGAAAAACCCCGGGTCGGGAACATCTGCCAGGGAAAGGTCGCCGCTCTGGGCCAGGCGGCGGCGAAGCGTGGCGATTCGCGGCTGGCGATCACCCCGTTTCAGGCTCTCCCCCGGAGGAAGATAATGGAAGCCGCCCATACGGGCCGCGGCCCGATAGTCCCGAAGGGCGCGACGCAGCTGGCGGTACCCGGTTGCCTGTGGAGCCAGACTGTCCAGAACGGTTGCCACCGATTGGCCATCGGCCAGCAGCTCGATGATCCGCCCCGGTGCCAGGTAATCCCGCTGCCAATGCCAGGAGGGGTCCACCCTGTAGGGATCGGTTTGCCCCCGGTAAAGTTCCGAGGCGGTAACCAGCAGGGCATGGGTGAGTTGCAGTTCGACGGCGGCGATACGCTCGGAAGAGACCTCGCCAAGGGGAATATAGGGCGTGCGGGCATATTCGAGGCCATGGCGCTCATTGGCCAGCCAGGTCAGGAATTCGCGGGCACGGGGGTTGAGTCCGCGGCTATCGAACCAGAGGGGTGTATAGCCTCTTGAAGAATAGACGCTGTGCCAGGAAGAGCGGGTCGGTAGCCGAGCCACATCGGCGGGCATTGCCTGGTCGCTTTGCAGCCAATTTCGCAGCACCTTTCCTACACCGGACTCGGCATCTGCTGCTGCCGGATTCAACAATCCGCAACACAGCACGACGACGGCCAAGGCGCGGCGCGGTCCAGCGCGGAACTCTCCATTCACAAAACAGTGGTTCACCCGGCTTCCTCCACCCTTTCGGTCAACGCCCGACAATCGCGCGCTTCGGCCCCTCCGGCCTCGAGAAAGGGGACCAGAGCTGCAGCAGGTCCAAAGAGTGCCGCCAAAGCCACTGATCCAAGGATCTCCGGAACAGGGTCGCCAGCCGCCTCAAAGGAGGGGTCGCGAAACGGTCCCTGCACGGTTACCGGCCGATTCAGGTAGAGCGGACTCGGCTCCTTGGCCCGGGTGGCCACCTCCAGATTGAAAGTTTCGCTCCGCAGGTTAATCAATCCCTCGACAATCAGCACGGCGGCTTCGGTATCGACAACAGCGGTCTCTGCCCTGGCAATGCCGTTTTCGACATCAAAGAGGGCGATGGCGCAACGAATGGGCGTACTGGTGTCTTCGCCGCGGACCAGAAGGAACTTGGCAATATCCAGTCCGGCCGCCGCCACCAGGATACTGTCCAGCCGCCCCCCGGTACCGACCAGTTCAATGCGCCCGTTCCCATGACCGATGGCGGAGGCGATCGTGGGCCCGTCACCCGCCAGGCGCACGCGGCCACCGATCACGATCTGGGTGGCCTCCACCGGTTCGATCTCCGGCAGAAACTTCGCCAGTTGGACGCCTTGCAGCTCCAGGTCCAGCCCCATCCCCGGCAGGCCGACCGCATCGAATCGTACACGGCCCTTCACCTGACCGCCCGCGATGCGCACCCGAAGAGGGTGAAGGGTGAGGCGACCATCCTGCAACCGGATGAATAACTCGAGGTTACGGAGGGGGATGATGGGGGTTTCCAACACACCTGCCTTCAGCTCGATATCGACTCCAAGGGCCCGCAGCCTCTGTTCGGCAATACGAGCCCGAGGCAATATCTCGGTCCGCTCCTCCTCTCTCTCGGGTTCGGCCAGAAACATACCGATGTCCGCAGGCGACAGACGCTCTCCGGAAAGGTGCCCCTTCAGTTGCGGAGGGTGGACCGAAAAATCCACACCGATGCGACCCTCCAGGTCCGACTCCCCCACCTGCAGTTGCAACTGCGAAAGCACATACCGCGCACCCTCTCTTTGCAACTGACCGCTCATGGCATAAGGCGGGGTGGGCGGGGCCGGTACCCCGGCGATAGGAAAAAGACGCCCCAGGTTGGGGCCGCTCAGTGCCACGTGCGTATCGAAGAACCGCCCGCTCCCATCGCCTGTCAAAACACCGTCGACCGCCAGCCGCGTCTCGGCGATCACCAGTTCGCCGCGGAGCGGAAAACGCGCGCCCGGGGTCTGCAGATCGGTAACGTCCCCACCCTCTGCGCTGGCAAACAGCGGCAATCCGTCAAGGGTACCCCGGATATCCAGAGTGGCGCGATCTTCATAGCTCGACAGGTGTGCTTCGGCAAGCACGAGCGACCGTTCACTGTCCCGGGTGTGATCACGGTATTCAATCACCACATCATTCAGTCGCGCGCCGGTAATGACCGGCAGCTCAGCCCCTCCTTCCCCATCCTGCCCGCCAAAGGTCCAGTTTGTAGCCCCCTTCGCGGAACGGGTCAATCGCAGGATCCCCTCATCGATTCGGAGATCGGTCAGCAAGACCTTGCCACGAAGCAGCGGTAGTAGTCCGATGGTTGCCGTCGCCTGTTCGATGTCGAACATCGGCTGTTCCGCCCAGGCGGAGTTCGCGAGGCGCAAATCCGAGACTCTGATTCGGGTCGGCAATCCCCAGTCGATCCCGAGATCACCGATTTTCAGTGCGCGCCCCGTCGCTTCCTCGACCCGGGATTCGGCGAATCGGGCTACGTCCGCGTCGTCGATCAAAAGCACGAGGGCAACCATCGCGGCCGCTATCAGCAGCAGAAGCGTCGCGATACCCTTGAGTACGGTGTGCTTTCCCTTGCCCTTCCGACCCGCCATTCCGTGGCCTCCGGTTTTGCCAGCGAGTATAGCGAGCCAACCGAAGGGCGGCACCGAACAGATCCGGTTCCACGCAAGTCCGTAGCGCAGGAGCGGAGAAGCCACGAGCCGGACCGCTATCGCGAGTGCCGTCGCTCCTACAGGAGAAACCCCAACCGCGGTAGGAGCGGCGGAAGCCGCGAGTCAGGCCGCCGGGAAATGGTCGCTAGGATGCGGTCAGACGGGCGTAGAGCAGGGGCAAATGTTTCGGCAGCTCTTCCGGTCGACGAATGACGATGAAGCTGTCCGGGCCGAACAGGTGGGGCAGGTATTCGCCGCCTTCACGATCGATGGTCACACAGAACGGAAACAGGCCTTTTTTACGGGCCTCGCGGACCGCCTCCCGCGTATCCTCGATACCGTAGCGACCTTCGTATTTGTCGAGGTCATTGGGTTTGCCGTCGGTAAGGATCAACAACAACTGCCGGCTTGCGCCCTGGCGCGACAGCAGATCGGCACTGTAACGAATCGCCGCCCCCATGCGGGTGTAGTACCCGGGCTTGATGGCATTGATCCGACCCCGGACGCGATCATCAGGGCGCTCATCGAACCCCTTGAGTTTGTGAACCCGAACCTGGTCACGGCGTTTCGAGGAAAACCCGTGAATGGCGAACCGATCGCCGGTGGCCGAGAGGGCTTCGGTGAACAGATGCAGACTATCGCGGATAACATCAATGACCCGATCGTCATCATTGACCGCCGCGTCGGTCGAGAGCGAGAGATCGGCAAGCAGCAGGCACGCCAGGTCACGGTTGCCGTTGCGAAACTCCCGGTACAGATTGTCGCCTGCAGCAACATGGCCACTCATTTTTTCGGTGGTAAAGTGCAGGTAGGCATCCAGGTCCACCTCGGATCCGTCGGCCAGGCCGCGCTCCCAGATCCGGGTCTGCACCAGTGCCTGAAACTGGTTACGCAGCCGTTTCGCCGTGCGACGAAGGTGGACTGGCAACTCGGGCGCCCCCAGGTGGCGTGCCTCCATGGGCAGAATGCAGCAGCGGTCGGGTTGCAGTTCACGTTTTCGGTAGTCCCACTCGGGCAGGGTGACACCTTCACTGAGGGGCAGGTCGTCGTATTCGGCGGCGGGCATATCCAGATCGAACCGCAGGCGTTTCACCGAAGGCTGCGAGTCGCGGGACACACTCATCACGTCCATGTCCTCGGCAGCTTTCTCGGCGTCCTCATCATCGTCGTCGGTGGTCCGGTCGACATTCATGAACTCCGCCCAGCTGAGGATGGCATCCATACGTATCGCCACCAGACCATCCTCCCCCTCAGGCATGTCGGTCCGCTCGGCACGGCGGCGCTGTTTCTTTTCCGGTTCCTTGCTTTCGCCCGAAGGTGAACCGTCGGGTGCGTCCTGTTCGGAAGAGCACCGGACCGCTCGCAACAGGGGCGGCGAGGGATGCAACCAGAGGTGAACCGGCTGTGGCGGACGTCCGGCCCACGGCAATTCCAGCGTCTGATCGGGATCGGAGAGTGCAGCGCGGATGACCCGCTCCTGGGCCGCCTCGCCATCAGGGAGCGAGTCCGGGTCGGGGCGAAGCGCCTGAAGCGCGGCGATCAGCTGGGCATAGCGCGTGCGGAGACCGGGAAACCGGGCCAGGGCGATACGGGTCAATGCCTGATTGCGCGCCACCCAGGGAAGCGGCAAATCGGGAGTCTCCTCCCCGGCAGCCAGAGCGGCCAACCAGAGGTAGAGATCGCGATTTCGCTCCCGTTCCGGAAACAGATCGATACGGCCCGGCAGACGCAGGGTGGATTCATCCCGCCATGCGAGCGGAACTGCACGACCCGTGCCGGCGACCTTCTGCAGGAAACGTCGACGCGCACCATGCTCGGTACCGGAAGCCGCCTCGATCTTCAAGCCACCGTCGCCGCCAAAAGCCCGGAACAGGACCGCCAGGGTCACCCGCATCTCTTCGAGTGTTACCGCCGCCTCGGCATGGTCCTGCTCGGCGGTACTGGTGATCCAGCGATGCCATTTTTTTCCGACCCACTCTTCCATCAGTCGCGCACCTTCGGTTACGAGGAGTTGGCGGAGTCGCAGAGCCCGCAGAGGAGATGACCACCGTCACTATTGGACCCACAGCGGGAAGATTGTGTTCCCGGCGTCCTGTTGCCTTCCCTCCTGCCGTCCGAGCGCCCGAATTCACGATCGGATACATCCAGGGCATCAGCGCCGCTCACCCAGTGCAGCAGGCTCTCCCGGGGGCCGCCCATGACCTGGTCGCAGGCCTGCAGACAGCGTGCGCACTGGGTACAGGTAAACATCCGCCGCTTGATGGAGCGGGGCTTCAAACGCATCGGGCAGGCGTTGTCACAAGCGTTGTCGCAGTCGGTGCATGCCTTGACGCGATGGCGATCGAAGCCGACCACCATGGCTTTCTTGTTGCCCATCCAGGCAAGACTCTGGAACAGGCCGACAGCACAGCCGAAACGGCAGAACAGGTGCCGGGCATAGAGGAATTCGATACTGAAAAGCAGCGTGCCAATGCCGATGAACAGTGCCTGGTTGCGGGTCGGCTGCAGGTTGGCCAGGTTGCCGTAGACCTCGGCCGGCGGCAGCAGGTAGGTCAGCAGTGCGGTCGCCCAGAGGAACGCAAAGCCGACCACCGCAAACAGCGTGGGGATCCACCATATCCGGGAGGGGCGGATCCGCCGTCCGTCCGGCAGGATTTCGGGCAACCGCCGCTTGTCCCAAACACTGAGTTTACCAATGGCGCGCCGCATCAGCGCATTGATGGTTTCCACCACCGAGAAATGCGGGCAGAGCCAGCCGCAATAGAGCCGCCCGTATTTCCAGGAGACCCAGATCACGCCACCGACCACCAGGACAATGGGCAGCAGGCCGCGCAGCGCCATCTGGACGGCGGCGCCCCCGGCGCCGATCTCGCCGGCGGCAAAGCGATCAATCCCCAGAGTCCAGGGATAGCCAAAAAGGAAGAAGTGTCCCAGGGTCAGGTCGAACCGGAAGAGATCCAGCGGGGGGGCCAGCACAAACAGTACAAAGAACGCGGACCGCAACCACAGCCGCTTGGTCTCCCTGGTGTACTGTTTCATACGAAATGGCACTTTCAGAGCCCCCCAAAAGTGTCAGGACAAGGCACAGCGCGCCTAGTCACAGGGAACTCCCACGAGAGGAAAACGATACGATTTTCCGGCCATCGCCTTGGCCAGTCCTATTACGCCCAGCAGCACCAGAAAAGTGTGCACGGTGAGGAAGTGCAGCAGTGCCACGGTCCAGGCGGCGGGTGTGGCCCAGTTCCCTGCCGCAAGGATGAGAATGGTCACCCAGATCAGCAGCAGAGCGGCCCACATGGTTGCGCGCACGGTCTGTGCCAGATGGCTGCGGGCCAGCGGCGAGGCATCGGAATAGGTGCGCAGATAGACCCAGAACAGGATGATGCATCCCACAGCCGGTAGCAGCAGCAGGTTCACCAGGTAGAGCGCCTCGGCGATAATGGCGAGTCGCTGCCCGGGAATGTCTGTTATATCAGCTGCTTCCGCCATTTCTTCTCCAAATTTGTGAACGTTATCCGAACACCGCGCGTACGACTTCCATAAGGGCGTCTGCAGTTTCCGGATCGTCGGTAAGGGGCTCCACGATGGCAGCCCTGCAGGCCTCCACCGGGTCGAAACCGTTGTTGATCAGCGTGCCCGCATAGACCAGAAGCCGCGTCGAGGCGGACTCCTCCAGATCGTGATCCTTGAGGGCGCGCAACCCTCCGGCCAGCGCCACCAGCCGTTCGGCAGTGGCGGTTTTCACACCGGACTCTCCCATCACCACCTGCCGCTCGGTCTCGGGACGCGGGTAGTCGAAACTCATACCCACGAAACGCTGCCGCGTACTCGGCTTCATGCCTTTCAGCAGATTCTGGTAACCGGGATTGTAGGAAACCACCAGCATGAACTCCGGCGGCGCCTGGAGGACCTCTCCGGTGCGTTCGATGGGCAGTGTACGCCGGTCATCCGAAAGCGGATGCAGCACCACGGTGGTGTCCTTGCGAGCCTCGACCACCTCATCAAGATAGCAGATCGCCCCTTCACGCACTGCGCGGGTCAGGGGGCCATCAGCCCAGTAGGTGGTGCCGTCCCCGATCAGGTGACGGCCAATCAGGTCGGCAGCGGTCAGATCATCGTGGCAGGCCACAGTATACAACGGCCGCCCGAGCCTGGCTGCCATATGGCGAATGAAGCGTGTCTTTCCGCAACCGGTCGGCCCCTTGATGAGGACCGGCAGCTGGTGTTGATAGGCGTTCTCGAAAAGCGCAATCTCCTGGCCCTGGGGAGAATAGAAAGGCAACTCCTGGAACGCGGTTCGCTTTGCTTCGGCAGTCACGACTGTTCTCCTATTCGAGGCCCACAAGGTAGGCAATGGCAATGAATGCTGTCACCACGACGAGATAACCGGTCATGATTGCCCGGAACAGTATCGGCGCGCGCCGCAGGCCCATGAACCAGCTGGCCACCAGCTGACTCTTGAGCAGCGTCATGGCGAGTACAAAAGAGACCGCCGCCGGTCCTGCCAATTGCATTTCCCCGATGGCGAATGTCATGAGCGTCAATACAAGCAGCAGCACCCATATTACGGTGAAAGCTCTGACGGTGGTCGATTCTGATTTCATGTCAACACTCTCTTCGGTCTTGCCGCGCGCACGGAGTTCATTCTGGGCGGCCCGTACGCGTGGCGATATACGATTTGCGAGATACCTCGAAAGAGGAGAAACGGGGAATCATCAGCGGATCACGTAGACCAGCGGAAACAGCACAATCCACACCAGGTCCACCATATGCCAGTAGGAGGCGCCACTTTCGATGCCGGTGTGTTCGGAGGCAAAATAACCGCCGTTACGCGTCTTCAGGAGGATATACCCCAGAATCACCATTCCGAGGATGACGTGCATATAGTGGAAGAACGTCATCATGAGGTAAAACATGTAAAAGGTATTGGTGGAAAGACCAACACCGGCGGCGAACTTGCCGGCGAATTCTGCCGTTTTAATCGCCAGGAATAGCCCGCCCATGCCCATCGCAGCGATTAACCAGCGTGAACAGGCCTCCTGGCGGTCGGCACGGATGGCCACCACCGCACGCACCACGAAATAACTGCTGGTAATCAGTGCCAGCGTATTGAACATCCCGCCGACGCGGTCGAGCGTGAGCTGGGAGGCGTTGAAAAGCGCCACGTCGCCGTTCCTGGTGAAGGCATAACTGAGGAACAGCACCCCGAAGACCAGCAGTTCTGCAAAGATGAAGAACCAGATAGCCAGATCGCCCGGCAGGCGGCGTTCGGTTGCGACGGCGGTAGTCATATTCACTCCTGTTCGATCAGCAGCCCTATTAGCGCCCAAACGGGGGCAGCGCCGCATTGACCTGAGTCAAACAGTCAGGAATTAAATGAAGAGGAGATCAGTTTACGGCCTCGAATCGTTTACACCCCTTTCGGACCACGGGGAACACGGGGCGCACGGGGGAGAAAAAGACTCGAATAACCGGTTTTACCCCCGTTGTCCCCGTGCACCCCGTGGTTACCATTCCTTCATTGAATCGGGCCTGCACAGCAGGGGGTACGGCTCGCAATGACAATGGGCTGAGCACAGCGCCTGGACGATCAGCGCTCGATCTCGTCGCGCAAGTCGCCCAGGGTGCGGTGCACCGAGTGGCAGCGGGCGCATACCGTTACCCCGAGCTCTCCGAGAAGACGGCCCTGGGCGCTGCGGTCCGTCCCCTCCAGAACCGTATGCAGGTTGTCCAGCAGGTCAGGGGTGTGGGCAAAAATGCGTTCTCTCGGCGCTGAATCTCGGTGGCACGAGGCACAACTCCCGGATAACCGGTCCAGCTCGCTGCGCAGAGTCGCCACTGCCGCCTGGGCCCGCCGGGGGAAACCGTCCTTGAGCGCGATCTTGACGTCATTGAGTGAACGGCTGATCTGGCGCATCGCTTCGGGATAGGTGGTCTCGCCGCCGTGGCCGTCGGCGACAGATACATTGCCGTAGTCAGGAGAGCGGTAAAGCGCGGCCGCCGTGGCCTGAAAATCCGAGTGACAACCGTCGCAAGTGGTATCGAGGCGGCGCAGTGCGGCCTCGGTCTCTGTCTTGTCGGCACTGCGGACGGCGGTCACCAGCCGCTCCATGGTTTCCGGCTCGACCTCTATCTGCCATTCGGGGACCATACGGGGAATCTCGGTATAGAGATCATGAAGGCGTTCACTCCAGTGGATAGCCCTGTCCCGGTTCCCTGTGTCGGTATAGTACTCCACCGCCTGCATCGCTTCGCGCAGGCCGAACATGGTATGCAGCCAGACCTGGCGTTCATTTTGCGGCTTGTACCAGTTGGCCAGCGACTCCGGCGGCAAACGGACAACCACCTCCTTCGCACCGGCCGCCGAAACCGTCGCCACGATGAGAAAAGAAACCACCAGCGCCCGCCACCTGTTGCTACTCACTGTTCATACCCGCCACTTGTCGCCTGTGATTCATCACTACTAACCCATCGAAATCGGTGCCGGCCTGAAGGCCGACCTACAGCCTGGCCACTAGCAACTCGCTACTAGCGACTAGCCACTCGTCACTAGCCACTGCCCCTAATGGCTGGTGCCTTCCGAGAGCCGGGTCTTGTTCCAGACGTTGTATTTTCCGGAGGGCTTCACCATCGGAATCCGTTTGACCTCCTCGAGGGTCTTTGCATCGTACACCACTACCGCCCCGTCCATGTCCCAGATACTGACCAGGGCGTAACGGCCGTCACGGGTAAACTCGACGTGTGCCGCGGTTTTGCCGGGTGCCGGGCGAAGGGTCTTGACGATTTCCAGACTCTGCTTGTCGATAACGTGCATGGCATCGCGGTGCTCGCCGAAAAACACGTCGACCCAGGCGTAGGGAGTGTTCTCGTGGCTGCGCATGAAAAAGCCCGAGCCCAGTGTCGGTATGCGAGCGACATTTTCCCAGCTCTCCATGTCGACAACGCTGACCTCCGCTTCCTTGAGATTGGGCGTCGCCATCACCGTGCGGCCGCGGTAATTCCAGGTGATGCCGGAAGAGAGGTGCGGCATACCGGGAATTTCCAGCTCACTGACCACCCGACTGGTATCCAGGTTGACGACCTGGCCGGTTCCCTTGCGGGAGGTACCGATCACGAATTCGTAGTCCTGGTCGAAGAAGAAGTCATCCAGGTAGTCATGCACGGTGATGCGGCGTTTCGGGAAACGGGCGACAGGCTCCAGGTCGCCCGACTCCTTCCGATAGTCGTGGGTCCACCCGGCATAGTCGTTGGGCGGTTCGTCCAGGTAACTAATTTCCCAGACCTCGGGGATGTCCTTGAGGGCGGCGACAAAGCTGTTTCGCGGACGCGCGGTGTAGACGGCGCTGACCCGCGAGGAGGTACCGTCGCTACCAACCGCGTCGATCACCTTGACGGGCTCGAGGTTGCGCGCATCGAGAACCACCAGGGTATGGGGAAGATAGTTGGCCACCATGATGTAGCGGTCATCCGCCGACACGGCGATATTGCGGGTGTTGATACCGGCCCGGACTTCGGCAACCGGCTTGAGATTGTAGATGTCGTATTTGGTAATCCAGCCATCCCGGGATGCGAAATAGACGAAACGTCCGTCACGGCTGTATTTGGGGCCGCCGTGCAGTGCGAAGCGGGTCGCAAAGCGGTGAATGGGTTTGAAACTGTCACCATCGAGAATGGTGGCGTGATGGTCTCCGACCTCGACCACGACGAACAGGTTGAGCATGTCGGCCGAAAAAACCGGTGTATCGCCCAGGGTGTGGAGCGGATTGTGGATAATGTGGCTGTCCCGGATCTCGGCCATGCGCCAGCGGGGTACTTCCGGCAGCGGCGTATGGACATACTCGGCAAGGGAGGCCATCTCAGCCTCGGACAGCTTGTCCGCGAAGCCCGGCATCTGCGTGGCGGCGCGTCCCTCGGCAATCACCCGGGCGGCGGCTTTCGGCCGCAACCGCTTGAGGTTTTCCGGCAGCAGGGCCGGGCCGGTCCCACCCAGGCGATCGGTACCGTGACAGGCGGCACAGTGCTGCTGAAAAAGTTCTTCCGTTCCGGATTTTTCGCCGGGCACCGTCTCCGCCCGAACGGCGGTGGCCAGCAGTACGGCTGCGGCCGTGAGCAACAGGCGTTTCAAGGGTTATCCTCCGGCAGCCACCGCTTGCGGGTTGAGGCCGATCTCTTCGTCGGTGAGATAGCAACCCGGATCCTCCGACCACCAGTCGCCACTGGTCTGGTGGGCACGCACCCGGGTATTGCCGTTACAGATATTCAGCCATTTGCAGGCGCCACAGCGGCCGGTAACCGGCCTGGGGTGCTGTTTGAGACCGGCCATCAACGGGTCCGAGACATCCTCCCAGACTTCGGAGAAGGGGCGCTCGCGGACGTTTCCCAGTTCGTAGTGCCACCACATGGTGTCCGGATGGATCTTGCCGAGGTTGTCGATATTCGCCACATTGACGCCGGTGGCATTCCCACCCCAGCGTTCGAGCATCGTCTGGATCACGGGCACATAATCCGGATAGCGCTGCCTGACCCAATCCAGAAGGTAGACACCATCGGCATCGTTGTTGCCGGTGACAAACTCGCGCTCTCCTCCCTGCCGGGCATCCTCCCAAGCGGTGGCAAACAACAGGTCCATGGCGTCGCGCGTCATCCGGTGCACCGTATCGTTGCGCCGGTTCTTGTTGCCGCGGCCCGCATAATTGAGGTGTGACAGATAGAACTTGCTGACGTCCTCATCGTTCATGATTTGCAGCAGCCCGGGCAGATCCGCGGCATTGTCCCGGGTCAGAGTGAAGCGCAGACCGACCTTGATGTCGTGCTGCCGGCACAGGCGAATGCCATGCATGGAGGCATCGAAGGCCCCCTTCAGGCGACGAAATTCGTCGTGAGTCTCCCGCAGCCCGTCGATGCTGATACCGACGTAGTCATAGCCAACGGCGGCAATGGCGTCGATGTTGCTCTCGTCGATGAGGGTACCGTTGGTCGAGAGCCCGACATAAAAACCCATGGCCTTGGCCCGTTCGGAGAGGGTGAAGATGTCCGGCCGAAGCAGCGGTTCACCACCGGAGAGGATCAGCACGCGAACACCGAAGGCGTAGAGGTCTTCCATCACCGTCAGCACTTCTTCCGTGGAGAGTTCACCCTTGAAGTTGGTGTCGGTCGAGATCGAGTAGCAGTGTTTGCAGGTGAGATTGCAGCGGCGAATCAGGTTCCAGATCACCACCGGGCCCGGCATCGGTCCCCGGCTGGGGGGGAGAGTGGGCACAGGAGCCGTAAGGGCTTTCATGAATTGGGAAACTCGGAACATGTTCTGTGTCCTGTCGGTTGGCGAAGGTGGGCACCCGGGAACTTTGCATGCGGCACCGCGTATCAACCGGTGGAAATCAGCCGGTAATCCGCAGGCCCGTTTTCTTGAGTATCCGTGTACTGAACAGCACTTCATGCCCAAGGTCATCATCGCCCAGCAGTTCGGCGATCCGATTCACCTGCTCCTCGACGGCAGCGCGGTCATGACCGTGCACCATGGCAAACAGATTGTAAGGCCACTCGGGTAGATGACGGGGCCGATGGTAACAGTGGCTGACCTCGTCGAGCGCACCGATTTTTTGTCCCCAGTGGCGGATGCGTGCATCGGGAACGTTCCAGACACTCATGCCGTTACCACGGTATCCGAGTTTGTAATGGTTGGGAACCGCACCGATGCGACGAATCACCCCGGCCTCGGCCATGCGCCGAAAGCGTGCCAGTACTTCCTCGACCCGAAGATTCAGCTGATCCGCCAGCTGGTGATAGGGGCGGGGCGTCAGCGGCAGTCCGGACTGGGTGGCCAGTATAATGGCGCGATCGGTATCGTCGAGTGTGTATTCGGTGGTGATTGCTTCAGCTGTATTCATCTCACACCCCGAAGTGAAGGCCGACGAAGAACTCTTCCTGCTTGGGCATGTTATACACCGGATATCCCGTCCGCTGCTCTATCTCCGCAATCACCTCCCCGATGCGCTCGGGAGATTCCGTGGCCAGCACAAACCACATGTTGAGGCGATGGTCACGAGCGTAATTGTGAGCGACCTCCGGAAATCCGTTGACGCTCTCCGCCACCGACTCGAAATCGGCTGCGGGAATCGCCATGGCCGCCAGCGTCAGTCCTCCTCCCATCTTCTCGGCATGATAGAGCGGGCCGAAGCGGGTCAGGATGCCGTCATCCAGCATCTGCTGCAGTCGCGCCAGCAATGCGGCCTCGGTCGTTCCCAGCCGACCGGCAACGTCGGCATAGGGGGTCTCCGAAACCGGAAAACCACGCTGCAGTTCATTGATGATGCGACGATCCAGCTCGTTCAGCATGATGCCAGCTCCCGCTGCCTGGAGGCGACGGTGCCGTGGTCGGCAGCATCCGAACGCTGATAGTGCGCCCCCCGCTGCTTGAAACTGCGCCGGCTGAAAAGCAGGCGATGCGGTATGTCCTGCAGATCGCACTGCTGGACCAGCCACTCGACCTTCTCGATGACCGTATCCCGATCCCGTCCATGGATCATGCAGAAAAGATTGTAACGCCACTCGGGTAGCCGACGCGGGCGTTGGTAGCAGAGCGTGACAAAATCGTACTGCCCCATGCAACGGCCCAACTGTGACACCCTGTCATCCGGCACATCCCAGACCACCATGGCGTTGGCCCGATAGCCCAGTCTCCTGTGTCGGACAATTACGCCCAAACGACTGATCACGCGGTTGGCCAGCCACTCCCGCAACCGCCGGATGACTTGCCGTTCGTCCAGCCCTACCTGCTCTGCGATCTCGGCAAACGGTTGTGCAACGAGCGGCAGCCCCTGCTGGATGGTGGCAACCAGTCGCCGATCGAACTCGGACTCAATGGCTCCCTCCGCTTTTCCGAGACCGGGGCCGGGGCCGGGATGAAAAGGTGCCTGCCGAGCGGATGGGTGGCTCGCTTCCGCTGCGCTGTTGCCGACGCCCCATTGCAGGCTAAAACCCAGGTCGATGTGGTAGGCCTCGAGCATCGGAAGTGAGATTACGGGCAGCCCTGTACGCAGCTCCATGTCCTTCAGAATCTCCTGGAGATGGGGCTCATCCGGCGCGGTCACCACGAACCAGAGATTGATTCGATGTTCGCGCTCGTAGTTGTGGTTGACTTCCGGGTATTGATTGATGAGGAGGGCGACCTCATCGAGCCGCTCACCGGGAACTGCCATTGCGGCGAGTGTGCTGGTTCCCACGGAATGGGGTCGAAACACCGGACCTACGCGGCTTATACGGCCGTCCCGATTCAGAAGGGACAGGCATTCGAGAACACGCGCCTCGCTGGTGCCAAGCTGCTCGGCCATGCGCTGGAAAGGCCGGGGCTCCAGGGGCAGGTTACGCTGAAAATCATTCAGAAGGTGACGCTCCAGCGGGTCCAGGGACGCACTCTCGATTTCGCTCACATTCGTTTCCGGAAGTAGCATTGGCTTTCCCCTGGTGGCTGCGTTTCTCAGAGACCGATCCGGTGCGCCCGTGCGGTGAAGAAGATACCGCTGGGTTTTTCCGCCGGCAGAGTGGCAATTTCCTGCCGCGTCCTGGTGTCGTAGACCCGGACGACATCCTCGTCGCGCACCGACATCCACAGGTGTTCACCCCGGGGAGTGAACTCCATGTGCAGGACGCCTTTGCCCGGCTTCAGCGTTTCGGCAATCCGGAACGATGCGGTATCGATGATTTGCACCGTATCGTTGTCAGGGAACGCGTAGTTGACCCAGACCTCGCGCCCATCAGGGCGTCCCATGACGAAAACCGGCTGGCCGTGGACCTCGATGCGATCCACTTCCTGCCAAGTGCCGACATCAACGATCAACACCTCGTGACGACCCACTGCCGGTACGAAGGCGTAATCGCCGGCAATGGCCCAGCCCTCCAGGTGCGGCATTTTGTAGACAGGAAGCTTCTGTTCCCCGCGGCCGTAATGGTCAAGAATGCGGCGCACACCCTGTTCGGGATGCCACAGGTCGAGCATTGCAAGGCCATCCTCTCCAAACAGCCCGGCGATGTAGTAGCGCCCGTCCGGGGTAACAAGTGCGTCGTAGGGTTCGCGGCCGATATCCTTGAATCGGGTGATCTGCGGCTTGTCCGGCTGACTCAGGTCCGCCACCCAGATCTCTCCAGCCTCGAAGAGGCTGAAGACGAAACGCTGTCCGGGGGCATCGACCAGCCCGACCACCTTGGATAGCTGCCCCTCCTCACCATAGGTTGCGGGAATATCAACGACCAGTTCGAGGGTGTCGGCATCAAACACCTTGACCCCGCCGGGCTCGTAGTTGGAGACGGCAACCAGGCTCCCGTCCTGGGAGATGGCACCACCGATACTGTTGCCGGACTGAATGGTCCGCCCGGCGATGCGGCCGCTCAACATGTCGACCTTGGTCAATCCGCCGTCGCGACCGAAGACATAGGCAAAACGCTCATCCCGCGAATACACCACCGAGGCGTGCGAAAGATCGCCGAGGCCCTCGATGCGTTGCAACAGTGTCTGGTTAGTGGTTTCAACGAGGGTCAGACTGCCCGAAGCGCGCTCCACGACCACACCGAGATCGCCGGTTGCCCGTGGGGCCGCACAGCCCGTCAGCATGACCGTCAGAACCGTTGCGACCAGCAGTTGGTCAATGCGCATCGGAGATCCCCTCTTGCAGTCTGCCAACCAGCCAGTCGACTTCCTCTTCGGAAAGAATGCCCTGCCATGGCGGCATCGGTGTCCCGGCCCGACCGATGAGGATGGTGGCGCGCAACATCATCGCCGACTTGTCTTCAAGCTGTTCCGGGAGAAGGGAGGGACCCAGCCCGCCCTTCAGCGTCATTCCATGGCAGGAGCCGCAGTCGTGCTGCAGCAGATGGATCAGTTCGTCCTTGCGCTCGCCATCCGGTTCAATGGCCGCTACGGAAGTGGTCGTCAGGAACAGAAGCGTGATGGCGACGGCGACGGCATGCCAACGGCTTCGTCCAGGTTCGGGAGCTATAGCAAGTCTCATGTACTCTACTCCTCAACGTTGACCACCCCGGTCATCTCCGGGTGGGGTCCGCAACGGTAGGGAAAACTGCCTACCTGCGTAAACTGGCGGGAGGTACTCTCGCCCGGGAAGAAGTAATCCGACTCCGGTTCGCCCAGTTCTTCGAACCAGACGCTGTGGTACTGGCGCTTCTCACGGTTGACCCACTGGACCGTATCGCCCGGCTTTACCGTTACCTCTTCGGGGATGAACTGGTACCCCTTGATTTCAACGGTAACCGTATCCGCCAGTGACGACCCGGCGATGAGCAGTGAGAGGAGTATCCAGTATCGAGATGTACGCACGATATTTTCCCCGGTTGGGTGTTTTACCGACTGTCGCTCTTGTTCCGCCTTTTTCCCATGATCTGTATCAAGCGAACCTAAAGGAGGGCCCATCCCTGGGCACGGAGGAACCTCTACATCCCGACCGCGTTGATCTCGGCGCCGGGATTGTCAAACCCGAGCTTGAAACCGAGCGAAACGTGGTGGAAACGGGAATCACTGTAGTCGTCGTGGATGGCGAAACCGATATTGTAGAGCTGGTCGGAGGCCAGTGACAGATCGCCGGGCTGGTCGGAATCAAGCTTGCGCTTCATCGTGACTACCCAGAAACCGTCCTGCTGTTCGGCGCTGAACTCCACGCCCTGTCCACCTTCCATTACCCGGTCGGCCAAGACATAGCCATCCTCGGATTCGCCGGTGCCGGCGTTGAAGCGGAGCAGATCCATGAAGGTTCCGTCGGCGAGCAGTGCCTGGATTTCCTCATCGCTCTTGCGCTTATCCCAGCCACCACGCGGCTCGCTTCGGATGGAGATGTCTGTCCGCGTTTCGGCGATGTACTTGGTCACCTGTTCACCGTCGGGCGTATCCGGCATGGAGCGGGCATCATGGTGACAGGTGCCCCAGCAACCGGCCTGGCCGGCTTGTTCGGGATCGTCATTGGACAGCATCACGGCCAGCTTGACCGGGTTTTCCGGGTCCATCTTGCCACCGTCGACAAACGGTACCGGTGAGTGCTCGGTCTCGGGCCAAACGAAACGCATGTAGAGGTGTTCGCCATCGTGTGCAGCCTGGACGTCGACGGGTATGCCCGGGCGCTTGCCGGGAATGGGGGTCTCTTCCGCCTTGTCGCCGCTTACCATCTTCGCGCCCATGTCGGCCTCTTCACCTTCATGGCAATCGAAGCACCGGTCTCCCGCTTTATCGTAGACCCGGGCTCCGCCGTGGCGGCTACCATTCAGCGCCCACTCCATGGAGGTCTGTCCGGGATAGAAAACCGTGATCTGGCGCGCCGGAACGGCAGCCCAGTCGGGCATTCCCTCAGAGCTGCCGGACGATGCCGGTACTGCTGCAGCCGGTGCAGATGCGGCTGCAACCGCTGGCGCGCTGGCAGCCTGCTGGCCCTGGCTTTCCTCTTCTGCCAGGAAGGTCACCCATCTGGCTGGCAGGGGACGACTATGGGAGGCATCGGGCTTCTCGAGCTCGGCAATCTGTTCTTCACTCAGCTGGTCACGGACCGACTTGTGGGCGATGCCCTTGTGACAGTCAATGCAGGTCTGCCCCTGTTCCATAGCGAAGACGTGCTGACTACGCGAACGTTTCTTCTGGCCTGCCGGGTCCATGGTGGACCAGTCGTGGCAGTTGCGGCACTCCCGGGAGTCGCTGCCTTTCATACGCTTCCACTCGTTCATCGCGAGTTGGAGGCGTTTGGCCTCGAATTTTTCCGGTGTATTGATGCTTCCGGTCATCTTGCCCCAGAGTTCCTTGGTGGCCTGTACCTTGCGAACGATCTTGTGGACCCACGGGTCCGGAACGTGGCAGTCGGAACAGGCCGCACGGACACCGCTCCTATTATTGTAGTGAACGGTTTCCTTGTACTCCTGGTAGACGGTGTCTTCCATCTCGTGACAGGAGATACAGAATTCGAGTGTGTTGGTGGCTTCCATGGCGGTGTTGAAGCCACCCCAGAAGAACACACCAAGCATCATGAAAAAGAGGGCGCTTCCGATACTCGCGCCGAATAGTACCTTACGCGACAGCAACCGCCGCTTGTTTTCCGAGTGGGCCATCACACCTTTCTCCTTTCAGCCGAGCAGTAGATTAGGTAATGGCGGGCTGCTCCCTCAGCCCGCCTGTTCGAGTGAACCGGAGTTGATGCGATCAGGTCACGTGTTCGGTCCGGTTATGGACGTTGAACTTGCCCGTCGGTGCGTAGAGACCCTTGACGCGATCCTTCTCTTCGAGCGTTTCCGCATCGTAGATCACGATTTCGCCATTGGCCTTTTTGCTGTCAGACAGGTTCCAGACCGAGACCCACACTTCGCTGCCATCGGCGTTGAACTCCATATGGACAGTAGCCTGGCCCTCTTTCGTGGTCGGCCGAAGCGTCTTCACGACTTTGCGGGTCTTCTTGTCGATAACCTTGACCGACTGCTGAACCTCCGGCTCCGGGTGTTTGGTCTGATCCGCCCAGACGTACTTGCTCTTCGGATGGGTACGGATAAACACGCCGGGACCATCGGTATTGACCGTGTAGCAGGTCTTCCAGGCCTGGTCCGCATGCCCTTGCGGGTCGTTGCCCCAGACGGTGACCTTGCCGACACCCAGATGGGTGGTGCCGCCTACCGGACCACACTTCGGATCGATCCAGTTGGCGCCCGGACCCGGATGGGGCAGCTTGTCGGTATCGATGATGGCTTCCAGTTTCCGCGTCTTCGAGTCGACCACCACCATCTGGTTAGAGGCGTTGGCCGCGATCTGGAAGTAGCGTCCAGTCGGATCGAAGAAGCCGTCGTGCAGGAACTTGGAGGTATTGATCTGCTCGATACGGAGGTTGTCGATATCGGTGTAATCGACCTGCCACATCTGACCAAGCTCCTTGGTGGCGACCAGCCAGGTCGGCGCATTCGGAGTGGTGTAGATAGCGGCAACACGGGACTCTTCCACATACTCGCCGTCGACGTTGATGCCGCGCGTAGAGACCACCTTCAGGGGCTCCATGGTCTTGGCATCGGAGATGACGAAATGCGGGGGCCAGTAACCGCCGCCGATTACGTACTTGCCATCGCCGGAGACCGCGACGTCACGTGCGTCATAGGCGATTTTGTTTTCGGCAACCAGCATGTTCTCAGGCTTCTGCCAGAGATCGATCTTGGTCATCTTGCCGTCGCGACCCTGGGTGTACCAGAAGCGGCCCGGATACTCCGCCTCCTCGACGGTGGAGTGTTCCAGCGCCTTGATGACGTGAACGGCATAGCCGGTCGGAATATGGGTCAGGACCTCCTTGGTGTCACCGTCAATAACAGCCACTTTGCCGACGTCACGCTCAATCACCACGAAGAAGTTCTCCCAGTTGCGGCCGTGCAGCGGCTTGGTGGGATAATCCTCCGGTTTGACGTGGACCTTCCAGTGCTTTTTCATCTGCGCCAGCGACATCTCCGGCGGCTCGGGCACGTCCATCTGGATGTAGGTGGCAAGCAACTTGATCTCATCCTTGGAAAGGATATTGTCAAAGTTGTTCATACCACCTTCGGTACCCCAGGTGATGATCCTTTCCAGGCGTTTCTGACCCTTTTCGCGGGTATCCGCGGGTTCAAGGCCCTTGCCCGTGGCCCCCTTGCGAAGAACGCCGTGACAACCGGCGCATTGCTCAAAGTAAACCTGTTTGGCTTTTTCGAAATCAGCCTCGGAAAGCGTAGGCTTGCCGGCAGCAGCGGCAGAGCCGGCGACGGCCAGACCCATTGCGAGGCTGAGTGCGGATAGTGCGAAGCGGACTTGCATGGTTGTTCCCCTTTTGGTCGGTCGGGTTGTGTTAACTGGCGAGAATACCCCTCTTCTCTGTATGACAGTTTTAATCCTGTTCTTGATTCCGAGCATTGATCTGAATCAAGGGATAAAAGGTTTGTTACATAATGCACCCAATTTCAACCAGGCGAAATAGGGCCGCATTCAAATATGCACTAAAAATGACAATTATCAAAAAAAACGCAGGATTACTTTCTCAGCAAACCTGTCGGTTTTCAAACGTCTTGCATTCAAGGAGTTAGGTAACGGCTGGAAACATTGGCAGGGGAAGGAGTGATCGGAGAATAGTAGAAGGATAAAAACAACTGGTGGGTTCGGGTTCCCGTTGAACCGGGGGATCTGGCAGCGGATGCACCCGGTCGGCGGCCGCCAGGCGAAGTTCAGGTACAAAGAAAAAGGGGGGCCGAAGCCCCCCTCCATCAACGCTACTGCGTGTTACGCGGCAGCGGTCACTTCCTCATCCGTGATGGCCGAGGGTGCTTCATTCTTAACGAAGAAGCTGGACACGTACACAAGGAGGCCACCAAAGAACGTCCATCCCGCGGCGAAACGCAGCCAGTAGAACAGGGCGATCTTGTCCTGAACCACCATGAAGGCCATCGGCTCCTCAGCTGCACGCTGCATCCAGACCTGCAGGATACCCGCCGCAGTAAGGAACAGCGTGATCAACACCATCGAAATGGTCATCAGCCAGAAGGCCCACATCTCCAGCACCTGTGCCCGCTGGGGCGCGGCGGACTGGTTCCAGCGCAGGTAGGGCATGGAGTAGGAGATCATGGTCAACACGATGAGCACATACGCACCGTAGAAGGCCAGGTGACCGTGGGCAGCGGTGATCTGAGAGCCGTGGGTGTAGTAGTTGACCGGAGCGAGCGTATGCAGGAAGCCCCACACGCCTGCGCCCAGGAATGCCACTACTGCAGTACCCAGCGCCCAGAGTACGGCCGCCTTGTTGGGATGCTGCTTACGACGCTTGTTCACCATGTTGAAGGCGAAGACGGTCATCATGAAGAACGGAATCGGCTCAAGGGCGGAGAAGATCGAGCCCAGGTACTGCCAGTACTCCGGCGTGCCAATCCAGAAATAGTGATGGCCGGTGCCCAGGATACCGGTGATCAGGGCCATGGCGATGATGACGTAGAGCCACTTCTCGATAACCTCGCGGTCAACGCCGGTAGTCTTGATCAGCACGAACGCCAGGATAGAGGCCATGATCAGTTCCCAGACGCCTTCAACCCACAGGTGAACCACCCACCACCAAAACATCTTGTCCAGTACCAGGTTGGTCGGGTTGTAGAAGGAGAACAGGAACAGTACTGCCAGGCCGGTAAGACCGGTCATCAGGACGATATTGACCACCGTCTTGCGGCCGGTAAGCACGGTCATGCCCACGTTGAACAGGAAGCCCAGGGCGACCACCACGATGCCGATCTTGGTAATCGTGGGCTGCTCCAGGAACTCGCGTCCCATGGTCGGCAGCAGATCATTGCCTGTCATTTCGGCCAGCGTGGCGTAGGGTACCGCCAGGTAACCAACGATGGTCAGTGCGCCGGCGACCAGGAAGATCCAGAACAGCGCCAGGGCCAGCTTGGGACTATACAGTTCCCGCTCCGCCTCTTCCGGTACCAGGTAGTAGGAGGCACCCATGAAGCCGAACAGCAGCCAGACGATCAGCAGATTGGTGTGAACCATGCGGGCCACGTTGAACGGAATCTCCGGAAACAGGAAATCCCCGACCACATACTGGTAGCCCATGATCAGGCCGAAAATGATTTGCCCCACGAAAAGACCGAGGGCGGCGATAAAGTAGGGTTTTGCTACGGATTGCGATTGGTATTTCATAGGATTCCCCTCTTAGCCCTGGATATTCGGCGGCCAGCCAGCGGCGTTGATTTCCGATGCGTACTTCAGGAAATCAGCCAGGCCATCGAGCTCTTCTTCAGAGAGGTTGAACTGGGGCATGGAGCGGCGCCCGGGGATGCCATCTACAGGCCGGCCGGAGATGAAGGCCTTGAGGGCCAGCTTGCTCTCACCGAAGCGGTTATAGACATTGACCAGTTCTGGGGCGAAGTAGGCGCCCTCTCCCATCAGCGTGTGGCAGCCGAGGCAGTTGTTGTCCTCCCAAACCTTTTTGCCGAGAGCGACGGATGGCGTGATGTTATGCCGGTTGTCGCGTTCGGGCAGGGTTTGGACGGTATCGAAAGATAGAGCCAGGAACAGGAGGATGAAGAATACACTTCCCCCCAGGTAAATGTTCCTGGCCATGCTTTTGGTGAAAGTTTCACTCATGACAGGCCCCCTTCGGGATGATGGACGGTGAAGCTATTAAGCGATATTACGGAGGCTGCTCGCCTTGACCTGAGTCAAATCGTCAGGAATAACGACTCCGATGCTCTTCTGGTTGGTCGGGATCCTCCCCTCAGATATTGACGGGTGATCGCAAGGGCGTGGTGAAAACCTTCTGCAGGGCGGCGTCGGTTTCCCCCTGGGTCTGCAAGGAACCGTTATAGAGCGCTGCAATAAGATCCGATTGAGTAATCATGCCCACCAGCCGGTAGTCGCGATCGACGACGGGCAGATTATGATAGCCGGCATCCGAGAGCAGCGGTACCACCTCGGTGATGTGCATATCCGAGTCCACGGTAAGTACCGGTCGCACCATAATATCGCCCACGCTGCGCGGCCCTTTGGAAGAGACCGGAAGGGCGCGCCGAATGAACGTTATCAGCTTCTCATCGAACCCGCGATAGGTTTTCAAGTCCACTGGCTTCAAAACATCCACCAGCGTCAGAATACCGATGACATGGCGGGCTTCATCAATGACCGGGAGTGCCTTCAGCTTGTGGTGACGCAACAGTGACCAGGCCTCTTCCACATCGGTATCGAGCCTGAGGGTCACCAGATCCCGTGACATGATGTCCTGACAAGTGATCTCACCCATACGGCGCCGATAGGCCTGGGCTCCGGCCATCCGATAGATACGATTGAGATCCTCTTCACTCACATCCAAATAGATATCGAGGTCCACCAAGGCCTGATGGAGATCCCCGTGAGTAATACCGATGCGGTCCAGCGAGGGCGGGTCATCGCTATCGTGAATGAGATTTTCAGGCTCGTAGGGCTTGGCCGGATAGCGCCGACCGAATACAAGGATATTGATCGCCATCCCGACTGCCAGCAGCACGAACACGTTGACGGCTACCGGGGCAACAACAAATGCAAAACCGGCCTCTCTTACGGAATCACCGAGGACAACCGGCAGCAGCGCAGCAGCACCCCCGGGCGGGTGCAGGGTGTGGGTCAGGAACATCACCAGTATGGACAGGGAAACCGCCACGGCCGCCGCGAGCACCGGTTCGGAAATCCACAGGCAGGCGGCCACACCGATGGATGCCGAGATGATATGGGAACCCACCAGGGGCCACGGTTGGGACAGCGGGCTGCTCGGCAGGGCAAAGGTGAGTACGGCGGAGGCCCCCATGGAAGCTGCAACGACTGGCAGGGCCGAGGCGGGAAGCATGAAACTGCTGAATCCGGTAACGGCCAGCATACCGATGAAGGCGGCGAACGTGCTGCGGACGATCTCATTGCCGCTGACCTGAACCGGCTCGGGAGCAAGGTGGCGCAAGAGCCTGCGGGGGAGCGAGAGCATGACCTATCCCTTTGGAGGTAACACCTTGTTGTTAGGGGGCACCGGATTTTCCCGGCGCAAAACGTTGACCACCTTGATTGGAGTCAATTTTTGTCGGATTGTTGTGCGCTCCGGCGGAGCCATCCCCTCCAGGTCCGCTCCGCGGTCCCGGGCGCCGGCCGTGAAAATCACTCAACTCCCCGAATGGAGTAGCTCATTGGAATCTACCGCTGCACACACCCAGTCGCTGAAAAAACTGCTCACCGCGGTCTATGCCCTGCAGGCCCTCTCCTTTCTGTTTCCGGTGACCTTCATCGTCGGCGTGGTGCTCGACTATGTGAAGCGCGGTGAGGCAACAGACGCCTGGCTCGCCAGCCATTTCCGCTGGCAGATTCGCACCTTCTGGTTTACCGTTCTCTGGTCTCTTCTGGGAGGGCTCACTGCCGGATTCGGGGTCGGCCTGCTCATCCTGTTCGCAACGGCCGTTTGGCTGATTTACCGCATCGCCAAAGGCTGGCTGAACCTCTCGGACGGCAAAGCGGTTTAATGGGGCCGACTGCTCAAGGGTAAAACTGCTCCAAAGCAAGTGGGGCGGGCCTTCGCCCGCCCCGGCAAGGATCACGAGTCGAAGCCGGCCTGCTTCAGCAGTTCCCGGCCTTTGGCCTCGTTCTTCTCCACACCGCGCCCCTCCTGGTACAGCATACCGAGGGTCGTCAGGGAGCCGATGAGCCCCTGATCGGCGGCCTTCTGGAACCACTTGACCGCCTCCGCCTCATCCTGCTCCACGCACTCGCCCTCCAGGTACATGAAGCCGAGTCCGTGCTGGGCCATGGCGTGCCCCTGCTCGGCCGCCGCCCGCATGTATTCGGCTGCCCTGGCTTCATTGGGAGAGCCCAGCAGTGAATTCTGGAAGATAATGGCCACCCGGTATTGCGCCTCCGGTTCGCCTTCATCGGCGAGCGGAGAGAGAAGCTGCATGGCAGTGGCAAAGTGTTTCCCTTCGAAAGCGGCGATACCGCTGCTCAGATCCAGATTCATGTTTTCGCTCTCGCTGGCATTCATGGGGGGTCTCCCTGTCGTTTCTCGGATATTCATGAGTCGGAATTTGTTTCGATCAGGCAGATTCTACTGCACCGGCTACTCGCGGGCGCCTGATCCGGAATCCATTGACGTTAGCTGCCAATACCCTAGCACAAAAGTCAGGTAATGCGCGAGCAGACTTGGATCGCTGCGACAGATGCCGGATGATGGGCCGAAATCCACCGCGGAATCGGTATGAAAGCGATGATCCTGGCGGCGGGCCGCGGCGAGCGCATGCGGCCGCTAACCGACACCACCCCCAAGCCTTTATTGCAGGCCGGCGGCATGGCCCTCATCGAGTATCACCTGAAAGCGTTGGCACACGCCGGAATCAGCGAATTGGTCATCAATCACGCCCATCTCGGCTCCCGGGTCGAAACGGTTCTGGGGGATGGTTCCGATTATGACCTCACCATCACCTATTCGCCCGAGGCCGCGGCCCTGGAGACCGGTGGCGGGATCCTGCAGGCGCTGCCCCTGCTGGCTCCCGGACCCTTTATCGTGGTCAACGGCGATGTCTGGACGGATTATCCCTTCGAACGCCTGCCCCCTGAACCGGACGGCCTCGCCCATCTGGTGCTGGTGGACAATCCCGTCCATCATCATGGAGGAGACTTCGCCCTTGATGGCGGCCGGGTGACCACTTCGGGAGCACGGCTCACCTTCTCCGGCATCGGGGTGTACCGCCCGGAGCTGTTCGAGGGGTGTGAACCGGGTGCCTTTCCCCTGGCGCCGCTGCTGCGCCGCGCTATCAAGGCCGGTCGGGTCAGCGGTGAACACTATCGCGGCCGCTGGATGGATATCGGGACCCCGCAACGACTGGCTGAGCTGGACCGGATGCTGATGGCGGAGAACGAATCGCCCTGACGGTCCCGGTAATGATTGGATAGCCACAGAGAACACCGGGTAATCACGATCATTCCTCCGTGGCCTCGTGCTCTCTGTGGCCAGGAGCCTGTCGGAACGACGACACTTCTGTAGGGAGCTACGAACCGGGAGAGACAGCATGGGCCAGGAGATCTCGGGAAGCCGCTTCAAGAAGCATGATTTCGAGGCGTTTCGCCGAAGGCTGAAGGCCGAGACAGACCTGCTTGGGCGCTGGTTTGCCGAGCAGCGGTTTTCGGCTCGCCACGGTAGCGTCGGCTTTGAGCTCGAGGCGTGGCTGGTGGATGCCGCCGCCCAGCCGGCGCCCGAGAATGTACGTTTTCTCCAGCAGCTCCCCGATGCGCTGGTGACCCCGGAGCTGTCGCTGTTCAACGTCGAACTCAACAGCACGCCGCTGGCCCTCGGGGGCAATGCACTCGGGGCCATGCATCAGGAACTGAGTGCCAATTGGCTCCGCTGTCGGGAGACGGCCAGCGCCATGGGGCTGCGGTTGGCGATGATCGGCATCCTGCCGACAGTGCGCGACGAGGTGCTGACCCTGGCCAACATGTCGCTCCTCACGCGCTACAAGGCACTTAATGAGCAGGTCATGCGCCTGCGGGGCGGCCGCGCCCTGATTCTCGAGATCCAGGGCCGGGAGCATCTGCGAACCGAACACCACGACGTCATGCTGGAGGCGGCCACCACCTCCTTCCAGCTCCATTTCCAGGTGGCGCAGGAGAAGGCCGCACGCTACTTCAATGTGGCAACGATCCTTTCAGCGCCGATGGTGGCGGCAAGTGCCAATTCACCGCTACTGTTCGGCCGGCGCCTCTGGCAGGAATCGCGCATTCCCCTTTTCGAGCAGGCGGTCGACATCGGAGGCATCGAAGGGGCCGCCTCCGGGCCGCTGAAACGCGTGACCTTTGGTTCCGGCTATGTGCGCGAATCGATGTTCGAGCTGTTTCAGGAGAATCTGGAGCACTATCCCATGCTGCTGCCGGTAGAACTGGCTGAGCGGCCGGAGGCGCTCAGCCATCTGAGACTGCAGAACGGTACAATCTGGCGCTGGAACCGGCCACTGGTGGGGTTCGACAAAGATGGCACACCGCACCTTCGCATCGAGCACCGGGTAGTCCCGGCGGGGCCGAGTGTCATCGACAGCATCGCCAATGCCGCGCTGTTTTTCGGCTTGATGACCACTATCGCCGAGCAGGAGCGGGGCGTGGAGGTGAAGCTGGATTTCGCCAGGGCACGCGACAATTTCTACAACGCCGCCAAACACAGCCTCGATGCCCCCATCATGTGGCTAGATGGCAAAAACTGGAGGCTTCAGGAGCTATTCCGTCGACATCTTCTGCCAATGGCAAGAGAGGGGCTGGAGGAGTCGGGCTGCACTGCAGGCGATATCGACCTCTACCTGGGCATTATCGAGGAACGGATCCGCACCGGTCGTACCGGAGCAGCCTGGCAGGGCAACTATATCGAGCAGACCGGCAGCGATATGGTAGAACTGGTAGAGCGTTACCTGGAACTCCAGGACAGCGGAATGCCCGTGCATGAATGGCCCATTTAACAGGAACGAGAGGATGCATGAACCGAAGCTGGAGCAACTGGAGGGACTCCCCGACGGGCTGTTGAGCCGGCCGGCGTCGCGGCTGCACGAAATCCTGGAGGGGCCCACCCTGATTCACCTCCCGGGGCGGCGGGACGAGCCACTGGTGGTGACAGTGCTACTGCACGGTAATGAGGATACCGGTTGGGAGGCGGTGCGCGCCCTGCTGGATCAGTACGCGGGGCACACGCTGCCTCGGTCACTGTCGCTGTTCATCGGCAACGTTGCTGCTGCCCGGCATGGCCTGCGGCACCTGGAGGGGCAGCCCGACTTCAACCGCATCTGGAAAGGGGGGGACGGACCCGAACACCGCCTGGCTGCGGAGGTGCTGGATGCCGTTGGCCGGCGCCGACCCTTCGCCAGTATCGACGTCCACAACAATACCGGTCTCAACCCCCACTACGGCTGCATCAACCGCCTCGACCATCGTTATCTGCACCTGGCCACCCTGTTCAGTCGCACGGTGGTCTATTTCATCCGTCCCGATGCCGTTCAGTCCATGGCCATGGCCCGGCTCTGTCCGGCGGTAACAGTCGAGTGCGGCAAACCCGGGCAGTCCGCGAACACCGGCCATGTACTTGAATACCTCGATGCGGTGCTCAACATGGCGGCACTGCCGGATCACCCGGTCGCTCCCCATGACTATGACCTGTTCCATACGGTGGCTACCGTCAAAGTCCCCGAGGACGTCTCCTTCAGCTTCCGGGATGCCAGCGCGCAACTGCTGTTCGAACCCGATCTGGACGAGCTCAACTTTCGCGAACTGCCCGCCGGCACTACGCTGGCCTACGCCAACGGCGCCGGTGCCCGGGTAGAGGCGCGAAACGAAAAGGGGGACCCGGTCACCGAGCACTTCTTCACGGTGATAGAGGGCGAACTGCGCACCCGGCTGCCGATCATGCCATCGATGCTAACCCTCGACGATTGTGTAATCCGGCAGGACTGCCTCTGTTATCTGATGGAGCGCCTGCCCCCCATCGCCGCTCCCGAGACGTAGCCGCGATGCGTCCGGCTTGTATGCCTTACGCGGATGATCGCCCCCTCCCCTGGAGCTGTGGAACAGAACATACAAGGGTGCATTCTTGATATGCCAGCGTCTTTAATAGAGCCGATCAATTTACGGAGTGCACCAACCATTGTTGGGGCACATTCAAATACACCGGATCGGTGGCGGTCGGTGCCGGCGCATTTGGTATGTGTCCCCACACGGGTACGGAGCATTCCGCAAGGTCATCGGCTTTGTGGGAACAAAGTGGCATCTCAGAATGCGCCCTACGGGCACCGGGTTCTCCCTTAATTAAACCGCGCCGTTCTCGGTGGTCTCAGTGGTTGCCTGCCGTCTGCGCCCCAGCCTGTGGGTCGGTTTTGGCCCTTATGACCTCTTTAACGACCACACCCGGTAAAATCGGGCGAGCTGTTCGAAAACGTCTGGATAGGCTTCTGCCAATCGTTCCGGAACCTCGAAAAAGGTCTCGGTGGCGACGGCGAAGAATTCCTCGGGCGCTTCGGCGGCATAAGGGTCCAGAAGGGTCTCCTGGCCCGCGTCCAGCCGCTGGTTGATATCCTCGAATGCCCGGGTGAAGGCACGGGTCCACGCTTCGGGCTGCATATCACCATGCAGGGGAGGAAAACCGTCGGCGACGCCGTTCAAGGCATCGAGTTTGTGGGCGATCTCGTGGAGAATCACGTTGTAGGCGTCCCGCTGACGACCCGCGTCTACGTCGGCGGCGGAGATAATCAGCGGACCGCGGTCCCAAGACTCGCCACTGCGTGCCTCCCGGACACGGTGGACCACGCCGGCACTATCCATTTCCTCGTGATCCACCACGAATGCATCGGGGTAGATCACCACCGACGTCCAGCCGCGGAGCCAATCGAAGTCGAGATGGAGGATCGGCAGGCAGGCCTGCAGGGCGATGCGACGTGCCGCATCACCATCGATAGTCAGCCCCTGCACACCCTCGAGGGATTTCTCGTGAAGGAAAAGCGTCGCCCACTCACGTAATCGATGGCGTTCATCGTCCGTCAGGCTCTCAAGTAGCGGGAGTGACTCTTCGGCGCGCCGCCACTCCCCTTTGGAAACCGCCGAGCGGGCCAGTATGCGGCGGCGGCGCCAGTGCCTGAAGCTCCACACCCAATCACCCTCGCTGGAAAAATGGCGCGACGCGTTCCTGAAGGAAGTGCTGCAATTTCCTCAGTTCGGGGTAGCGGGAACTCTCATCGAGCAGATAGTGGAACGTGAGCGGCATGTCGTCCAGGTAGGCGGCCTTGCCGTCACGGTGGTGAAGTCGGGCAAAGATCCCCAACACCTTGAGGTGACGCTGCGCCCCCATCAGGTCGAACCAGCGCAGGAAGGCCTGCTCTCCAGGCTGGCGCAGAACGCCCGAGTCCACAAGGAGGTCGTGGTAACCCTGCACCCAATCCTCCACCCGTTCCCGGGGCCATTCAATGTAGGCATCCCGCAGCAGTGACACCAGGTCGTAGGTCACCGGACCGGACACGGCATCCTGGAAGTCCAGAATACCCGGATTATGCGGCGCCACCATCAGGTTTCGGGAGTGGAAATCCCGATGCACCGGGACCTGCGGCTGTTCGAGTGCGGCCGCAATCAGCCGCTCAAAGACCTCGTCGAGCATCCGCTGCTCCGATTCCTTCAGTTCCAACCCGAGATGACGTCCCAGGAACCATTCACGAAACAGCTCCATTTCGCGCCACAGGAGTTCCCCTTCGTAGGCCGGCAACCCCTCAGGTCCACAGCTTTGAAGCACCACAAGGGCCCCCAGTGCATCGCCATACAGACGATCGACGCTGCCGTCATCGAGTTCGGAAAGGTACTGGCACTCTCCCAAATCACCGAGCAGCAGAAACCCTTCCTCGGTATTCTCCGCTTCGATGGCAGGAACATTGAGACCGACAGATCGCAACTGCCGCGCGATACGAACGAACGGTCGCACATCCTCCTTGTCGGGCGGGGCGTCCATGACGATGCGGGACTCGCCGTTGAAGACAATGCGGAAATAGCGACGGAAGCTGGCGTCCGCGGAGGCGGGTGCCAGTTCAAAAGGCGGCAGTCCCACATCGTGCCTAAGCCAGCGGGTGAGCTGCTCCATGCGTTTGGGCATGATGTCTCCGTGTGATGGATTGGGTTTCCACCATTATACCGGTGACACTCCGGGCGGGGACAGCGTCCTCATGTGTACTCCTCCGCCACCAGCAGTCGCCCGTCGCGCAGCCGCCGGACAGTATCGAAGCCGGCAATCATGCGTTCGTCGTGGGTAACCGTGATGACGGCCGAATTGCGTTCCCGGGCGATGCGCTTGAGCAACTCCATAACCCGGCCGCCGCGCTCGGTATCGAGGGAGGCGGTGGGCTCGTCGGCAAGGATGAGCGGCGGCTCGTTGGCCAGGGCCCGCCCGATGGCGACCCGCTGCTGCTCGCCGCCGGAGAGATTGCCCGGCAGCGCGTCCGCACGGTGGGTGACCTCCAGATAGTCCAGCAGCTCATCAGCCCGCTGGCGGGCCGACCGCCGGCCCACCCCGTTCAGCTCCAGGGCCAGAACGATGTTATCGCGGGCGCTGAGGAAAGGGATCAGGTTATGGCCCTGAAAGATGAAGCCGATCTTCTCCCGCCGCAGGCGGCGCGACTCCCGGTGCGCCCAGCCTTCGGCGTAGACCGTATGGCCGCCGATCTCGATGCTGCCGGCGGTCGGCGCCAGGATTAGGCTGATGCACAACAGCAGGGTGCTCTTGCCCGATCCGCTAGGCCCGAGCAGAGCCATCAACTCACCCGCCTCGACGGCGAAGTCGATCTCCTCCAGAGCCGTCACCGCCAGCTCGCCACTGCCAAAGACGTGCTTGAGGTGATTCACGCGCAGGACCGTCATGCGCTTACCCCCCCAGTGCCAGCGATGGCGGCGTGCGCAGAGCGTGCCAGATCCCCATCAGGCTCGCCAATACGCCTCCGACCAGCATGATGATGAAGGTGAGCATGGTCTCCTCCGGCAGCAGCACCAGATTACGCGGAAATTTGTCCTGGGTGGCGGTGGTCAGGGCGTAGCCGAAGGCGAAGCTCCCGAGAGTGAGTACCAGTGCCTGCTCCAGAATAAGGCGGACGATCACGCCGTTGCCCGCACCGATGATCTTGAGTGTGGCGATAGCGCGAACCTTTTCCATCGTAAGGACATAGATCAGCAAGGCGATGATGACGATGGCCACGGCAAGCAGCAATGTCCGGAAGACACCGAGAATTGCCGTCATCCGCTTGAGCTTGCCCTCCAGCATCAGGTCCCGTTCCTGCTCGGTGGTGTAGGCACTGAGATAGAGCCACCGCTCGATATGGCGGGCGACCGCATCCCGGTCGGCGCCGGGGGTCAGCGCCACCAGCACTGCACTGATCGTGGCGCTGCCACCGCCGAGTAACGGCAGCAGCCGTTCCACTTCGGCCGACGCATAGCCCGCATCCTCCAGACGCTGGCGGTCACTTTCCCGTTGGACCTCCAAAGCCCGGTTGTCCTGCTGGTAGAGCACCTCCTGGGCGTCCGGCAACGAGAGATAGGCCAGTGGATTCCCGCCAGAATCAACCGCCCCCCGGGTCAAGCCCACCACCGTATATTCATGCACCCCGAGCCGTAGGGTCTGCCCCAGTGCCAGCCCCAACTTGCGGTCGGCTACCAGCTCATAGTGGGCGCGCCGAATCGGCCGCCCGGCGATGATCCGTCCAGGCTCGCCGAGCCCGCCGAAGACGTCGTAGCCGATAATGGTGAACTGCTGCTCCCGGCCGCCGATCTCCCGCTGCACGGCGTAACTGATGAAGGGGCTGGCCCGGGCCACGCCGGGGGTCGCCGCCACACTACGGTAACTGTCGGTAGGAATGCGGGAGGATTCGTTGAAAGGGCCGCCGCGATCCCGTTCCACCACCCACAGATCGGCCCGGGTGTTCTCGATAAGCCAGATGCCGTCGGCGATGTTGCCCTGGAAAATGCCGTTCATGATGAGAACAATGGCCACCAGCATGCCGACGCCGGCAATGGTGGCGAGAAACTTGCCGAGGTGGCGACGGACATCCTTGATCGCGAGGTCCATTACCGCTCTCTCGGGACCGGCTCGACCCGCTGGCCGACCCGCACCTGCTGTGGTGTGGCCACCACCTGTTCGCCTGCCTGTATACCGTTACGCACCAGCACGCGTTCACCGTCTTCGATCCCGGTCTCAACCGGCTGTCGCTGAACACGACGTTTCCGTATCACCAGCACCGCCTGGCCACCATCTCCATATGAAAGCGCATAGGTGGGAACAACCACCCCTTGTTTCTCGCCGGCACGGATAGTGACCTCCGCCTCGAGATTAATAGCAAAGCGCGTCGGGGGCTTGTCGAAGGCGATGTTGACCTCCAGCTCGCGGGTGACCGCATCCGACTCCCTGCCGATACGCGCCACCGTGCCCGCCAGCTGTTCACCGGTGCGCAGCTCGATTTTCGCCGGCTGCCCCACCTCTACGGCCCCGACCACCGACTCATCGACACGGGCAGCGATCCAGAGTGTTGCCGGGTCCACCAGACGGAAGAGCGGAGTACCGGCACCTACCGTGTGGCCCTGCTCGACCAGGCGTGCCGTGACCACGCCACGGGTCGGCGCCTCGATGCGAGTATGCGAGAGTGCGGTGGCCGTCTCTGTTTCACGCGCCCGGGCCGCCTGCACGGCCGCCGACGACGCGTCCAACTCGCTGCGTGAGATGAGCCCCCGGTCCTTCCCGAACAGCTCACGATCGCGCCGGTGATTCGCCAGTGCCAGTTCCAGCTCGGCGCGTGCAACAGCAAGCCCGGCTGCCAACTCCCGGTCATCGAAACGGGCAAGCAGCTCCCCTCGCTCGATCATATCGCCTTCGTCCGCGTGCAGTTCGGTAATTGCGGAGGGGATGCGGGCACTTACCGTAATCGGGTAGCGCGCCTGTATAGTGCCGGGGATATGAACGTTGTGGGCCACGCGACCCTCCTGCGCCACAACCACCTCCACCGGCAGCAGGTAAATCCAGAAGCGATAGACGGCCAGCATGGCAAGTGCCAGGACCACTCCGCTCAGGCTAAGCCATTTCAACGATTTAGCCATCAATATTCTCGCAAGCGGGTCGAGTAAACGGATCGAGGCGTCGTCCGGGTGCAGGACAACCGCATACTTTGAAGCGAGCGAGTCAATCCTTGATACCATGTCGGTCGAGCACAGGTATAGAAGATGAATCGCTCCTGCACTTCACTTCCTGCTTCCCTGTAGGTCGTACTTGCAGCGTACCCGACAGGATTTATAGCGCCCCCCCAGCACAAAGCCGGATATTGCGTGGACCCGAGGGAGGAAACGTACCACAAGAGCTCCGCTCGACCACACTATCCAGTGCTCCACGCAGGACAATTGCTACCCCGGTACACGGATCAGTAGCCACCCCGTCCCCTGCCCTGTTTATTGCCTTGTCCGCCACCGCTCTGGCTGCGCATCTCGTTGCGAAACTGCTGCTGCTCAGCCGAATCCATATTCTGCATCCGCTGGCGCATCTCGGTGCGGAATTGTTCCCGCTCATCGGCACTCATCTGCTGCGGATTCATGCGCATCAGTTCCTCATTGGTTTTGCCGCCAAAGTCGGTCGCCAGTGTCGGTGACGCCAGGACGAGGCCAAACGTCAGCAATGCTGCACCAAACCGGTTCCGGAAGTTCATCGATCCTGCTCCTTGTTCGTTCAATAGCGGTAACTACCACCGGTGAAGCCGCGCATCTGCGCCGCCTTTTCGGGGGTGAGTGTACCCAGGAACTGCTCGCGTGCCCGGGCCTGGTCCTGCAACCACGCGATCTGTCCCTCGAGACGGGTCAGGCGCGCCTGTAGCGACTCCTTCGTTGATTGCGTTTTCGCCTCAAGTGGGACGGCTTCGCGTCTGCTTGCTTTCATGACTGCTCCCGTTACAAGGATACGCCCCCATTGCACCAGAGGCCGGAAGATAAAAGATGTCAGTGAGATATCCTTTGGTAACCGACCATTACGGCGCACGCCGCGCGGTTACAGAGTGTTACAGAAGTCGGGTACCGATGGAGGTATATTGGTGCGGATGGTGACTCCATCCGAACGTATCCTGGTTGTCGATGATGATGCCGAAATCCGCACCCTGTTGCGCGATTATCTGCGGCGCAACGGTCTCTACGCGGAAGCAGTCGCCGACGGTGCGACAATGCGCGCGGCGCTCAGGCGGGAGCATTTCGACCTGATAGTGCTGGATATCATGCTCCCCGGCGAAGATGGACTGGCGCTGTGCCGCGAACTGCGGGCCCACTCTACGCTCCCGGTGATCCTGCTCACTGCACGCGTCGAGGAGACGGACCGCATTGTTGGCCTCGAGATGGGGGCAGACGACTACGTGCCCAAGCCCTTCAACCCGCGCGAACTGCTAGCCCGGATCGGAGCAGTTTTGCGACGGGTGCGGGCGCTGCCTCCGACCGCCGAGCGCACCGATGTGCGTCGCCTGCGCTTTGCCGGCTGGACACTGGACCTGCTCCAGCGCCGGCTGATTTCTCCGCAAGAAGTGGTGGTGGCCCTGTCTACGGGCGAGTACCGCCTGCTTCAGGTCTTTCTCGAACACCCCCGGCAGATACTCGGTCGTGACCGGCTGCTGGACCTTACCCGAGGTCGAGAGGCACTGCCGTTCGATCGCAGTGTCGATGTCCAGGTGGGCCGCCTGCGCAAACGACTGGACGACGACCGCACCACCCTGATCCAGACGGTACGCGGAGAGGGTTACATTCTGGCCGCCGAAGTGGAGGCCGAGCGGTGAGCCGGCTGCTACCGGCCACCCTTTCCGGCCGCCTCTTTGCCACACTGCTCGCCGGTCTGCTGCTGGCCCAGATCCTGGGTGCGGTGGTGCTGCTGCGGGACCGCGCCGCCGTCCTTTACAAGGCGGGCGGAGTCAGCGCTGCCCAGCGGATCGGGGACCTTATACAGGTGCTGGATCGTCTCGATCACCCGACGCGCAGCGCACTCCTGCCTGTACTCAACAGCGGCCCGCTGCAGGTGCGGATCCTCGAGCAAGCGCCGCCTCCATTACCCGATAGCAGCCCGGGTGGCCAGCATGTCCGCATGCTCCTGCGACGCCTGCTGGGTCCGGAACGACCGCAGCAGATGGTGGTGAGCACCACAGCCTCTGCGCCCCCCACAGGCGAAACCGGGCCGAGTCCCGGCCGACAGGGAGTGCCTGCGGCGGCGCTGCTGATCGTGCAGGCACAGCTGTGGGATGACGCCTGGGTGCGCATTGAACATCGTGTGACAACCGGCCACCAGGGCTCATGGCCGTTGCGCCTGCTGTTGACGCTGATCATCTTACTGGCCTCGGTGGTGGGGCTTACGCTTCTCATCGTGCGTTGGCTCACGCGGCCACTGGCGGTGCTGGCCACGGCGGCCGAAGGGCTGGGACGGGATATCCACCATACACCGCTGGCCGAAACGGGACCTGCCGAGGTGCGCCGGGCGGCAGCGGCTTTCAATACCATGCAGGCTCGGTTGCGCAGCTATATCCACGAACGGGAACGGACCCTGGCAGCCATTTCCCACGACCTGCGCACTCCTATTACGCGGCTGCGGCTACGCGCCGAATTGATCAACCATGAGGAGCTTCGGGCGAAGGTCAACGACGACCTCGTCGAGATGGAAGAGATGACGGCAGCGGCGCTGGATCTGCTGCGCGGCGTGAACCGTGAAGAGCCGGTTCAGCCGGTGGACATGATGGCACTCCTCGGCAGCCTGCAGGCGGACCATGAGGAAGCAGGCGAAGCGGTTGTCCTTGAGGGGACAACGCAGACACCCTATCCTGGGCGTCCCCTTGCACTGAAACGGCTGTTTGCCAATCTACTCGGCAACGCCCTGAACTACGGCGGCCAGGCCGGGGTGCGGGTCGACGACCGGGCCGACAGGCTCGAGGTCACCGTAGCCGACAGGGGCCCCGGTATTCCCGAGGCGCAACTGGAGACGGTATTCGAGCCTTTCTATCGTCTGGAGAGATCGCGCAGCCGCGAGACCGGTGGTGTCGGCCTGGGTCTGGCGGTCGCGCGCGATATTGCGCGCCTCCACGGTGGCGAGTTGCACCTTCAAAACCGCACCGGCGGTGGACTGGAAGCCGTCCTCACCTTGCCACGCTGAGCACCGGCAGGCCAAAGCTGTTTTACCCCACCTCAAACTCTCCCCCTTTGTTCTTTACTAAATCCCATGACCATAGGGATGCTGAAAAGATGAGCTGGCTCCAGAAGGGGCGCTCACTGGCACTGAAGCCATGGGTCCCATGGCTGGTCTTCGCCGTGATCGTCGGAGGGGCACTGGCCGTTGCGATCGGGCTTTATCGTCTCGAAAACACCCGACACCAGACCCACTTCGCTCTAGCCGTGCGCGAGCAGATGGCTGTACTGGAATCGGGGATCCACTTGCGCTTTCGGCCAGTGCATCACCTTGCCTTGACCGCCAGCTTCCAGGCGGGGACGTTGGACGAGCGCAGTTTTCTCCGGTTCGTAAAGAGCATTCCCCAGCAGGGATCGCTAGTGGCCTTGCAATGGTTTCCGCGACAGCAAGCCCGGCCGGGACAGGAGACCTTTCCGATGGGCTACAGCTATAGTCTGAGCGACGAACTCTCCGAGTCGGAAAGCGACTGGAGCCAGGTCCCAAACCGCCTCATCGACCCTGCCAAAAAGCGAGAGCTAATGATCATCCCTTGGTACATGATGGATGGCCGGGTCCGGTTTCGGGTACTACGGCCGGTTTTTCGCCGGGGAACGGACGAGCGGGAGTTGCTTGGCTTCGTTTCCGGCCTGTATCAGGTTGACCGACTGCTAACCGACATTTTGTGTTTGCGTAACAGATCGGATGCGATGGAGATTTTCGTCACCGATCCCCGTAGCGATGTGACAGATTCCTTTCGCTGTTCCACTAATGCTAGGGGTATGCGTTTCGATACCGGCGCGTTTCCGCCAGGCCGACGGCTGACGCGGAGTGTACCTGTAGATGGGACGACCTGGATTATGACTGCCGTAGCAACGCCCGGCACCTTCATAGCTTCCCGATGGATACCCTTTGTCATCGGGTTCGGCGGCCTCCTCCTGGGTGGGATTTTGGCCCTTCTCCACCGCCTGATGCTGGACCGGGAAGCAAAAGTCCGTCAGCTCGTATATCGCCGAACCGAACAACTGGAGGCGATGAACCGAGAGCTGGAACAGTTCGCCTATGTGGCCTCCCACGACCTCAAGGCCCCGCTGCGGGCGGTTTCGCAGCTGTCCTCGTGGATCATCGAAGATGCCGCCGATCAACTTGATGAAGAAAACCGCAATCGGCTGCGGCTAATGCGCGACCGGGTGATCCGTATGGACCAACTGATCGACGGCCTACTCACGTACTCCCGTGCGGGCCGGGTCACCGGCGAGGCTCGCAAGTCGGTGTCCCTCAAGTTACTGCTTGAGGAGTTGAGCGGCGAATTGTCACTACCGGCCGGTTTTCGGGTCGAGATCCGGGAGCCCCTGCCGAGCCTTCAGGCCGACGCGTTGCATCTGAAGCAGATATTCCAGAACCTGATTACCAACGCGGCCTCTCACCACGACCATCCCGAGTCAGGCACGGTCTGGGTTCGCGCTGAGGAGGAAGAACGGTTTTGGCGGGTGGAGATAGCGGATGACGGGCCGGGGATCCTGGCGGAAGAACGGCAGAGGATATTCGGGATGTTTATGTCCTTGAGACCCGACGCGGGTCAAGGGCATACAGGGATCGGTTTGACGATCGTGAGAAAGCTGGTGCTTAGCTACGGTGGGCAGGTCGATGTCGTCGATAACCTGCCGCGCGGCGCGCGTTTTCGAATTTGGTGGCCGAAGTCAATAAATCACTAGTTGAGCAGCGGGTGGAGACAGGCTTGCGGCCACCCTCTGAAAGTCACTGTAGCGATTGCGCTGGAGACCGCCGTGACGAAGGGGAAAGCTCACTGGTTGCGCCACTTGTTACCGGCTCGTAGACATAACGAACCTGGAGCGGCGCGGTGAGTTGCGGAATGACGACCTCCGATAGGATCACAAGCTGCGTCGTACCCGCATCGAGCCGGTACCGCTGTATCAGGCGCGGACCGCTGTCAGGCGTCGTTTCTACCACCAGCACATCGTCTTCCCAACCGGCGACCGTTACCTGCTGTTGCAAGCCGCCACTGGTAGAGATGGAAGCCCCCCGGAAATCGGTGAACAGGCGCCGGCGGTGCCCGTCCGGGTCGGTGATGCTCAAAAAGGGATCATCGTGAGCGATCTCAAGGGTGTTCAACGCCTTGAGCAGAGCGGATAGATCCCCCGCGGAGAAGCTGTTGCCTCGCATCCTGCCTCCTGACCGGCCATGGCCTTGCCCCCCCTTCATCCCGCCGCCACCGCCACGCCCTGCGGATCCTCGCCGGGCTTGCCCTCCACCTCTGGTGTTTTTTATTGCCGCCATTTTCTCCTGAAGATCATCGCTTGCCTCCGCATTCAGAACCCAAAGCCCCGAGAAGTCCGGGGGCGCTGGTTTGTCGTTCCCCGGCAGGCTGAGCGGGACCTCATCCACTGCCCGGCTCCGGTCAACGGCTCCATCCACACCACCTGCCGAAGCCTGACCAGTGGCCTCAACCGGAACCGGATCGGATATCCCGGAGGGTTGGCTGACGCAACCGGGCAACAAGGGACCGGCGCAAAGGCCCACAGCAACAAGGATTTGTCTGGTACTCATCGTGACCTCCCTCGGTCATCCCTCAAACTCTGCCGGCAGTCTGTCGGACCAGACTGTGCTGACATTTACCGTTCAGGGTCACGATTGCAGCACGCAGCTACCGCTGCAGGATTTCACAATGCGGGATTTTGGTCACCGAATGTAACGACTCCCGGGTCGGGTTACATGACGTTACAACTCACAGGGCGGGATCATCCCGGAGCCACACCCCGGAGAGGGATAGTCGGCCCACGGCTACCGGCCGGATACTCATCGATGGACGCATGGCCTGCCTTCCAGGCGCGGGTGATCGGCTCGATGATTTGCCAGGCCTCCTCCGCCTCATCCCCGCGGATGGCGAGGGTTGAATCCCCCTGCAGGGCATCGAGCAGCAGACGGCTGTAGGCATCGGGCGCCGTCGTATTGAGCGGGCTTTCCAGCACCGTCTCGCGCAAATCGAAACGCTCGCCGGGACCGGTGATATTGAATGCCAACGCAAGCCGTTCCGGCTCCAGGTTCAGACGCAGGATGTTGGGGTATGCGGCCTCTTCCTCGAAGGCGAGGTGCGGAACCGGCCGGAAGTGAACGGCTATCTCGCGGCGATCGCGCTCGAGCGCCTTGCCGCTGCGCAGGATGAACGGCACCCCGGCCCAACGCCAGTTTCCGACGAACAGCATCACCTCGGCGAAGGTCTCGGTACCCCGTTGCGGGTCCACACCAGGCTCCCCGGTGTAGGCCGGCACGCGGCGCTCGCCAATCCGCCCGGCCCCGTAGCGGGCGCGCCGGGTCTGGCGGTCCACCTCTTCGGGGCCGAGTCGTCGCACCGCCCGCAACACATCCACCTTGCGATCGCGCAGATCCCGTTCACTCAGGGTCTGGGGAGGCTCCATGGCCACCAGACAAAGTAGCTGCAGCAGATGATTCTGGATCATGTCGAGCAGCGCGCCGGCGGCGTCATAGTAGCCGGCACGTCCTTCGAGAGTGAGGGTCTCGTCCCAGACGATCTCCACCCGCTCCACGTGGACCGCATTCCACAGGCTCTCGAAGATGCGGTTGGCAAAGCGCAGGCCGAGGATATTCTGCACCGTCTGCATGCCGAGAAAATGGTCGATGCGGAACACCGCTGCTTCACCGAGCCGTTCGGCAATCAGGCGATTGAGGTCTCGTGCGGAGGCCAGATCCCAGCCGAAGGGCTTCTCGATGACCAGTCGACTGCCCGCTGCCAGCCCTGCGTCGCAGAGCGCATTGATGCTACCGGCATACACCGCGGGGGGCAGTGCCAGGTAAACCAGCAGGGGTTCATTCACCCCCGGCAGTGCGCGGGCAACCTGCCCGGCATCGGTGACATCGGCTTGGCGGTAGGTCAGGCGCGCAACCAGATCCTGCCGGACCGGGGCATGCAGGTCCGGGGCGTGACGGGCCAACTGCTCCGCCATCCGTTCACGAAAGGCCTCATCACTGGCGGGCTCCTGGGAGATTCCCAGCACAGAAAACCCGGGCGGCAGCCGCTCCAGTTGCAGCAGACGCCCCAGCGCCGGCAACAGATAACGCGCCATCAAATCCCCGCCGGCGCCCAGTACCACCATGCGTTCAAGCATCGCTTCTGCCCCGGAGGGCCCGCGCCAGATTGCGGCCGCTGGCGATGAGGCCCACATGGCTGAAGGCCTGGGGAAAGTTGCCGAGAAAGGCACCACTGGGCGGGTCGATCTGTTCAGGCAACAGGCCCAGATCATTAGCGCGATCGCAGAGGGATTCATAGAGCGCCAGCGCCTCCTCCACCCTTCCCTGGCCGGTCAGGTTATCAACCAGCCAGAAGCTGCACAGCAGAAATGCCCCCTCGTCTCCGGACAGTCCATCCGGGGATGCCTCGGGGATATAGCGGTAAAGCAGGCCGTTGCCGGCCCCGAGATGCTGGCGGACAGCCTCCACGGTCCCCACCATGCGCGGGTGATCAAATGGCACTACCCGTCTCAGCGGCAGGGTCAGCAGGCTTGCATCCAGCCAGCCGCCGCCCAAATGTTCGGTAAGAGTGCCGTGCTGCGGGTTCCAGGCCTGGGAGAGGATGGCCTCCCGAATAGCCGCTGCATCCATGTGCCACGCCTCGGTATCTCCGGGCAGACCCAGCCGTTCGGCAATACGGGCACCGCGATCCAGGGCCACCTGACAGAGAGCAGCGGAGTAGGTGAACGGGTGGCCGGAGGTACGCACTTCCCAAATCCCGTGGTCGGGTTTGCGCCACTCCACCCGGGCCCGCTCGACGAAGGCCTGCAGGGCAGACCAGAGGTGCGGGGTAATCCGGCCGCCCCGGTTGGCCCACTGGTAGGCGCAATCGAGGATCTCGCCAAACACGTCATGCTGATGCTGGTCCGCCGCGGCATTGCCCCAGCGCACCGGCGCCGAACGCCGATACCCTTCCAGGCCCTTGTCCATCCATTCGGCTGGCGGGACGCCTCCGTCCAGGTCGTACAGTACCCGTAGCCGACCAGGGTTCTCCACATCATCCAGCACCCAGGCCAGAAAGGCCTGCGCCTCCCCGGTGAGGCCGACCCCGCGAAGGGCATAGACCGAAAAGGCGGCATCACGAATCCAGGTGTACCGGTAATCCCAGTTGCGTGGACCACCGATGGCTTCGGGCAGTGACGAGGTGGGGGCGGCGACAATGGCGCCGTTTTCCAGATAGTCGAGCAGTTTCAGGGTAATGGCGGAGCGTCGCACCAGGTCCGCCCGGGGGCCGTCATAATCGAAGCAGCCAATCCAGCGCCGCCAGGAGGCAATGGTGTTCTCCAGGACCTCATCATGAGAGATGGGATCATGGCGGTAGGAACCGCGCGCCCATCGCAGCGCCAGGTGGAACCGATCGCCTTCCCGGGTCACATAACGGCTGCTCAACCCCTGCAGGGGCATCGTGGTGCCAAAACGCACCTCCAGCCCATCCCTGCTGCGGATCCGCCAGCCCTCGCCGTGGGGCTCGACGTCGACCGGCCCTCGCGGCACCAGATCGATACGCAGCGGTACATCACCTTCGAGGACCTCGACCTTTCTCAGCAACTCCCCTCGCGCGGCGCGCACCCCTTCGTTGAGGTTGGCGCCGCTACGGAAGGTAAGTGCGTCGGTAACCCGCACCAGGCCTTCCGGACTGCGCATTTCGGTGACCAGCACACCGGTATCCGGTAAATAGTAATGCCGGGCCTCACGGAGCCCTTCCGGTGCGATGGTGAAGGCTCCGCCCCGATTGGCGTCCAGCAACCCGCAAAACAGGGGCGGGGAATCGAAGCGGGGTGCGCACAGCCAGGGAATTGTGCCGTCGCGCCCTACCAGGGCGGCACCTGCGCCGTCGCCGATCAGCCCGTACTCCTCAATGTCGAGATAGCCTTCCGGCGTGTATTGCAGCGGCTTGAAGGGCGCCTGCGGGCTGCCCGAGGAGGAATCCATCGTTTCATCATTCATGCGCGGTCACACGAAGCCAGGTGAAACCGGCGCCCGCGGCGGACCCGAATGGATGCCACACTGCCATACAGTACCTCCATGGCCAGCTCCTGTATCGGAGGTTTTCCTCAAGTATCGGCCAGGGCCCGGCAGACGCAACCCGGACGCACTTGCAACAGCTTCCGGCTGGCCGGTGGCATGCCGACTCCGGTCGGCAGCGAACAGTAAGCTGAAACACGTTAAGAAAGCGATTCGGCCAGTAGTTGTGGCGGCGCCCCGGTCAGAATGGATGGGCGGAATTTGAAGGGAATCTGATTCTGTGCGATTTTAGGGGACTTCCATCAACACGATTCTGCTCGCGGAGAGCCACCGCCTGCGCAGTGCGCCCTGGCCTCGGCCATTTGGACCCGACAGAATCCGCGTTGGATGAATGGAAGTGCCCTGTAGCGGGCTTGAGGCCTCCCATGGTCCTCAAAATGAACGCATACTCACACTGTCCATGCCGGTGATTGATGCAATTCCCTGCCACCCATTACGCTATACCGCGGCCGACTACCTGGTATCAAGGACTTGCATCAATCGACTCAAAGGATGTGGCTGCCCTGCCCCATGCCCCTGACCACAGCTGACAAGCGGCACACTCCCTTGTCCAGAGCTATTCGCCGAATTTCCGCCGCTGCCCTGTTGGCGCTGGCCGTGCCCGCGCATGGCCAGCAGGGGGAGTGGGCCTATTGTGAACCGATCAGCAGGCCCTCGTTCGAGAATGACCTGGAGCCGGGTGTGAGTTACGTCGATGCGGACCGGCTGACTGCACAGCGAGGCGGTGTCAGTACCTTCACGGGAAACGTCACCCTCCGCCGGGACCAACGCCGGGTGACCGGTGACGAAGCCATCTACAACCAGTTGAACGATACCGCGACACTAATCGGCAATATCCGTTACGAGACCCCCGACGCCCGGCTTTTCGGAGAACGGGCAGAGCTGCAGCTGGAAGAGGATAGCGGCCGCATTCACGATGCCCGTTTCCGGTTCATCTCCACCCGCGCCAACGGCACCGCGGATTTGGTGGAAATCATCACGCCGGAGTTCACCCGGATGGAATCGGCGACCTATTCCACCTGCGATCCCGACAACCAGGTCTGGGCCCTCAAGGCCGGCAGCTTCGACCTGGACGAGGCGACCAATACCGGCGAGGCCTGGAACGTCCGGGTCAACGTCAAGGGCGTGCCCATTTTCTATACGCCCTATCTGAATTTCCCGCTGGAGGGGCGCAAAAGCGGCTTTCTGGCACCCTCTTACGGCAGCAGCGAAACCGGCGGCACGGACCTCTCGATCCCCTACTACTGGAATATCGCACCGCATCGCGACGCGACCTTCACACCGCGCTATATCGAAAACCGCGGCACCATGCTCTACAGCGAGTTTCGCTATCTGAACCCCGACTCATCCGGACAGATCGCCTACGACTTCCTTAATGACGATTCGCTGTTTGGCGATGACCGCTCTTTTCTGCGAATCGACCAGAAGGCACACTGGAACCGCTGGAGCAGCGACCTCCTCTATCAGGAGGTTTCCGACGCCGAATACTTTGAGGACATCTCCAATCGGCAGGGCCTAACCAGTCAGACCCATCTGGAACGCCATCTGAATCTCGATTACCGGGCCGACTGGTGGTCCTTCCTGGGCCGCGTACAGGAGTATCAGCCCCTGTCCGGCACCGCCGCCTACCAGCGTCAGCCACAGCTGGTGTTCGACTTCTCGCCGCCCCGCGGCACGGCCGGACTGGAATGGGGCGGACACGCCGAACTGGTCCACTTCGCCCTGGATGAGGAGCCGGGCGACAGCCGTCCGACCGGCACCCGTCTGGATGTAACGCCGTCGCTAAGTCTGCCGCAGCGGGGCACTGCCTGGTTTCTTACGCCGAAGCTGGCCCTGCGGCATACCCAATACCAGCTGGACACGGCGGAAGACGAGGAACTGACCCGGACACTGCCTCTCGCCAGTGTGGATGGAGGCCTGTTCTTTGAAAGAGATCTGAATATCGGTGGCCGTGGACTTCTGCAGACGCTGGAGCCACGCCTGTACTACCTCTATGTCCCCTACGAAGACCAGAGCGCCCTGCCGCTTTTCGACACCGGACTCTATGGCACCAGCTACTCGCAGCTCTTCCGGGAGAATCGCTTCTCCGGCCCCGATCGCATGGGGGATGCCAATCAGCTGACCACCGCAGTCACCACCCGTTTTATCGATCCCGACAATGGCGCGGAACTGCTGAGCGCGAGCCTCGGTCAGATTCAGTATTTCGCCGACCGCCGGGTGCAGCTGAATCCCGATGAAGAACCCCTGGAAACCGCAAGTTCGGAGTTCGTCGGCGAGCTTCGGTCACGACCGGCCCCGGCCTGGGACGTTAGCGCCAGCGCGGTTTATGATCCCCATGAAGAGCAAACCGAGGAAGTAACGGGACGAGTCCGGTACAATCCCGCCAAGCGCAAGAACTTCACTCTGAGTTACCGCCTGCTTGAGCCGGATCTCGAGCAGACCGACGTGTCGTTCTTCTGGCCGCTCGCCCGGCAATGGAGTGTCCTCGGCCGCTCAAATTATGACTTGGTCGAGAAACGGAATCTCGACGAGATATTAGGGTTGGAGTATCAAGCCTGCTGCTGGTCGTTACGTTTGATTACACGCAGCACGCTCGACACCGGCACACTGGAACAGGAGCGTAGCGTTGAGCTCCTGTTGGAGCTGAAAGGCTTGACTCAAATAGGAAGCCAACTCGAGGAAGAGGTCGAACGCGGCATTTTGGGCTACTGACCACGGGAAGATGATGAAAACAGCGATCGCAACACTACTCACCGCCACCCTTACGGCACTCCTGCTGGCCGCATCACCGGCCAGCGCCGCCCCGCGTGTGGTCGAACTCGACCGCATCGTCGCCGTGGCCAACGACAACGTCGTTACCCTGAAAGAACTCGAACAGCGGATGAAGACCATCAAGCTACAGCTGGAGCAGTCTTCCCGGGGCGAGCTGCCACCCGATGACGTCCTGCGTCCACAGGTGCTGGAACGCCTCATCATCGAACGCCTGCAACTGGATCGTGCCCTCGAGTCGGGAATCCGGGTGGAAGATGAAGAAGTCAACCGCACCATTTCCCGCATCGCCGCCGACAGCAACCTCTCCCTGCAGGAATTTCGGGATGTGCTGACTCAGGATGGAATCAATTTCGCGGGCTTTCGGGAGGAGATCCGCAACGAGATGATTATCACCCGTCTGCGAAGCCGCGAAGTGGAGAATCGGGTCCAGGTCTCCGATGCGGAGGTGGAGCACTTTCTGGAGAGCCGCAAGGGGAGCGATGTCAAACGGGTACAGTATCGCCTTTCGCACATCCTCATCGCCGTGCCTGAGGCGGCGAGCCCCGAACAGGTCCGCGAGGGGCGCAAGGAGGCCGAAGCGATCCTGGCTCAAGCCCGCTCCGGCGCGGATTTCCGTGAGCTGGCCATCGCCCATTCCGATGGCCGGCAGGCCCTGGAGGGCGGCGACCTGGGTTGGCGCGGCCGGGAAGAGCTCCCCACGCTGTTCGCCGATGCCGTCAGCGGGATGGAGACCGGCGAAGTGGCCGATCCGATTCGCAGCCCCAGCGGATTCCACCTGATACGGCTGGAGGCGACACGAGGTCAGGCCGAGCACCTGGTCCAGCAGAGTCATGCACGCCACATTCTGATCAGCACCAACGAACTCGTCTCGGACGAGAATGCCCGCACCCGGCTGGAACGTCTGCGCGAACGCATTCAGGCGGGCGAGGATTTCGCCGCCCTGGCCCGGACCCATTCCGACGACAAGGGCTCGGCCCGCAGCGGAGGCGACCTGGGGTGGAGCAATCCGGGATCGTTTGTGCCCGCTTTCGAACAGGTGCTGGACGGGCTCTCTCCGGGAGAGATCAGCCGACCGTTCAAGAGCGATTTCGGCTGGCACATCGTGCAGCTTATCGAGAGGCGTGACCACGACAACACCGAGGCCTACAACCGCAATCGCGCCCACCAGGCGCTTCGCGAGCGCAAGGCGGAAGAGGAGCTGCAGAGCTGGCTGCGCCGTCTGCGGGACGAGGCTTACGTGGACATCCGGCTGGAGGGATGATTGGACATTGAGAATCGGTCACTGAACCTTGCAGATTCGTAACCGGCCCCGTTTTGCCATCACGCCGGGTGAGCCGGCCGGTATCGGGCCGGATCTGCTGCTACGCCTGTGCCAGGCGGCTCGCGAGGAGGAGTGGGTGGCGGTTGCCGACCCCGCTCTCCTGGAGAGCCGCGCCCGGATCCTGGGCCTGAATATCGAACTGGAGCCGTTTCGAACCGACGCTGCCGTCACCCGCGAGCCCGGCCGATTGAGCATGCTGCCGGTACCGCTGGCAACAGAGGTCACGCCCGGCCGCCTGCAACCCGACAATGTCCGTTACGTACTACAGACGCTGGAGTCCGCAATCGATGGCTGCCTCGATGACCACTTCGACGGGCTGGTCACCGGACCCGTTCACAAGGGTGTTATCAATGAGGCAGGCGTTACGTTTACCGGCCATACCGAGTTCCTGGCCGAACGCACCGGCACCCGACAGGTGGTGATGATGCTGGCCACTCCCGGATTGCGGGTGGCCCTGGCTACCACCCATCTGCCGCTCTCGGCCGTCGCCGCAGCAATAACACGCGAGAGCCTCACCGATACCCTGAACATCCTTGATGACAGTCTGCGCAACCGCTTCGGTCTGGCGCGGCCCCGTATCCTCGTGTGTGGACTCAATCCACACGCCGGCGAAGGCGGTCACCTGGGCCGGGAGGAGATCGAGGTGATCGAGCCGGTGCTCGATGCATTGCGAAACCGGGGAATGGACCTGGTCGGGCCCTTGCCCGCAGACACCGCCTTCACCCCGGGTCTACTGGCCGACGCCGATGCCGTGCTGGCCATGTACCACGACCAGGGCCTCCCGGTGCTCAAGCACAAGGGCTTCGGCCGCGCCGTCAACGTGACCCTGGGCCTGCCCATCGTCCGCACCTCGGTGGACCACGGTACCGCCCTGGAGCTCGCCGGAACCGGCCGCGCCGATACCGGCAGTCTGCTCTACGCCCTGGAGGTCGCCCGGCAGATGGCAAAGAACTCATCTTCGGCTGCCGCCGATTGAATCCTCGACCATGCCGGCCGACTACCCGACATCCAATAACCAATAAATTTAATGAACCATCGTCCCCGCAAACGCTTCGGCCAGAATTTCCTCCACGATCCGAGCGTAATCGACCGTATCGTGCACGCGGTGAACCCCCGTCCTGGGCAACAGCTGGTAGAAATCGGCCCCGGTTTGGGCGCCCTCACCGGTCCACTACTCCAGGCGACGGGAGAGATGCACGCGGTGGAGCTGGATCGTGATCTGGTGCCGAAACTGGCGGAACGCTACGGCGATCGCCTGCACCTGCACAGCGCCGACGCCCTGAAGTTCGACTTCGGGCAGTTGGCCGGAGAGGAGCGCCTGCGCATAGTGGGGAACCTGCCCTACAACATCTCCACGCCGCTCATTTTCCACCTGCTGGTACAGGCCGAGTACGTGCAGGACATGCATTTCATGCTGCAAAAGGAGGTGGTAGACCGCCTCGCCGCCTCACCGGGTGGCCGCGACTACGGGCGGCTGAGCGTCATGGTCCAGCAGCACTGTCGGGTGGAGCACCTTTTCAATGTGTCGCCGGGCGCGTTTCATCCGCCCCCCAAGGTGCACTCCGCCATCGTCCGCCTGCTCCCCTACGAGACCCCTCCGGTGCCGGTGGCCAGACCGGCCCTCTTCGCCCGCATCGTAGCCAGGGCCTTTTCCCAGCGGCGCAAGACCCTGCGCAACACCCTCAAGGGCGAACTGGATGCCGAGACCATCCAGGCCTGCGGCATCGACCCCACCCGCCGCGCCGAAACCCTCAGTGTCGAAGAGTTCGGTCGCCTCGCCGCAGCCGCTGCCGCTGCCGAGCAGGATTGACTACCCATCCAAACAGGCGGTAACCAATTTAGTAGCGGCGCGAAACAATAAGAACAATAACCACGGGGTGCACGGGGACCACGGGGTGGGACAGGATGTTCTTTTTTTTCCTAATGTTCCCCATGGTTCGAAATCCGGGACTCGCTAGACGTTCGAACAGGCGGTGACCAACCCTGCAGCGGCACGATCAACATCATCTTCACTGGTCATGATGCCGATCGAGAGGCGCACGGCACCCCTCGCCTGCGCCGCCGTAGCGCCCATGGCGCCGAGGACACCACTGGGGGTGTCGCCTTCGGTATGGCAGGCGGAGCCGGTGGAGGCAGCCACATCGGCGGCGGCAGCCTCCAGCAACGCCGCACCACTCACCTTCGGAAACGAGACGTTCAGGGTATTGGGCAGCCGCGCCTCGGGGTGGCCGTTCAGGACAAGCTCCGGAATGACCTCGGCGAGTCGCCGGTGGAGGCGATCGCGCAAGCGGATCAAGTGGACGGCATGGCGTTGGAGCCCTTCCCGGGACAATCGGGCGGCGGCGCCGATGGCGATGATGTGGGGCGTGTTTTCCGTCCCTGGCCGCAAACCGCGCTCGTGACCGGCACCCGCAAGCAGCGGCAGAATGGGAGTCCCGGAGCGCACATAAAGAGCCCCTACCCCTTTGGGGGCGTAAAACTTGTGACCCGCCAGAGTCAACAGATCAACACCGAGGTCGTCCACAACCACAGAGATCTTGCCGGCGGATTGGGCCGCGTCGGTGTGAAACAGTGCACCATGGGCATGGGCAATACGGGCCAGTTCGGTCACTGGCTGAATCGTGCCCACCTCGTTGTTCGCATGCATCACCGACACCAGCGTCGTGTCGGGACGCAGCGCCTGCTGCAGATCGGCGGGGCGGACTTGCCCAAATTCATCCACCGGCAGCTCCGTCACCGCCCAGCCCTCCTCTTCGAGCCGCTTGAACGGCATCGTTACCGAAGGATGCTCCACGGCGCTGGTGATGACGTGACGGCCCTTGTCCCGCAGCGCGCGGGCCACACCGCGAATGGCGAGATTATTGGCCTCGGTAGCGCAGCCGGTGAAGAGGATCTCATCCGCGTCAGCGCCAATCAGGTCGGCCACCTCGCCGCGCGCCCGGAGAATCCCCTCCGCCGCCCGTTTCCCGTAGAGATGACCGGATGAGGGGTTACCGTAGTGCTCCCGCAGATAAGGCAGCATGGCATCGACCACCTCCGGTGCAATCGGAGTGGTCGCGTTGTAATCGAGATAAGCAGGTTCGGTCATTTACGTTTGGCTCCTCGGCAGAATTGCGAAAGCTTGCCCTTTGTTCCCGGCAGGAGGCCGCCCCGGCGCGAGGAGGTTCGTCAAGAAAATCGCCGCGGGGGCGCGCCTCCTACCGGGGGTATTGCCTCCGTTCCCATGAGGCGGCTTAGGCACGCCATTCACATCCGTCACGCTCCGACGGCCTGAAGGCCGAGCTACGATTCAGTGGCGAGGAACGAGGGGCGAAGGGCGAGTATGTGTAGGTCGGGCTTTAGCCCGCCGAAACTTCGGATGACGGCCTGAAGGCCGACAATGGGGTGCCTCGTCTCTCGCCACTAGCCACTAGCCACTAGCCCCTCGCCCCTCGCCCCTCGCCCCTCGCCACTCGCCACTGGCCACTCGCCACTAGCCACTCGCCACTCGCCACTCGCCACTCGCCACTAGCCACTAGCCACTAGCCACTGATAATGCCTGTTCCAGGTCGGCAATCAGGTCTTCGGCGTCCTCGAGTCCCACCGACAGGCGGACCATCGCGCCGTTGATACCGCGGCGTTCGCGTTCGGTTTCACTCAGGCCGTGGTGGGTGGTCGTTACCGGCTGGGTGACCAGGCTTTCGGCGCCGCCGAGGCTCGGGGCGATGGCGAACAGCTTGAGCCGGTCCACTACGGCAGCGGTGCCTTCGGTATCGGCATCGACTTCGATGGTGAGCATGCCGCCGAAGCCGGACATCTGTTTCGCCGCCAGGTCGTGGCCGGGAAAGTCGGGTAGTCCGGGATAAAGGACGCGCCGGACGCGGGGGTGGCGCTGCATCGCCTCGGCAACAGCCTGGGCGGAGGCGTTCTGCTGACGCACCCGAACCACCAGGGTACGCAGGCTGCGAGCGAGCAAATTGCAGGTCTCCGGCGCCGGCATGGAGCCGAGGTTCTTGCGCCAGCCGAAGATCGGGGCCAGCAGCTCCTGACTGCCCATCAGCGCGCCGGCGGTCAGGTCGCTATGGCCGCCGAGATACTTGGTCGCGCTATGCACGGCGAAGTCGGCACCGAGGGCGAGCGGCTGCTGGTTGACCGGCGAGGCGAAGGTGTTGTCCACCGCCAGCAGGGCGCCGTGGGCGTGGGCCTTTTCGGCAATGGCGGCCAGGTCGAAGACCTCCAGCGCCGGGTTGGTCGGCGTCTCCAGGAACACCAGGCGTGCGCCGCCGGCAAGAAGGTCCTCGAGGCGATCGAGTTCGCTGCCGAGAATAAGATGGGTGTCGATACCGAATAGCGGCAGCTGGTCGGCCAGCAGTTCCAGCGTGCCCCCGTAGGCGTCGCCAATGCAGACGACCCCTTCGCGCCCATATGCCAGGAACAGCGCCGTCTCCGCCGCCATCCCCGAGCAGAACGCGAACGCCGCTTCGGCCCCTTCCAGGCTGGCCAGTTTCGCCTCTAGCGACTGGATGGTCGGATTCAGCCCGTAGCGGGTGTAGAGACTCCCGGCCGCACGCCCCTCCACCACATCGAGAATCGCCTCGGTAGAGGCAAACTTGAAAGTGGTTGTCGTGTAGAGCGGCGTATGCGGGCTCCCCTGGGCATCATCCAATTCGCCAGCGTGGACACAGCGGGTTGCCAGGTGCATGGGTGTTTTGTCGTGCATCGGTTCCATTCCTCTATTATTACTGTACGGAGAGATTTGCAGTGCCGACTTCTCTGGTCGATCTGGCCTGACTTTTCATAAATAACCACAGAGAGCACGGAGGTTCAGAGAAAACAAGGGATTATTGGGCCAGGTGGCATGCCGCCTTGAAGGGCATACAGTCCAGCTGTCCACTCTTTATCGATGAAATTCAGTCCCTCTGCTCTCTGTGCCCCTCTGTGGTGAAAGATTTGTGTCAGAAGATGAACGATACAACGGGAGCGATTGCCAATGGCCACGCTGTTCATCCTCAACGACCCTCCTTACGGCACCGAACGCAGCTATAACGGCTTGCGGCTTGCCATGGCCCTGCAGCGGCGTGAGCCACCGGCCGAGATCACCCTATTCCTCCTGGGCGACGCAGTCGCCTGTGCCCACTCGGGGCAAAAGCCTCCAAAGGGATTCTACAACCTGGAGAAGATGGTCCAGGCGGTGTCACGGAAAGGCCGGGTACTGCTGTGCGGCAGTTGCATGGATGCGCGCGGCCTGGAAGAGAAGCAGATAATAACGGGGTGCCGCCGCAGTTCGATGGATGAACTGGCGACCTGCACCGCCGATGCCGAGCGCGTGCTGGTATTCTGAAAGCCTCATTCACCGCCCCACTCCTCCATCATCCGTTCCTGTTCCGCTTCCAGTATCTCCAGCAGCGCCGCTGCGTCGTCATCGTATCCAGCAGCGGAGATGGCCGCACAGACCTCCTCCGGGGAGAGGATAACGCCGTCGGCAGGCTCAACCGGTTTCCCGTCCACCAGCAGGGCCGGAGGAGGCGGAAGCGGCTCTTCCGGGCGGGGAAAGCGCGGTACGGGATAGAGGAGTTCCGCCCGGCCGCCGACGACCTCGGCAGCGGCATCCGCAAAACGCATATAAAGCTTGCAGCGGCCGCCGGGCGGCTGCTTCGACACGACGGAGATTTTCATGGGCACCTTGGCTGTCAACTATGCGCCTCAACGAAGCGATGAGAGATAGGAGGTGATATCCTCGACCTCGCTCTCGGGCAGGTCGAGGGCGGGCATCGGCACATCCCGGTAGCGGACGCCCGGCACGATGAACGCATCCGGCTCCGTGATCGAGCGACGCAGATAGCCGGGCCAGTGTATCCCGCCCGCCAGGGTAAGATCGGGGCCCAGGTGGCTGTCCGGCCCCCCGGGGAGACGGTGGCAAGCTGTACAACCACGCTCCTGCACCAGTTCTTTGCCGCGGCGCGGATCGCCGCCACTGTGGCTCTCCCGGGCCAGGCCACGCTGACGGGCTTTGTCCAGCGGCTGCTCCGACGATCGCAGCAGATGCCAGCTGGAAAGGTGCTTGCGTCCGTCACGCCCCCCGTCAGCGCCATCCCAGGTGGCGACCGCCACGGGCAGAAGAAGATCATCGACCGGCAACGAGCCCGATAGGGTGACCGACCAGCCCTCCGGCGTGCGTTTCGCATCAACGTTCGGTGCCGCGGCGCCTTCATTTGGCGCCAGGGTTCCAAACCCGTGAGCAACAAGGCTCTCGGCACCCCGTCCCGCGCGCCAGAACCAGACAATAACCGGCCGTTCAGGCTCACCCATGCCGACGTAGGGGAGAGTGTCGCCACCGTCCACGGCGAACTGGATCGCCAGGGAGTCCGCAAAGCGATCGGTGTGGGCCTCGGAGTAGCGGTCCTCTGCCGGGTCGGCCCAGTCGACACGCAGGGCAATGCGTTCGCCATCGGTGGTCGCCCGCAGGTCGGCAGAACTGAGCGCCCCCTCCAGGCCGGGCTCAACGGATTGCTGCGGATAGAGCTGCAGCGGGATGGCCGGCAGGCGCGACCAAGCGATTTCGGCAGCATCCCGCCAGGGTGAACGCACCGCGGCTTCACTGGGCCCGCCTGCATCACGCAGCGGTTCCGATCCTGCATCCGCATCCGCATCCACATCCGCACCTGCATCCGAAGAAGGACTGCAGCCTCCGAGCATGGCGGCTGCCCCTGCCATGAAGATGGCAGCGAGTACCGCGCGTGGATTCCGGTTCATACCACCTCCCTCGGCCGATCCAGACGGAACATGTCGCCGTGGCGGTAGGCGATGAGCAGGTCCATCAACTCCGATGGCTCGCCGCGGTTCTTCTTCGCCATCTCCTCACGCAGAGTCTCCAGGGCGGCACCGACGCCGGGACCGAACAGTTCGACCAGATAGTCGTCGGGTACGCGCGGCTCCTCCAGCGGGCGCCCATCGGGGCCGATCTGCGGAGGGCTGAGCGGCGGCACGTAGTAGACGTTGGGTTGTGTCCCGTATTCCGCGTGCAGCGGCAGGGCCACCTTCCATTCGTTGACCAATCGGTGCAGGGCGCCCTCCTTATCATCGAGATACGCCACGTGACGGGCTCGGCCCACGCACTGATAGGCACACGCCTGCGCCAGCCCCTTCTCCACCCGCGGGTAGCAGAAGATGCACTTCTCCGATTTTCCCGCCAGCGGATTGAAGTAGATCTTCTTGTAGGGGCAGGCCGCGACGCAGTAGCGATAGCCGCGGCAGCGCTCCTGATCGATCAGAACGATGCCGTCCTCCTCGCGCTTGTAGATGGCCTGGCGCGGGCAGGCGGCTTCACAGGCGGGGTTGGAGCAGTGATTGCAAAGGCGCGGCAGGTAGAAAAAATAGGCGTTGGGGAACTCGCCCGCGCCCTGGTCCTCGTCCCAGTTGGGACCCCAGGCCATCTCATCAGCCGGGCGTAACGGTTTCTCCCCCTCCTCGAACAGCGCCTCGTATCCGAACTCCACGGGATAACCGTAATCCTCGCGCAGGCGTGGCAGACGGCCGGGGCGCAGCTCATCGCCCTCCCAGCCGCCGCCGGCCTGTTCCCAATCCTTGGGGTAGCCTTTGCCGGGCCGGGTCTCCACGTGATTCCAGTACATGAACTCACGCCCACCCCGATCCGTCCACTGCGACTTGCAGGCGAGGGTGCAGGTCTGGCAGCCAATGCATTTGTTGAGGTCGATGACCATTCCCAGTTGTCGTGCTGTCATTGTCTAAACCCCGTTAACCACAGAGAACACAGAGAGAGAGTATTTGTGTGCATACGGCAGGGTGAGCGCATATTCACAGGCTTGGTGCCCGGCGAGCGATGCAAGTGCCTGATATCAGGTACGCCTTGAATACATCCCTGTAGGCTCGACGGCAGCATCCCTGCTGCCGACAACCTGATATCAAGCACTCGCACCATTCGCTTCAAAGTATGCGGATGCCCTGATGCGTACACGAACTCGCGTAGACGCAAATAGGCTGAACGTGCAATACGCGAGACCGCTGCACCCTGTCGGCACGAGATGGACCCTCCTGACATCAACGGACCAGAACTTTCAGTTCTTTCTCTGTGCCCTCTGTGGTTAACCGCTATGCCGTTCATGCCTTCTCCACCTCCACGGAAGATTCGTGGGCGATCATGTTGCCGTCCCAGTTGGGGCTGAAGGTGAGGTGCCCCCAGCCGTCGGGCAGTTCCAGCAGCGAGATCATTCCCGCCACGGTGCTGTTGAGTCCGATGCGTTTTTCGAACTGGTGCGGCTCCCAGGCGTGGTCCATCACCACCGCCTCCGGCGGCACCGCCGGCATCAGCTTGACGCGGGCGATGAACTCGCCCACATCGTTGAAGACCCGCACCCGGTCATCCTCGCCCACCTCCCGCGCCGCGGCCGTTGCCGGGTTGAGCCACAGATAGGGCTCACCGCGCTGCAGTCGCAGAAGCTGTGCGTTGGTTCGCCACTGGGAGTGGATGCCCCAGCGGGTATGCGGGGTGTAGAAGGCCAGCGGGAAACTGGGCGGGCGGAGCGGTCCCATGGCCGTGGGCACCGTCCAGCCGTGCTCCTTGAAGACCGGGTGGTCCACAAAGAACTGCTGCCGCCCCGAGTGGGTCTTGTACGGCTCGCGCAGATAGACGTTGCGCTCGAAGGAGTGGTAGGGCCGGTTGGCGTAGAGCGGAGAGGTGAAGCCCGCCTTCTCGTTGAGAATGACGAAACCGTTCTTGCGCGCGTCCTCGGGTGTCCAGGGGGCGATCTGCTCCACGTTCTCCATCAACCAGCGCACCACATCCTCGTCGTTGTTCAAGGTGCCGCCGTCGGTGAAGTCATCGGGCAGGGTCTGCAGGTCACGCATCACCGGCGCGGCCATGTCGCCCTCCTCCACCAGGAAATCGGGGTCGGGGATGGGTTCGATACCGCGGGCCTTGGCCACCTTCGCCATCGCCTCCGACAGGCCCCGACAGATCGTCCACTCGGAGCGGGTCTCCCCCACCGGCTTGAGCCCTTCGGGGGGAATGGTGACGTTGCAAAAGCGGTGGTAGCCGAGTTCGCCGCGGATGTCCCACGACTCATAGTGGCTCTTGGCCGGAAGCACGTAATCGGCCCAGAGGGCGGTGGAATCCATGCGGTGATTGATGTCGACGAAGATGTCGAGGTTCGAGAGCAGTGCCTCCCGGTGGTGGGCCTCGGTCTTGTTGCGACGAAACATGTTGTCGGCAAACAGCAGAAGCGCCTTCGGCTTGCCGTAATAAGCCTTGCCGGACTCCCGGTTCTCCGCCACCTGCCGCGCCACATCCTTCGAGTCGTAGCCGACGGTCGCCTTCAGGTGTTCGTCGGAGTAGTGGGTGTCCATGCTCGCCTGCATGTCGCCGTTGAGCCACTCGCTGAAAAAACCGGAAGCGAAGCGGGCCGGCTTGGGGCTGGAGAGGGGACCGATACCGTTCAGGCTCCAGTTGTGTTCGGTATCGATGCCGCCGCGTTCGCCCGCATGGCCGGTGAGCGCACAGGCCAGCGCCGCGGCCCAGCAGCTCATGGTGCCGGACACGTACTTGTGTAGGGCGAAACCGATATTGATGATCGCCTTGTCGGAGCGGGCCAGGTCCCGCGCCATCCGCTCCACCAGTTCGGGATGTATGCCGGTGATCGCCTGTGTCTCATCGGGTGGATAGTTGGCCGCCTCGGCCCGCACCCGCTCGAAAACGGTGGTCACCGGGATGAGCTCGCCCTCCTTGCCCTTGACCTCATAGCGGCCGCCGAGGGCGGGGCGCAGCTTGCCCAGGCGCAGTGTCTTCTTGAAGTGACCCGGCGTGCCGGGCATCGGCTGCTCCTTGCCGCTCGCCTCATCCCAGCAGTAGAAAACGTCCTCCTTGCCGCGGGCGCGCAGGTCGCGATGGCGCAGCAGTTCGCCGCTGTCTTCGCGCACCAGAAAGGGCAGATCGGTCTGTTCGCGGACGAAGGCGTCATCCACATGGCCGTCACGCAACAGGACATGCAGCAGCGACATCGCCAGATAGGCGTCGGTACCGGGCTTGATCGGCACCCAGTGGGTGGCAAATTTGCAGCTCGGGTTGTAGTCGGGGCTGATGGTGTAGATGGTGGCGCCGTTGTAGCGCGCCTCATTCAGGTAGTGGGCATCGGGGATGCGGGTAACGATAGGGTTGATGGCCCAAAGAAAGATTGCGTCGGCATCAAACCAGGCGTCGAGGGAGTGGCCGGTGTTGGCCAGGCCGTAGGCGAGCGAGGCGCCGGTAAACATGTCCCCGACCGCACTGGCCGGATAGAGTCGCTGTGCACCCAGCAGCGAGCCGAGCCGTAGCGGGCCGGCTCGCCGGCCCTGGGAGAGGATGCCGGTGCCGGCGTAGATCATCAGCTCCCCGGGACCCTGCTCGGTGAGGGTACCCACTACCCGAGTGGCGATATCCTCCAGCGCCTCCTCCCAGCTCACCCGCTCCCATTTGCCTTCGCCGCGTTCACCCACCCGTTTCAACGGATGCAGCAGACGGTCGCCCTGGTACATCTCCCTGGAGTGGACAATGCCCTTGTTGCAGCCCCGCGGGTTGGCATCAGGGATACGTGGATGGATCTGGGGATAGGCGGCTGACTGCTCTTCGCGGGTGACGCGGCCGTCCTTGGCGAAGACCTTCCAGGCGCAGTTGCCCTGACAGTTCGAACAGTGAAAGGCGAAGCCCTGGGCATCGCCGCGGGTGTCGAGAAACTCGTCGCGGTAGAACCCCTCCCAGCGCTGGTCGCCGGGCGCTGTTGTGGCATGGGCCCGCAGGGCGGTGAGCGGCCCGCCGAAGGCGAGGGCCAGGCCGCAATAGGTGCTGTTTCTCAGGAATTCACGGCGATCCATGGACGGCTCCTAAAGACATTTTTAGCCACAGAGAGCACAGAGCACACGAAAGGGACGACAAGGTTTTGTGCCCTGTCTCCTGTGGCTGCGTGATTCAAATGCGCTGCCCGGATCAGGGTTCAAACGCCCGGTGCAATTGCTGCCTCGGTGCTCTCTCGGCAACTGCTCCATGCGTTGCTCTACCTCCTGAATCCGTGCAGTCGCGTGAACTCTGTGGTTGATCATTTATTAACGTTCGATGGGGCGTGCGGTGTCGGCGGCCCACTCGTTCCAGGAGCCGGGGTAGACCCGCACCTTGTCGTAGCCGAGATGTTTGAGTGCCGCATAGAGGAAAGTCGAGCGGCCGATTCCGGGATTGCAGTAAGTCACCACTTCCCGGTCGGGGGTGATGCCGGCCTCTTCCAGAACCGTGCGCATGACGGCCTCGTCGGCAAAGGTCTGCAACTCACCGGAGAGTCGATCCCAGGGCAGACTGATCGCCCCCGGGATATGGCCGCCGCGGCGCGCACCGCCATCTTCCTTGCCGCTGTATTCGGCAATGGAACGGGCGTCGACGATGAGACGATCGCCCTGGTCGAGTTCCGAGGTGAGCAGCGCCCACTCTTTTTTCGGCTGGGGTTTATAGACCACCTTTTCCGGTGCCGACACCCTCTGGCTCAGCGCCCGCCCCTCCTCCAGCCATTTGCGGAAGCCGCCGTCGAGCAGGCTCACCCTTTCATGGCCGATAAATCGCAGCGTGTACCAAACTGCGGAGGCTGCGCGGCCGTTGCCGCTGTCGTAGACCACCACCTCGCTATCGTTTGCGATCCCCAGCGCACCGAATTTACTGGCGGCCAGTTGCGGAAAGATGGGCAACCCGGTCTCGGCGTTTTCATCGGCATCCTCCAGCTCCAGGTAGTGAAGGTTGACCGCTCCGGGGATGTGGGCGCGGGCATAATCCTGTGGACTCTCGGCGTCGATCAATACCACCTGATCGAGCCGCTCCGTAAGGACATCGGTGTTCACAAGCTCCATTGCCAACGCCGACGTGGACAGCAGGCAGGCACCCAGCAAAGACAGAATTCTTGGCATCATTATTCCTCCCAAACGGGCCTCGGCCCGCGCATCAACCGTAGGTCGGGTAACGACGGCCTGAAGGCCGACCTACAGGGGCGCATGCAAGAACGACGGCCGGAAGACCGACCTGCAGGGGCGCATACAAGTAGCTATTGTTCCTCTACCGCCGCCCGGATCAGACGCACCATCGCCGGGGAGTCCCACTCGTCGGGACCGCTTTTACCCGCGAGCAAGCGCCCTTCGCGGTCCAGCAAATAGGTGACCGGTACACCGGCAGCCCGATAGGCGTCGGCCGTCCGCTCAGTGGTGTCGATGAGGATGTCGAACGGCACCTCACGTCCGCCGAGAAACCGCTCGACCCCGACGGCATCGTCAGCGACCGTCACCGCCAGTACGGTAAACTCCTCGCCTTCGAACTGCTCCTGGAGCCGTTCCAGTGAGGGAAACTCCTCCCGGCAGGGCGGGCACCAGCTCGCCCAAAAATTGAGCAGCACCACTTGGCCACGGTAATTGCCCTTGGTACGGGAGGCATCATCTCCCAGCCGCGGCAGCCGAAAGGCCGGAGCCGTGAGCGGCACCGGATAGGGCTTCATACCGGCGGCACGGACCAGTGAGGTATCGAGGCCCGCACCAGGCGCGGCGGTTGCCCAAAGCAGCAGCGCGGCCAAGGCGGCCCTACAAACAGCCTTTGAAAAACTTGCGTTCACCGGTTTTCTCCAGGAGGTCGAAACGCACCGACTCGATAGTCCCGTCGGGGGCCTCACCGGTGAGCCGCACCTTCTTGCCATAGCCCTTGTCGACATCCACCTGGCGGATACCGCTGCCGTCGCCGTATCGAAATGTGCGGACCTCACCGCTGGCCAGCAGCAGTACCGGCTGGTCGATATGCCGTAGCGGACAATCGGCGATACGACGCTCCTCCGCACAGGGACCACCGACGATCCACCCCTCCCAGGTCGGCAGGGAGGCAGCTCCAGCTGACGCCGCAAGCGACCACAGCGCCGCCGCGGCTACCTGCAAAAACATCCTCGTCATGACGGCACCTCCCCAATGCTCGCCCGGAAGGCTTCCAGGTCGGGACCAATCTCTGCCAGGCGTCCCGGCCGCTCCTGCTTCGGGACGCCGGCTCGCTCCATGACCTCCGCCAGCAGTGCATAATCCGCCACCCCGTTATGGGCATCACCATCTACCGTGACCAGTTCACCGGCGAAATAGACGGCCGGTGCGGCGGTCTCCGTTTCCAGCGCCGAGCGCGGCACCGCACAGATCGGCACACGGTAGCTGTTGGCGATCTCCGCAGCCGCCTGAACGTTGCGGTTACAGCGCACACCCGGAGGATCATTGTTGATGAGAAACAGGCCGGGCTGATCAATCGTAAAGACAGAGTCGGACATCTCGATCACCCTCTTGGTTGACGGGTATGAAGGTATACCCCTGGATTTGATAGCCAATCTGCGACACGAACGTGTTTCCCACCAGCTCGTACACGAGCTACTGCACGGTCTTGATGGCCTGCTTCAGCTTTTCAAACTCGGACTTGATCTCGGTCAGCCGTCCGCCCTGGTCCTGCAAGGGAACTCCCTCCAGTTCGAGGATGTCGGCGAGCGTGGTGAAATCAATCATGCCATTGAGATTGCCGCCATCCGCGGCAATCAACTCATCGCCGTAGTAGACCGCGGGTGCCTTGGCCCCGGGACCGGCAAAGGTGACAGGAATCAATTGCACGGGAATTTTGTAAACATTCGACAGCTCCGCAGCGACCTGCATATTGTTGTTGCAGCGCAATCCGGGGGGGTCACGGCCAACGAGTGTCAGCACCTTTTGGCCATCGATTTCAGTCGCGCCCGGGGCTCCTGCATAGGCCCCGGTCGAGGGCAGCAGCAGCAACAGCGACAGAAGCAGCAACATCAGTGCAAACGGGTTCAGTAATCGGGTCATGGTCATGCTCCTTTTTGGGAATCAGAAAATCTGGTTGGCCAGGATGTAGGTGGCTACCAGCATCAGGAAGATCGCAAAGCCGCGCTTCAGGGCATCGCCGGATATGCGGTGGGCGAAACGGGTGCCGACTACGCTGCCGGCGATGGCCACTGCGGTGAACACCGCCATCAGGCCATAGTCGATAGGGACATCACCCATGTAACCGGCAAAACCGGCGTAGGATTTGATCGAAACGATGGCCAGGGAGGTACCGATGGCCTGCTTCATCGGCAGGCGCGAGAGCAGCACCAGTGCAGGCACGATGAGAAAGCCGCCTCCGACGCCCACCAGGCCCGTCAGCGCACCCACCACAATGCCGTGAACAGCGACATGGACAAGACAGCGACCGCCGGAGCAGACCTCGGCGGCTTCCACTACAGCAGCGCCGGCGGAGCGATGCGGGCGTGCCGGCTTGAGCATCTTCCAGGCGGCGGCATACATCACCAGGGCAAAAATGGAGAGCTGCACCACCACTGGTGTGATCACCCCCAATCGTGCGCCGGCGTAGGTACCGACGATGCCAAACAGCCCGAACACCGCGGTAATCTTGAGGTTCACGTTGCCCTTGAACCAGTGCTGCAGCGCCGTAATGGTAGCGGTGATCGCCACGATGCCGAGGCTCATGGCGATGGCGGACTTGGGCTCGACACTCAGCAGATAGAGCAGGGCGGGGGTGGTAATAATGGATCCCCCACTACCGAAGATACCGAGAACGATACCGGTGAAAAGGCCGGCGATAAGGGCGGAAAGCGACATGGGCGCGACTCATTTATGTATTCAATAGTTCTATTGAATACAATGAGCCTCCAGAAGTCAAGGGAATTTCTCCGGAAGAACTTGCTCCGTTCGCGCCCCAATCAGTGACCAACATTTAGCCGTCATTGCGAGGAGCCCCAGCGACGCGGCAATCTGTGGGTTTTGGCAGCAGGAGATTACTTTGTCGACCGGGGCTCCTCCTGAAGAACTGAATGATTCACCCCTTGAATTTCGAACCACGGGGAACACGGGGGAGAAAAAACCAACAACTTTTTTTACCCCGTGGTTACCCGCTCTTCATTAATTCAGGCCTGGACAACAGGGGGTACAGCTCGTAATGACAACGGGGCAAATTCATCGGGAGGAGCCTTAGCGATGCGACGAGTTCGGTGCTGTGGTTAAACCCGAACAACCTGTTTTACCCCGTGGTCCCCGTGTACCCCGTGGTTACAGTTCTTCATTGATTCAGGCCTGGGCAGCAGGGGGTACGGCTCGCAATCAGGAGGGAAATGCGTCGTTAATTCGAGTACATAGTGGCGGGCGGCGCTCCGCAATGACGGCCAAATGTTAGTCACTGTTTCGCGGCCAAGCGACGAGTGGGGCTTGCCATGACGGAAGTCATCCCGAAAGGGCGGTGAACGCAAGCCGGGAAAGGGGAAGTGGGTTTATGCTACATTTTTCAACAAACAGACCCCGAGAAATCCGCCCCAGGGCAACCGTTGCGGGGCAATCCGTTCCACCGCCCGCGAAAACGGCCCGCCGCTCGGCAGCAAGATGGCGCTGCCTGTCCGAAAATCGCTAACCCCCGGGAGAGGACGCACCCAGCGGCGCACGGCATCGACCGTATCCCAGCGGGCACCCCGGTACCCACCGCGCCCGGCTTTCTGCCAGTGCAGCAGGCTGTGCCGGTTGAGCAATCCCAGGATCACCCCGCGACGGCTGATCCGCCACAGCTCCGCCAGCGCCTGCTCCGGCTCGGGAACGAAGCAGAGGCTGGTGACCGCGGAGGCATAGTCAAACGCTCTGTCCGGGAACGGCAGTCGTTCGGCCGCTCCCAGAATATACCCACCCGCTTCGCCCCGCTCCCGGGCGAAGCGCAGCATCTCGAGCGAGGGGTCGAGGGCGGTGACATCGAGACCCGCGGCGGCGAAGGCACGGGAGAAATGCCCGGTACCGGCTCCCACGTCCAGCAGTGTGCCGGGTTGCGGACGCAGCAGCGCCATCATCAGTGTGAATTCCCGCTCTGCAATCCAGGCACCCCGGGGGGTCTGGTACCAGGCCTCATATTTCGTGGGATCGTACATATACAAAGGTTTTCGAACCGCAAAGGCGCAAAGAGCGCAAAGGAACCCCCGCATTCGCACCGCAGGGACACGGATACGCAGAGGTTGGCGGAGTTTGGAATTCGCTGTCCCTCCGGGGTATCGCACAGGGTAATTTGACATGCGTAGCCCCGATGGAGCGCCAGCAAAATTCGGTAAGCAGCCAGTCTCTTTCTCCCTCAGGCCGAGAACGGGAATTCAACTCTGCGAATCTCCGCGCGCTCTGCGCCTCTGCGGTGCAATCTCCTTATCAGTTGCTCGACTGCGCCACCGGCTGAGCGGCGCCTTCAACGGGAAAACCGGCCTGCTCCCAACCAACCATACCGCCCTTGACCAGAATCGGCTCGGCGAACCCCTCGGCATCGAGCATCCGCACCGCTTGAGCCGAGCGGCGATCGGTCTTGCAGATCACCGCAATGGGGCGCTCCCGCCAGTCGGCCAGCTCCTCGAACCGTTGCTGCAATTGCGAAAGCGGCAGGTGGCGGGCGCCTCCGATATGAGCGTCCCGAAACTCCTCGTCGTCGCGCACATCCAGCAGCAGCGGCGGCTCCGGCGCGTCAAGGCGCGTTCCGGGTGAAATCGTCGACACCGCCACCCTGTCGTAGTCGCGGTCCGCGTGGTGCATACGATGCAGGCGCCACAGGACGGGGACCGCATGGAACATGACATGCTGCAGATAGATGGCGAAATCGAGCAGCAGCACCGCAAGCAGCACGACCAGAGCGAACGGCAGCTCGTAGTGGTGGAAAAGCCCCCAGCCGGACTGCTCGACAAACAGCGCCATACCGACCGCCGCGGTGGGGAAAACGAACCGCAGCATCACGCTGTTGAAAACCACGATGCCGAGATTGGCCCGCCAGCGGCGGCCCTTCGCGAGCGACAGCGCCCGGCGCGGCGAGGCGATCTCCCATAGGGCCATCAGGCCGAAGATCCCCAAAAAAAAGCTCAACCGGATCGGCAACTCATGGCCCAGAATCCACTCTTCCATCCCCCATCCCTCTTAGACTGATTATATTCAATAGAATCATTGAATATGGGAGAGCTCTTGTCAACCAGCACCGAGCCAATGGGCCATGCGACTTTCGCTCACGGCCGAATGACTCTGGCGCCGGCCTTCAACGCAAGCAGAACCACCGGGGTGCCATGCATGACCAAATCGAAGATATCGATGGGCCGCTCCAGGGTCCCGTCGCTGAGCATTTTGAGCTTCTCCCAGAGGTGGGGTTCGGGGACGAAAGGGGCCAGACCTAGCAGCAGAGCCCCGATGGAGAGGGGAACCCAAGGCAGACGGTCCAGCCATTTCATACTGCACTTACCTCTTTGTTGATACGCAGCGTGGCCGGTAAGTGGACCAAGTCTTCCGGGCGGTCGATGTCACTCTTGACCGCCAACTCCCGCCACTTCCAGCCGAGTTGTTTCAGCCGCTGCCGGGTTTCGTCCAGCACGTGGGCGCTGCCCCAGCGAATATCGTCAAACAGCGACGGGTGCAGGCGACGGAGCCCCAGCAAATAGTAGCCGCCATCCAGCGCGGGCCCGAGAACGGCATCGCTGTCCCGAAGCGCCCCGAATGCCTCGACGAGGTCGCGCGGCTCCAGCGCCGGACAGTCGGTACCGATCAGCACTGCGGGTCCTTCGTCGAGCGCCGCTGCGAAGGCGTTTTGCATCCGCTCGCCCAGATTGTTGCCGCGCTGAGTGCAGAGAAGCATCTCAGCGTGCTCCGCACACTCGCTGAACAGGGGATGATCCGGATCGGGATGGCACCAAAGCTCGACGATTGCCCCGCCCTGCCCTGCTGTGGCAAGGGTATGCCAAAGCAGGCGGGCCTGAAGTGCGGCCGCGCCCTCGGCCCCGAGCGCGGGAATAAGACGGGTCTTTGCCCGACCGGGCACAGGCGCCTTGGCGAACACCAGCAGCCGATTGGCTGAGGTGAAGCTCATCGGTAGAGCCGCGCCAACCGCGCGGGACTGGCGCCCATGGCGTAGGCGAACCGCAGCCACCACATCAGCCCGATGGTGCGCAGAATTCCGTTCTGCTCCCAGCGGCGGCTGGAGGTAATCAAACGGGTGTTCAGACAGGCGGGCCGCCCCGCGGTGCGTTTGAGCAGCCGACTGAGGGCGATATCCTCCATCAGCGGCTGATCGGGAAAGCCGCCGATGGCCTCGAATAGAGACCGTCTTACGAAGATCCCCTGGTCTCCGGTGGCGATCCCGGTCAGGCAGGAGCGGCGATTCATCAGAAACGCCACGAGTCCCAGCAGCGGGTGCCGTCCCGAGAGCTTCACGGCGAAGCGGCCCCAGGAACTTCCCGCCTGCGCGATTTCGCGATCCGCCTCCTCCGGCACCCGGGTATCGGCGTGCAGAAACCAGAGAACTTCGCCGCTTGCGGTCGCCGCCCCGGCATTCATCTGCCGTGCCCGTCCCCTGCCGCTCGCCATGACCCGGTCGGCCAGGGAGCGTGCCATCTCAACGGTGGCATCGCTGCTGCCGCCATCCGCCACGATGACCTCGCAGCCCCGCTCCCGCATCCCCTGCAGCGGCTGAAGGGTTTGCGCGATGGATTCGGCCTCATTAAGGGCCGGGATGATGATGGAGAGCATCCGAACCGTTCACCGCAGAAGCTTAAACAGAAGATCTTGGGGCAAACCGCAAAGACACCAAGAGCGCAAAGATGACCGTGTTCTAGGCACTGAAGACACCCATAAGTTTTTTGGTGCCGTCGCTGGTTCCTGGTTTTTCTTAGCGTCCTTTGCGTCTTTGCGGTGAGAAATCCAGGTTAGCTCAAGGCACCCCCGCAGCTCGAGCCCTGCCCTGCGGTACAGCCGAAGCAGTGGTCGGCCACGGTGATCGGGTTGCCCGCCAGATCGAGTTTCGCCAGTTCGCTGACATGGGTTCGCTCCCGCCCCGCCGCGCGCAGGGGCAGGTGCAGCATCTGGTTGAAGTCGCAGTCGTAGAGCCAGCCCTGCCAGTCGACGCTGACCAGCGTTCGGCACATTACCTGCTCCAGGTTGCGAGTCTCGAACGCCTCCTGCAGCAGCTGCATGTAGGTCTCGAACCCCCCTTCGGAGATCAGGCGGCTGCCGAAGCGCTGAATGGGCAGATTGGTCAGTGTGAAAAGTTGGTTGAACACGACCCCGTACTGCTCACGCAACTGCTCCCGGTACTTTCCCTCGAGCGGCCCCTGGGGCGGCGGCAGGAAGGGGCCGGTCGGGTTGTAGACCAGGTTGAGTACACGTCCGCTATCTGGCTGGCCATAGCCCAGTGCGTTCAGCCGGCGCAGGCCACGCAGGCTGGCCTCGAACACGCCGCGGCCGCGCTGGCCATCGACGTTTTCCTCCAGGTAACAGGGCAGCGAGGCGATCACCTCGACCCGCTGCTCAGCCAGAAACCCGGCAAGTGTCTCCTGTCCCGGCTCTTCGAGCACCGTCAGGTTGCAGCGGTCGATCACCCGCAACCCCAGGTGACGGGCCGCCGTCACCAGTTGCCGGAAATGCGGGTTCAACTCCGGCGCACCGCCGGTGAGGTCGAGCATGATGAAACGTCCGCTTTCCAGGCAGGTAATCACCTGGGTTACGATCTCCGCAGACATCTGCTCCTTCCGCTTGGGGCCGGCGCCCACATGGCAGTGCAGACAGGACTGGTTGCATCGGTACCCGAGGTTGACCTGCAGGGTATCGGGCTGGTCGCGTTGCAGTACGGGAAAGGCTCCGTTCTGAAGCAGCGGTAGCGTGGCAAGCATGTTTAGTCGATTCTCAGATCGAGAACCGGCTCCAGCAGCTCCGGATCACCCCACCCCCGACCGCCAATAGCCTGATAGACGATTCGACCTTCCGGATCGACAACAAAGGTGGAGGGCAGGCCACGCACAGGCCACTTTTCGGTTACCGCGCTGTCCAGGTCGAAAAGCAGGGGAAACTCGACCGGATAATTGGCAGTGAACTGGAACACGGTATCGACCGACTCGCCGACGTTGATGGCGAGCATCGCCACACCCTTTTCCCTGAGCCCTTCCCAGGCACGCTGCATCGAGGGCATCTCCTCGCGGCAGGGGGGGCACCAGGTGGCCCAGAAATTGATAATCACCGGCTGACCCCGAAAATCGGAAAGCCGGTAGAGATTCCCGTCCATATCCTCCAGGCTGAAATCAGGGGCGGATGGGCGCTCCTCGACGGAAGTGAGGCCCTGGGACTGCGGAGCAGCCGCTGCCAACAGGGGCAGCGCCAGGATAAGGACGACGATTGCCAGTCGATGAAACATAGTCTCTCCTTCAAATTTCCCGATCGGGGGCGCAGCGCATGTTTTCGAAGCGCAGGCGCCGCGATTCCTCACCCTGTCGCCAGTTCACCTCCAAATCGAAAGGTTCGCCGGGGGGCAAGCCGATGGTGATCATACCCATATTCCAGTCGCCGGGCTGGAAGGTCTGAACCGTTGGAAACAGTGACCAGCGAAAGGCGATGCGCGCCCCCTGCCCGACACTCCGCTGTTCCCATTCGGCTTGCCAGTCCGACTCGAGGCGCAGCGGCCGGGGCTCACTGCCGACGGGAACCACACGCCAGTCGGCGAGGTCCAGTTGCATAGCTGCCGAAGCATCGGCACGGTTTCGGATAACGGCCTGAAACACACAATTTTGCGCTATTTGCTCGGCCTCCTCCGATCGAAAGCCGCGACCCTGAAAATAGGCACGGGACTGATCCGGAAGTCGCTGATTAAAGGTAATCGAGGCGGCATCATCCTGCCACTCCCAGCCGGCGAGCCCGGTCTCCGGATTCACCCGCTGATCCGGTTGAGCGGCCACACCTGCCGTGACCAGGAGTGTAAAAGCGAGTACAAAGCGCACTACTGACCCTCGTGATATAGTTCAAACTATTGATTGAGGAGTTGAATGCAGAGAGAACAAGATGTCAAGGGACACCCATTTCAAGCAGGACCTCTTTTCCCAGTTCGCCCGTGTCGGCAAGGCGCTCGGTAACGGTAATCGGCTCGAACTCCTGGAATTCCTGGCCCAGGGGGAGCGAAGCGTGGAGGTGCTGGCGAAGGCCTCGGGACTGAGCGTCGCCAACACCTCCCAGCATCTGCAGCACCTCCGTCAGGCCGGTCTGGTGGCCACTCGCAAGGAGGGGCAGCACGTCTTTTACCGCCTCTCCGGAGAGGACGTTGTTGCCCTGCTGGAGTGTCTGCGGCGTGTCGCGGAGAGCCATGTTGCCGAGGTGGAGCGGCTGGTGAACACGTTCCTGACGGTCAAGGACAATCTGGAGCCGTTGCCGGCGCCGGAACTTTTAAGCCGCGCGCGCGACGGTCTGGTGACCGTAATCGATGTCCGCCCGCCGGAAGAGTTCGAGGCGGGTCACCTGCCGGGTGCCGTGAACATTCCGCTTTCGGAACTGGAGCAGCACCTGGCCGACCTCCCGAAGAACACCGAGGTGGTTGCCTATTGCAGGGGACCGTACTGCGTCCTTGCCTATGAGGCGGTCGCCCGCCTGCGCCGCGAAGGTTTCCAGGCCCGGCGCCTGCAGGACGGGTTCCCCGAATGGAAACAGGCGGGACTGCCGGTGGAGTCCGACACCACCGGGAAACAGGACTGACCTCCCGAAGATACCCGCTGCAGAGCACTAAAGCGGCCAGGAGCCCGTCCGAGAACATCGTTTTCTGTAGCCCATCGCTACTCTCGCACAGCCCCCTGGGCCTGTGCACCTGTCTGCTCATCCGAGCCCTCCTGCTGCCGGGCATCCGCCTTGCGTACCCATCCCCAATCGTCGAAAAGCACATAGAGCGCCGGCATCACCAACAGCACGAGCACGGTAGCGGTCAGCAGGCCGAACACCACCGAGATCACCATCGGCTTGATGGCGTCGGCCTGGGTGCTGGTTTCGGCCAGCAACGGCAACAGCCCGGCAATGGTGGTGCTGGAAGCAATAAAGATGGCGCGCAGGCGATCACGACTCGCCTGGCCGGCGGCGGCGACTGCCGAGAGCCCCCGTTGGCGGTGCTCCTTGATGAAGAGCACCAGCAAAATGGCATTGTTGACCACAATGCCCGCCAGTGAGGCCGCGCCAATCAACGAGGGCATCGACAGATAGAAGCCCATCAACACGTGCCCCCAGATCGCACCGATGAAGGCCAGCGGGATCGACACCATCACGATCAACGGTTCGACATAGCTTCGGAACTGAAAGGAGAGAATCACGAAGATACCGATCAGACCGATCAGCAGGCCGCGACCGATGGAACCGCCGGTCTCGGCAGAGCGGGCCACCTGCCCCTCGAAGGTCACATCGACTGCCGGGTGGCGCTCCCGGAAGTCGGTCAGCCATCCGCCCTGCAGGTCACTGACAATGGCCTGACCGCTGCTGAGACGTGCATCGACGTTGGCCTCCACTGTGACGGTGCGGCGGCCATCGATGCGGGTGATCATCGCCCAGTCGCGGATCTCCTTCGAGTGCGCCACCACATCCAGCGGTACCCGGCGCCCGTCGGGAAGCTGGATGGTGTGATCAGCGAGATCATCCAGACTCTCTCGGTCCTCTGCGGCCTGGCGAACCAGAACCTCCACATCCTGATCGCCGATGCGCTGGGTGTCGGCAATCTCCCCAAGCAGGGCGGCACGCAGCTGCGCTGCCACCTCCTCGGCGGTCAGTCCCAGTCCGTGGGCGCCTTCGGCCAACGCAAAGGTCCGCTGCGGCTTGCCCGGTCGCAGGTTATCGTGAACATTGTAGACACTGCTATAGCCCGACAGGTGTTCGGTCACCTCCAGCGCCGCAGTCTTCAGGGCATGCAGGTCTTCGCCCTGCAGACGCACCTCGACCGGTATTCCGGCGGGGCCGAAACCCGGCTCCTGGATAATCAGGCTCTGGATCCCGGCAATCTCGCCAATCTCCTCACGCCAGGCATCGGTGAGTTCGTCCAGGCTGACGCTACGCCGCTCGGCGGTGAGCAGGTCGACCATCACCGTCGCGACATGGGTGCCGGCCTCGCGGGCACTGGGGTTGTAATTGAAGCGCACCTGGGTGGCTACTACCAACGGCGACTCATCCGGCTGTTGCGGAGTGAAGCGCGCATCGAGACGCTGCATGGCGGCCTCTACCTGCTCGGCCACTGCCTGCGTCCGCGAAAACGGTGTGCCTTGGGGCATCAGGATATCCGCTTCGAGGACATCGCCGTCGATAGCAGGCATCGCCTCACTGCCGATGTGTCCACCGGCCATGAACCCTGCCGAACCCAGCATGATGGCCAGCACCGCACCCAGCACGGCGTGGCGCCAGCGGATGGCAGCATCCGCAACACGCCCGACCCGTTCTCGAAGGGCCGAAAAACGCAGTTCGAAGGCGGTACGAAAACGGGAGTTGTTCTCTTCTTTCAACCCCGACAGGCTGCCTTTGAGGTGATGGGGCAGAATCCAGAATGCCTCGATCAGGCTCGCCGCCAGGGCGGCGATCAGCACCACCGGCAGCACCTCGAGTACCGAGCCCAGTTCACCGGCCAGAAACGACAGCGGTGCAAATACCGAAACCGTGGTGAGAAAAGAGGACAGCACCCCCGGCAACACCTGACGGGTACCCGCCACCACTGCCTCCAGCGGGGAGCCTTGCCGAAAGGAATGAGCGGCAATATTGTCAGTGATGACGACGGCGTCATCCATAACGATGCCGATGGCCATCAGCAGTGCCACCAGGGTGATCATGTTCAGCGACAGCCCGGTCAGGCTCATCACGGCAAAGGCGCCCATGAAGGCCGCAGGCAGCCCCAGCACAGCCCACAGAGCCAGCCTGGGACGAAAGAACAGGCTCATCACCAGGATCACCAGCAGCAACCCGATTATGCCGTTGCTCACCAGCATCTGCAGCCGATCGCGAACGATGGTGGTCATGTCCTGGGTCAGGGAGAGCCGTATCCCGTCGCCGAGGCGCTGGCGCTCCGTCTCCACCAGCGCCGTCAAATCGTTCATGACTTCCAGGGAGTCGTCGCGTAGCGTCTTGCTGACCTCCAGCACCATGGCGCGCTCCCCATTGAAATGGAGCTGCTCCTCCTCCCGCTCTCCGACCTGTTTCAGGTTGGCAATATCGTCCAGGGTCAGCTCGCCGCCCCTCCCATCCGATACGACCACCAAACCCTTCAGTTCATCCAGGGATCGGCGCTGGTCGGTAAAGCGCAGCTGGATGTCACGGTCGCGGGTCTCCAGGGTGCCCAGCGGCATGTCGATACTCTGGCTTGCAACCCGCCGGGCCAGTTCGCGGGCCGAAAGGCCGTACTGCGCCAGTACCTCACGGGGTACCTCCACCTGCCACTGACGCTGGGAGAGCCCATGGATTGCCACATCGGCGACACCGGGCAGGGCCATCAGCCGGTTTTCCAACACCAGGGCGTAGTTTTCCAGCTGGTCCAGGGGCATATCACCGCCGACGGCCACCGCAGCCACCAGATCGCTGCGGTTCAGCTCTCTTACGATCGGGTCTTCGGCCCGCTCGGGCAGATCCGTAAGGGCATTGACCTCGGTATCGATGTCGTTGAGAAAGCGAATGGCATCGCCTCCGGCGAGCATCGAGACGGTCGCGCTGGCCAGATTATCCTGGGCCACGCACTCCATCTCATTGAGAAAATCCACCCCCTTGACGGCATCATGCAGACGTCGGCAGATGGCGTCCTCCACATCGGCCGCGGTGGCGCCGCGATACTCCACCTGAACGCTCACCTCGACCGGCCGGTAATCGGGAAAGGTCTCGCGCTTAAGCGACGGCGCGGCGAACAGTCCCACCGCCAGCAGCAGGATCAGCAGCAGGTTGGCCGCGGTCGGATGGCCGGCAAACCAGCGGATCATGGCGCCTCTCCCTGCGCCATCGCCTGCAGCCGCTGCTCCAGCGCCTCATCCCTGCGTGGAGTGACCGCCATGCCGTCCAGGGCCGGCACCGGGTCGTCCACGATCACCCGATCGCCCGCAGTCAGACCGGAACGGATTACCGCCAGGTCATTCTGCTCATAGGCCACCTTTACCGGGCTGCGCTCCAGGCGGTCCTGATCATCAACCCGGTAGACCTCGCCGTGGTGGACGGCCGCGGCCGGTATCACCAGAAGCGGCTCGGGATTTTCGGTGGAGAGCCGCACGCCCACGTAGGTATTCCGCTGCAGCGGCGGATGGTCCGGCGGCCGGGCATTGCGGTAGGGCTCATCGACCGTGACCACCACCCGGGCGGTGCGGGTGCCAGGGTCCAGACCGCTGGCCACCCGCGTGACCCGTGCCGGCCAGCCGATACCCTCGGCCCCGACAAGCTCCACCTCGGCACGAATATCCGACAAATCCAGACGTCCCCCAAGGTCCAGCGAATCCTCGGAGATCGTCGAGGAGCGAGTCACACTGCCCATCAGACGGCGCAGCATCGCGTAGGGAATATGGGCCTCGACCTCGGCGGCCGTTATGCTGTCTGCTTCGAACAACTGCTGACCGACTGCCACGTGCTGGTGCATTTCGACCTGCACGTCACCAAGACGCAGGTCATAGGGTGCCTCAAAGCGGGTGTCCTCCAGATCCCGTCTGGCCTGCGCCACCCGCGTCTCGGCCCGCTCCATCTCCGCCTGGAGCTGTTTCCGGCGAGAGGGAATGAGCGCCATCTGGTTTTTGAGGGAGGCCACGGCCTGACGTTGCGCCAGGGTGGCCCGTTGCTGCTCGTCACGCACAGAGCGCGACACCGAACCGCTCTCGGCCATACGCTCGATACGCGACAACTCCTGTTCGGACAGAATCAGGCGATCGCGCTCCAGTTCCAGCAGCCGGCGCGTGTTGTCCTCCTCGGTCTTCAGATGCGTCTTTTCAGCAGCCAGCCTGCCGAGTTCGGCTTCCGCCTCGGCAATCGCCAGCTCGTAACGGCTGGGATCCAGGGCCAGCAACAGGGTCCCTTTCGGCAGCAGCGTGCCACTCTCCAGGTCGTCACGGCGCTCGACCACCCGGCCCGCCACATTGGCAATGGCCTGCCAGGTCTCGGCGGGGCGGGCAGTACCGTAGCCGCGGGCCTCAAGCCGAAACTCCAGCGGCTGCACCTCGATCACCGACAGGACCGGCACCTGCGGGGGTATCTCGCCATGCGTCGGGGCCTGACGATTGGCCACGAACACCACGGCCAGGACAACGCCCACCGTCAGTCCGGCCAGCACCACGGCAGCCCGCCTCGTGCGGGGGAAGGCCACTTTCATGATTTTTCTCCTTGTTGGGCGACAATTCCCTGCCGGTAGATACCGAACGCGCCCGGTGCCAGTTCGAGCGTCTGACGCACGTCGCCCGCTATCAGCGACTGCATCACCAGGCCCTGAATGGTGCCGACGAACTGGGTGGTTGCTGCCTCGATGTCCAGATCGGCACGCAGTTCGCCCTGCTCGCAGCCCTCGTTCAACAGCACCTCGATTCGCTCCCGGTAGCCCGACAGCAGAGAAAACACCATGCGCCGGGCCGGCGTCGGCCGGCCGTGCTGGAGCTGTCCCATCATCATGCGGGGCACACCAGGATGCTCGACAATGAAGCCGATATGGGCCATGAACATGGCTTCCAGGGCACCCAGTGGGCTGTCCGCCTGCCGTGCCGCTTTATCCAGACGCTGCATGACCCGTTCCGCCACCCACTCCGCCACCGCCTTCCAGATAGCGTCCTTACTGGCAAAATGGCGAAACAGTGCACCCTGAGTCACCTTCATGTGCTTGGCAATCGAGGCTGTGGTGATCCGGGCGGGATCCTCCTTGCCGCAAAGATCGACCACCGCGCGCACGGTCATTTCCTTGCGCTGATCCGCCGGCAAATGCCTGCTTTTGTTCATCCCGGCACCTCAATAAAGATAGTAACTAGTTACTATCTTATGGGAAAACGACGGTGATTGGCCAGCCGAAGGAGACAAACACCCGAGATCGGTAGCGAAAACTACTCTCATAAGGCCGGCGGTGGGCGCCGGAGTTCTCTGGTGGCAAACGGCTCTCGGTGAACTTGCCTCCGCTGCCATTACGAGCACTACCCCTTGGCTGGCCGCGCAGCGGCAGGGACGGCTCGCAATGACCGCTAAATGTTCACCACTGATTCCGGCGCGCAGAGCAGCTGGGAAGGCCTGTGACAACCGAGGTGATAGGGGGAGACGCGAGATCAAAACCGAAAGGGCACAACGCCCTACAATTCTGTCGGGAAACAAGAGCATGAGGACAGGGATGCTCTATAGCTTGAGCGAAGACTATTCCGACTCAGTCAGCCCAGGGGCTTCCGATCTCGATCCCGTGCTCCGTGATTTCATAATGGAACTGTCGGCTATCGAAACCGCTACCACGCATCTTCACGATACTGAGCATCCGCTCCAGATGATAATGTCGTTCCATGGAACGCGACAGGATGATGGCATCGACGACGGAGCTGAAGCGCGCTGCGGTGATCGCCACCGGCGCCTCGGGGACCCCGAAAGCCCCACCCACCGCGTAGAGCAGGACCACGGTAATTCCCTGTGACTTGCAGAAGCTCACCAGTTGCTCCATGAACAGCCGATGCTGGCGAGCATTCATGCCGATGGATAGAAGTGCCGAAATGGAATCGACCACCAGACGTTTGGCGCCGATCCGATTTACACCGTTGACGATCTGATAGAGCACCTGGTCGGAACGGATATCGGCAAAGGGCACATCAATAAACAGGAGACGTCCCTGCCGCTCGGCGGCCGAAAAGTCCCAGCCAAAGCTTCCCGCGGCGACCTGCAATTGGGCACCCGCCTCCTCAATGGAGACATAGACGCTTGCCTCTCCGGCCTGAAGCCCCGCCTGGACGAAATGGAGACCGAACGTGCTTTTTCCGGCGCCGGTGTTGCCGCTAATCAGTGCGACATGCCCCTCCGGCAATCCGCCCCGCAGCATCGCATCAAACGGCGGAATCCCGAACGCCTTGCGTGTATCCAGATGCACCCCCGCCACCCGTTCCAGGAGCGGAATGAGCGGAAACACCTCCAGCCCGTTTTTTGAAATCTCGAACTCGACCCGGCCGCTCAGGTAGTCGAGTCCCCGCAGCTTGTGAACGACCAGCTGCCGTACCGTTCGCCGCTCCCCCGGTACCTTGCTCAGCTCAACCACGCCGTCGGCAATGAACTCCTCCAGACCATATTTTGAAATCGCACTGCTGCCATCCACCTTCGAACAACTGAAGAGCGTGGTGACGCCCCGGTCGCCCAGACGCTGGGACAGTAGCAGGAACGCGTGACGCACCGCCCTTTGCGAGGCGAAGCGATCGAACAGACTTGCCATGCCGTCGATGGCCACCCGCTCGGCCTTCAGACGCTCCACCGTACGAATGATGGTGTCTACCAGCGGAATGAGGGAGCACTGCTCTTCCGCTTCGACGCTCTCCAGTTCACCATGGAACGGCGCCAGATCGAGAAGCGCCAGCTGTTCGGTGCCGCCGCTCTCCAGTGCCGCGTAATCCCACCCGAAACCACCCACGTTGAGTCGAATTGCCTCCGGTGGCTCTTCGCAGGCGATGATGACGCCCGGCTGGTTAAACCGGGTGACCCCGTGATAGATAAACTCGTTTAGCAGAACGCTCTTTCCGGTTCCGCTTTCGCCGTTGATCAGCACCGACCGCCCCTTGGGCAGGCCACCTCCCAGCACGCGATCAAAACCGGCGATGCCGGTTTCCAGACGCTGGACCACGGGGGGGGATTGCCCTTCCATAACTCGCCTCTCCAGTCGACGTCGTGAAGGTGTTGCCGTCAGTTTAGGAAATTATGCTCCGATCTTTTCAATACGGGCGTCATGGCTTCTGCCACAGGAACGAAACACACCCTAACCGGCCGGAGGGTTCCCGGGTTATCTCCTGCTAGTGTACTGTTGCATGCTGGTTTGAACCGATCATCGGGCGCGGCTAAGCTGAATGGGGAGTTACGTGAATTCGTATGCTTAAAACCCACAGCCATGAGCCCCTCACCGGCCGCGCCAGCAGGACCAGGGAGATAATTCGAAGCCATGAAAGGCATGGATGGGGATATCCATATCCACCCGGAGCTCGAAGAGGTCTACCGGGACTCGGCGGAGCGGATCGCCCTGCTGGCCACTCGCAGCATAGCGGAGCACGGATCATTTCATTTCGCACTGGCGGGCGGCGCCACCCCGGCCGGCACCTATAAGGTACTCGGCACGCCGCCGCTACGCGACGAAGTCGATTGGTCACGTGTCCACGTCTACTTCGGCGACGAGCGCTGCGTGCCGCCCGATCATCGCGACAGCAATTTCCGGATGGCACAAAAGACCCTTCTCAGTCGGGTTCCTCTTCCCGAATCGCAACAGCATCGCATCCGTGGTGAACTGGAACCCGAGGCCGCGGTACGCCACTACACCGAGACGCTGCGACGTGAGTTGCCCCTCGAAGGAACGATTCCGGTATTCGACCTGGTAATGCTCGGGACCGGTCCGGACGGGCATATCGCCTCGCTCTTCCCGGGCACCGATATCCTCAAACGGCGAAAACCGGTGGCGGCAGTCTATGTACCCAAGCTGGGGGCGTGGCGTATCAGTCTCACCTTTCCGGTTCTCAATGCGGCCCGGCATGTCATTGTGCTGGTCACAGGCCCGAAGAAGGCCGACGTGATCCGGCACGTGGTCAAGCATCACGACAGCAATCCCCTGCCGCTGGAACTGCTGCGCCCGCGAGGGCAACTGGAGTGGTTTCTGGATCGGGCCGCAGCCCGCTATATCATCCCTATCTAGTGTACTGTTGCATGCTTGGCGATACTTTCAGAGCCCCCCAAAAACGTCAGGACAAGGCGCAGCGCACAGGTAATGGTTATTCCCTTGTCAAGCGCTGCACGAATCCGCCGGGAGCGGATTCGGACAGCCGAAGGCTGGCCCGAAGGGCGGACTCCAGGGACGGGGTCCGCAACGCCGTCATGGCGTTTTGGGGGGGCTCCCTCCGGGCGAGCCGCTGGCCGGCCATCTGCGGCGTTGCGTTTCTTGGGCCGCTCTTGCGCATCCCTGCGCCCGCGGCATTTGTGCGTTCCTGCACTTCAAAGGGCACACCATTCCCTGCGAAACGCGCCTTGCATGATGTGTATGGATGCACAAATGCCGCGGGCGCAGGGATGCGCAGGAGCGGTCTGGCCGACCAGCGGCTCGCTGAAAGCACCGCCAAGCATGCAACAGTACACTACTGATGGAGACCTCCATGGCCGGACAGAGCGTCATCAAGGTAATCGCGGGCGATATCGGGGGAACCAAGACCCTTGTTCAGCTGGCGGCTTTCGACATCCGCCAACCATCGCCGCGGGGTGAAGTACTCTATGAACACCGCTTTGACAGCCGCGCCTACGGGGGACTCGACACGATTCTTCAGGAATTCCTGGAGCTGACGGGGCCCGTCGGAGAAGTCTACTCCGCCTGCCTGGGGGTGGCCGGGCCCGTTCACGACAAAGATGGGCACCAGCGGGCAACGCTCACCAATCTGCCCTGGGTATCCGATTCCAGAGCCGTGAGTGAAGTGCTCGGCATCCCGCGTGTTCGGCTCGTCAACGACTTCCAGGCCGTCGGCTACGGCATTGACGCCATGCGCGACGAAGATCTCGTCTCACTCCAAGAGGTGCACCCGCGGGAGCGTGCCCCCCGCCTGATAGTAGGTGCCGGTACCGGGTTGGGAGTGGGTCTGTTGGCCTGGAAGGGTGAATTCTACGAGAGCTATCCGACCGAAGGAGGACACGTCCACTTCGCGCCCGTGGATGATGAGCAGGATGCCCTGCTGCAATTTCTGCGCAACGAGTATGGTCGCGTCTCCTGTGAGAGACTGGTGTCCGGTCCGGGGCTGGAGAATATCTATCGCTTTATAGTCGCACGCGATGGGGAGCACACGGCCAGCCAGGATCCGCTGCTCAACGCGCCCGATCCGGCTGCCGCTATTTCAGCCGGGGCGATCAGCGGCGATGAGCCGCTGGCAATGCGCGCGATGGACCTGTTTGTCACCATTTATGGACAAGTGACCGGTGACCTGGCACTGACCACCCTGGCCCGGGGCGGCGTTTTCGTAGCCGGGGGGATTGCCCCCAGGATCCTGTCGCAGTTGCAAACCGGTCGATTCATGGACGCTTTTCATGATAAAGGCCGTATGCGTTCGCTTGTTACGGAACTCCCCGTAAGGGTTATCGTTAACCCCAGAGTAGGGCTTCTCGGCTGCGCTCTGGCCGCAAGCCGTATGTGAGGACCATGGAATCGAATCAGAAAATTGATGTAAACGTCGAGGCCCACTACGTGGAAGACCAGTCGTTTCCGGAACAGAACCGCTATGCGTTCGCCTATACCATCACCATCCGCAACAATGGCGAACGCCCGGCACGGCTGGTTCGCCGCCACTGGGAGATCACCGATGGACAGGGCCGGATGCAGGAAGTCGACGGCGAAGGCGTGGTCGGGGAACAGCCCTATCTTCGTCCCGGCGAGGCGTTTCGATACACCAGCGGCGTAATCCTGGAGACCCCGGTCGGTTCCATGGAGGGGCATTACCGCATGATCGATGACGACCAGGAAGAGTTCGATGCCGACGTGCCGCCGTTTACCCTGGCTCTGCCGCACACGCTGCATTGAGGTTTGTTGAGGCGCAGGCCAGCCGCATACTTGTGCGTATACCCAGGCCCGGCACTCAGCGTTTCGCTTGGTACAGCCGCGCTATCTCCTCTGCATAACGGCTGAAGACCGCATTGCGCCGCACCTTCAGGGTAGGGGTTAACAGACCCGATTCGATACTCCACCCGTCGAGTGTGGCGTAGACCTGCCTGACCTTCGCGTAGGCGGGAAAGGCGTGCAGGCGTTCGGCGATACGTCGCAGCATCTCCTCCCGCGCCGCGCTCTGCATGAGACCCGTTGCATCGGCGGGCAGCTCGAATCGTTCCGCCACCTGGCCCCATACCTCACCATTCACTACCACCAGAGCGCTCAGGAACGGGCGTCCCTCACCAACCACCATCACTTGCTCGAAGAGGGGGTCGAGAGCGATGGCCCCCTCCAGAGCGGCCGGGGGCACATTTTCGCCATTGGAGAGCACCAGGATCTCCTTGCGACGGCCGGTCAGATAGAAGTGGTCACCCCGCTGCTCGCCCAGGTCACCGGTGTGCAGCCAGCCGGCCCTGTCAATGGCCTCGGCGGTGGCCTTCGGGTTGCGCCAATAGCCACGCATGACCGAAGGCCCGCGCACCAGCAGTTCCCCCCCGCTATCGAAACGGGCCTCCCAGCCCGGCAGTAGCACGCCGATACTCTCCGGCCGATTGTTTCCGGGTGGATTGAAGGTGACCACCGGGCTGGCCTCCGTAAGGCCGTAGCCCTGACAGAGATCGAGCCCCAGCCCGATGAAGGTCCTCGCCAGTTCCGGAGAGAGCGCAGCACCACCACTGACGGCAATCCGCAGCCGTCCGCCCAGACGCTCCAGCACCGGCCGCCCCACCAGCCGTCGCAACAGCGGGCCTGCGAGCAGCGAGGGGTGCCAGGCGGCACAGCCCTGGCGATACTTGAAGCGGCGCCAGCCCACCCGCACAGCGGTATCGAACAGCGTTCGGCGCCAGCGTGGACCATCCGCCAGTCGCTGGGTTATACGCCCATAGGCCGTTTCAAAGATCCGTGGAACCGCGATCACTGCGGTCGGCCGCTGGCTGGCAAAGTCCATCGACAGCTGCGCAACGGATCGGGCGAAGGCCACGCAGGCCCCCGCTGCCATCGGGAGATAGTAGCCACCGGTGCGCTCCAACATATGAGCCAGGGGCAAGAAGGAGAGAAAACGATCGCTCGGGTAGACATCGATCTGTTCCAGCGCCGCCCGTACATTACTGAGGATGTTGCGGTGGCTTAGCATCACCCCTTTGGGCCGGCCATAGGTGCCGGAGGTGTAGACCAGCGTAGCCAGGTCATCAGAATGGACCGGCGCGGGCGGCACATTACCCACAGCGGGGAGCCACTCATCAAGCGCTGTTGCGCGCTGATCAGTAACCCGCTCACTACCCGGAATCACGACGCGAACAAGCTGGGTTACCTCCTCCAGCGCCGGCTGCAGCCGGTGCCAGCGCCCGGCATCCTGCAGCAGGAGCAGGCGCGCTCCGGAGTCCTTCAGCTGCCAGGCGAGAGAATCGGGACGGTCATCGGGGTAGAGTGGAACCACCACCAGCCCCAGTGAGAGTGCCGCCTGTTCGAACAGGATCCACTGAACACCATTTCGCTGCGCAACGGCGACCCGCTCTCCGGAGACGAGACCCTCTGCCGCCAGCGCCGCCCGCCAGCGAGCCACTTCCGCGCCCGTTTCGCCCCAGGTGATTTCCCGCCACTCTGCCGTCGCACGGTCATACCAGCGGTAAGCGGGCCGCTCCGGGCTGCGCTCCGCCCGGGCGCGAAAGAGGCCGTCCAGGGTCGGAGCGGAGGGTTCAAGCAGCTTTTCGGTGGCCTGTGCTGTCATGGAGAACGATTGTACATGCAGGTGGTTTGCAACGGGACTGGTACAATCGGCCCCGGAGGATTTACCTATGGCCACCTACGCGATCGGCGACATTCAGGGCTGTTTCGACGAGTTACAGAAGCTTCTGGAGCGACTCGCCTTCGATCCGGCGAGCGATCAACTGTGGTTTGCCGGTGATTTGGTCAATCGCGGGCCCCGCTCCCTGGAGGTACTGCGTTTCGTGCGCGACCTGGGAGACCGGGCTGTCACGGTCCTCGGTAACCATGATCTCCATCTGCTGGCCATCTGGCAGCACCGGGACCGCCTGAAGCGCAGCGATACCCTGGAACCGGTGCTGGAGGCCCCGGACTGCGACGAACTGCTCCACTGGCTGCGCCACCGGCCACTGATGCACTACCAGGCGGACCCCGGCTATGCCCTGGTCCATGCCGGGCTATCACCCGACTGGGACCTCGAGACCGCCCTCGCCTGCGCCCGGGAGCTCGAAACCGTGCTGCAGGGTGAGCAGTTTGCGGAATTCCTCGCCCACATGTACGGCAATCAACCGGATCGCTGGTCGGAAAACCTGACCGGGTGGGGCCGCCTGCGGTATGCCGTGAACTGCTTTACCCGCCTGCGCTACTGTGCCACGGACGGGCGCCTCGAATTTCGCCAGAAGGACGCCCCCGGAACCCAGGAATCGGGCTTTCTACCCTGGTTTGCGATGCCCGGCCGCCGCAACGCCGACATCGAGGTAATCTTCGGCCACTGGTCGACCCTCGGACTCTACCGCGACCACGGCGTACGCAGCCTGGACACCGGCTGCCTCTGGGGTGGCGACCTCACCGCCCTGTGTCTGGAAGACGACAGCATCACCCAACTGCCCTGCCCGCGGATTTGTCACCCGTAAGGCGCCTTCCCGGTAACGGCGCCCGGTGTATTTGAAAAATCCTGGGGGCGGTTGTTACTTTCTTTCCAGCACTTGGAAAGCCATGCCATGGGGATTATCGGCATCCGCCGGGCGCTCCTCCCGTTCGGTCTCGCGCCATTCGGAGGAGTCGATGGATGGAAACCAGGCGTCGCCTTCGATGACCGCATGGACCCGGGTCAGGTAGAGCCGATCGGCGCGGGGCAGGATCTGTTGATAGAAAGTGGCTCCACCGATCACCATGACCTCCTCCGCCGGTTGCGCGGCTTCGAGGGCGGCATCAATGGAGTGGACCACCCGGCAGCCCTCGGCGCGATAGGAGGGGTCACCGGTGACCACCACATTGGTGCGCTTGGGAAGGGGGCGACCGATGGATTCAAACGTCTTGCGGCCCATGATTACCGGTTTTCCGAGTGTATGGCGACGGAACCACTGCATGTCGGCCGGCAGACTCCAGGGGAGCCGGTTCTCGATACCAATCACCCGGTCTTCCGCCATGGCGGCGATGATGGAAATGCGCATATTCTCTCCAGCCCACACGAACAGACATCCTGGCTGGGAGCCTGTCCGAGAATACCGTTTTTGTAGGTTGGGGTGAGTTATGCGAACCCCAACGCGAATTCTGTTGGGCTTCGTTCCTCAGCGCCAACCTACATTTTGGAAGCCATTACTATTCCTGGACAGCTCCTAGACGGCCACCGGCGCCTTGATCGGCGGGTGGTGTTCATAACCATCCAACTGGAAGTCCTCGAAGCGGAAGTCGAACACCGAATCGATATCGGGATTCAAGCGCATGGCTGGCAACGGGTAGGGCTCGCGGGACAGCTGCAGTCGCGCCTGCTCCAGATGGTTGGAGTAGAGATGGGCATCACCCAGGGTGTGCACGAAATCCCCCGGCTCGAGACCGGTCACCTGCGCCAGCATCATGGTCAACAGGGAATAGGAGGCAATATTGAACGGCACGCCGAGGAAAATGTCTCCGGAGCGCTGATAGAGCTGGCACGAGAGGCGGCCGTTGGCCACGTAGAACTGGAAGAACGCATGGCAGGGAGCCAAGGCCATGCGACCGGCTGCCGCATTCTTCCTGGGGGAGACCGCTTCGTCAGGCAAATCAGCCACGTTCCAGGCACTGACAATGATGCGACGCGAATCCGGATTTGTGCGAATCTGGTCGACGGCCTGCTGGATCTGATCGATATGCCTGCCGTCCGGCGTCGGCCAGGAGCGCCACTGATAGCCGTACAGCGGCCCGAGGTCACCGTTCTCGTCCGCCCATTCATCCCAGATCCGGACGCCATTCTCCTTCAGATAAGCGATGTTGGTCTCGCCTCGCAGGAACCAGAGGAGTTCATGGATAATCGAGCGCAGGTGCAACTTCTTGGTGGTGACCAACGGGAAGCCTTTCGACAGGTCGTAGCGCATCTGGTAACCAAATACGCTTCGGGTGCCGGTGCCGGTCCGGTCTTCCTTTACGGTGCCGTTCTCCAGCACATGACGCATCAGATCGAGGTATTGGCGCATGATTATTCCTGCCTGTTGGGAACGGCTTTACCGGTATTGCCGCGACCGTAGGCCAGCCCCAGCAACGCCAGACCAACAACGATCAGCGGTAGTGAGAGCACCTGCCCCATGGTCACCCAGCCAAAGGCCAGATAGCCGAGATGAGCATCCGGCTCGCGCACGAATTCCACCAGAAAACGGAACAGGCCATAGCCAACGGCGAAGACACCCGAAACGGCCATGGTCGGACGCGGCTTCGAGGAGAACCACCAGACGATGGCAAACAGCACCACGCCTTCGAGGAAAAACTGATAGAGCTGAGAGGGATGGCGCGCTACATCGCCGGCTCCGGGAAAGACCATCCCCCACGGCAGATCGGTGGGCTTGCCCCACAGCTCACCATTGATGAAGTTGCCGATGCGCCCCGCACCGAGACCGATGGGCACCAGCGGTGCCAGAAAATCGACGACCTCGAAATAGCGACGGTTTTCCCGCCAGGCATAGACGCCCAGGGCAACCATCACCCCGAGCAGACCACCATGGAACGCCATCCCCCCTTCCCAGATCCGGAACAGCATCAGCGGGTCCTGCAGGAATGCACCCCAGTTGTAAAACAGGACGTACCCGATGCGACCGCCCAGCACTACCCCCAGTGCAGAGTAAAAAACCAGGTCATCGACCTGCGCGGGCTTCCAGTTCCAGCGTGGCTGCGCTGCCCGGCGGCGTCCCAGCCACCAGCCGCCGACAAAGCCGACCAGATACATCAAGCCGTACCAGTGCACCTGAACCGGGCCGAAACTGATGGCGACCGGATCGATATCGGGGAATTTCAACATGGCAGGAGTATACCAGAACAGCGAGTGGCGAGTGGCGAGTGGCGAGTGGCGAGTGGCGAGTGGCGAGTGGCGAGTGGCGAGTGGCGAGTGGCGAGTGGCGAGTGGCGAGTGGCGAGTCTCCAAGAGTGAACCCCACCGCCTAGCAACTAGCAACTCACTGTGTCCCGCCCGTTCTCTATTGCTCGTCGCTCTTCCTAGCCACTAGCTACTCGCCACTAGCTACTCTAGCAGCTACTAGCCACTCGCCACTCCCCACTCCCCACTAATGATTAATCACTAACCACCCGCACGGCGAAGGCCTTGAGATACTCCGTCTCGGGGATGGCGGGATGGATGGGGTGATCCGCCCCCTGATGGCCCTGATGGATGATCTGGGCCCGCCGGTCGAGGTGGCGGGCGCTGCGCTGGAAGATGTCCACCAGCTGTTCGCGGCGGAGGTGGTGGGAGCAGCTGGCGCTGACCAGTATTCCGTCCTTGCCGAGCAGTTGCATGGCGGCCTGATTGATGCGGCGATAGGCCTCGAGACCACTCTTGACGTCCTTGCGCCGCTTGATGAAGGCGGGCGGGTCGACCACCACCACGTCGAAGCGCTCGGCGTCGGCGCGCAGGCCCTTGAGGGCCTGGAAGGCGTCTCCTTCCAGGAATTTCATCCGCTCCTCCATGCCGTTGAGGGCGGCACTGCGCTCGGCATAGTCCAGTGCCGCTGCCGAGGCTTCGACACACCAGACCTCACCGGCACCGGCAACAGCGGCCTGAAGACCCCAGCCGCCGATGTAACTGAAGACGTCCAGTATCCGCGGCGGCTCCGAGCGGGCCAGCCCGCGGACCAGCCCCTGCACCCAGGCGCGGTTATCCCGGTGATCGAAAAACCAGCCCGTCTTCTGGCCACCCGCCAGCGGCGCCTCGAACGTAACGCCATTCTCCTCCAGCCGCACGCTCTCCGGGACCTCTCCGATCGCCTCGACATAGGACTCCAGCTGTTCCAGCTTGCGCATGCCGCTATCGTTTCGCAGCAGAATGCCCGATGGGCGCAACACTTTCTGAAGCGCTTCAATGATGGCCTCCCGTGCCGCTTCCATGCCGGCAGTGTTCATCTGCACCACGACGACGCTGTCGAAGCGATCGATGATCAGTCCCGGCAGTCCGTCGGCCTCGCCGTGAACCAGCCGGTAAAAAGGCCGCTCATAGAGCCGCTCGCGAAGCCCCAGCGCTACCTTGAGACGGTGCACAACCAGGGAGCGATCCAGCCCGTGGGCCGGATTGCGGCTCACCAGCCGGGCGCAGATGAGCGAAGCCGGATTCACATAGCCGACGCCCAGGGACTTGCCGTTGGAGGCCTGGACCTCCACCACCTGGCCCGGCTCGAACCCGGTCAGGGGCGTGCGCTGCACATCCACTTCGTTGCTGAATACCCAGAGGTGGCCGGCGCGCAACCGCCGGTCTTCATTCTTCTTCAGCGTCAGAACGGCCGGTTCCATGGAGTCTCCCTCGAAGGATAAAAGGCGCCGATTATGCGGCAGGATACGCCACAGGCAAAGAAAACGTCACGGTTGAACATTGGTCCCGGATGGGTCCATCGCTGTCTTCCGGATAGGAACGAGCGCGGAAAGCGGCTATATTGTTGACCGAACTTGTCGGAAATCAGGAGTCCCGCATGGTGCACCGCAATCGTCTCGCCAAAGAAACCAGTCCCTACCTGCTCCAGCACGCCGACAATCCGGTGGATTGGTATCCGTGGGGGGACGAGGCGTTGGGCCGGGCGCGTCGAGAGGACCGCCCGATTCTGCTCTCGATCGGCTACTCGGCCTGTCACTGGTGCCATGTCATGGCCCATGAATCGTTCGAGAATCCGGAAACCGCTCACCTGATGAACGAGCATTTCGTGAACATCAAAGTGGACCGGGAGGAGCGTCCCGACCTCGACCGCATCTACCAGACCGCCCACCAGTATCTCACCCGACGCCCCGGCGGATGGCCGCTGACGCTTTTCCTGACCCCCGACCAGATACCCTTCGCCGCCGGTACCTATTTCCCGCCCAACCCGCGGCACGGCCTGCCTGCCTTCCCCGACATATTGCAGCGGGTGGCCGACTTCTTCCATGAACGGCGCGACGCCATCGAAGAGCAGAATGAATCCCTGCAAGAGGCGCTGCAGGGGGCGGTCGACTCCCGGGTGGCGGGGCTGCCCGACGACGGGCCGTTGCGCCGGGCGCGCCACGAGCTGGAGGCGAATTTTGATCACGAGCATGGCGGACTCGGGACGGCACCGAAATTTCCGCACGCCCATTCCCACGCTTTCCTGCTGCGCCAGGCTGCCCGGCACAACGACAACGAAGCGCGCGACATCGCCCTGAATTCACTCGCCGCGATGGTCAGCGGCGGGCTTTTCGACCAAATCGGCGGCGGTTTCTTCCGCTATGCAGTGGACGCGCGCTGGGAGATCCCGCACTTCGAGAAGATGCTTTACGACAACGGCCCCCTGCTGAGTCTCTGCATCGACGCCTGGCAAGTGAGCGGCGAGGAGCGATTCCGCCGGGCCGCCGTTCTGACCGCGGAGTGGGTGCTCCGTGAAATGCAGTCGCCCGAAGGGGGCTACTACGCCACGCTGGATGCCGACAGCGGCGGGCAGGAGGGCGGATTCTACCTGTGGACCCGTGAGGCGGCCCGGGAAGCACTGGAGCCGGACGACTTCCGGCTGGCCGCGGCAGCCTACGGACTCGATCAGTCAGCGAATTTCGAAGGTCAGTGGCACCTGACCCGTCGCCCTTCCATCGAAGCACTGGCGGAGAGCTTCGACATGGCCTCATCAAAACTGGAGCGGCGCCTTGAGGCGATACGCCAGCGGCTGTTCGCCGCGCGAGAGCAGCGGCAGCGGCCCGGCCGTGATGAAAAGGTGCTCACCAGCTGGAACGGGCTGATGATCAGCGCCATGGCCGACGCCGGCCGGCGTCTGAACGAACCGCGCTTCACCGCATCGGCCGAGCGAGCCCTGGATTTCATCCGGACCCGGTTGACCGACAACGGCAGACTGATGGCGGTCTACAAAGATGGCCAGGCGCGGCTATCGGGCTATCTCGACGACTACGCCTTTCTGGCCGATGGCGTCGTATCACTGCTCGAAGCGCGCTGGCGCGATGGTGATCTCAACTTTGCACTCGACCTCACTGAAACCCTTCAGGAGCATTTTCAGGACCACGAGGCCGGCGGTTTCTTTTTTACGGCCGATGATCATGAAGCCCTGATCCTGCGGCCCAAGCCCTTCATGGATGAGTCTACGCCCTCCGGAAACGGCATCGCGGCACGGGCGCTGCTGACACTTGGGCACCTGACCGGGCGTACCGATTTACTGGACGCGGCGGAGGAGACGCTTCAGGCCGGCTGGAACAGTTTAAGCGAGGTGCCCTCCATCCATGGTGCGCTGCTGCATGCCCTTGAAGACTACCTGATGCCGCCACAACAGGTAATCCTGCGAGGTGAGGATCGAGGCCTGCAGGAGTGGCAGGATCGACTGGCCGGGCACTTCGCTCCCCACCGCCTGGTGTTTTCCATCCCTGCCGGGGCCCGCGATCTTCCGGGCCTGCTCGCGGAACGTCCTGCGGACGGCGGGCAGCTTGCCTATGTCTGCGGTGCCCATCGCTGCGCACCGCCGGTACGCGATTTCGAGGCCCTGGAGCGCACTCTCGAGCGCACCGGGACCTGAGAATCATCACCCTCGTGAGCGGGCACCTCCCTGCCCGGGGTACGCACTCCGGGCTGGTGCTCCTACAGGTGGTAGCCGAACGCCTCGTGGAAACGGGCCTTGAACTCGTCCTGGCTGAAGCGGTGATTCTGGGTGCCGTGCTGTTCGACCTTGATCGCTCCCATCAGTGAGGCGACACGTCCGGTGGTCTCCCAGTCCATGTCATTGACGAGGCCGTGGAGCAGACCCGCTCGATAGGCATCACCACAACCGGTGGGATCATTGATGCCGCGCACCGGCGCCGCAGGGATCTCGTAGCGGTGCTTCGGCGTATAGATATAGGAGCCCTTGCCACCGCGAGTGACAATGAAGGCCTCGACCTGTTCAGCGATCTCGTGAGGGCTCTTGCCGGTACGCTCTTCGATCAATTGCGCCTCGTAGTCATTGGCCGCCAACCAGGTGGCCTGTTCGACGAAACGCATCAAGTCGTCGCCATTGAACATCGGCAGGCCCTGGCCCGGATCGAAGATAAAGGGGATGCCTGCCTCGGCGAACTGTTCGGCGTGCTCGATCATGCCGTCGCGGCCATCGGGCGCGACGATGCCGATTTGAACATCCTCCGCCTCGCCGACACTCTTTTCATGGGCAAAACCCATGGCGCCCGGATGGAAGGCCGTGATCTGGTTGTCATCCTGATCCGTCGTAATGAAGGCCTGGGCGGTATAGGTATTGTCCAGCACCTTGATATGACGGGTGTCGATGCCCTGTTGCTGCATCCAGTCCCCGTAGGGGTCGAAGTCGCGACCGACGGTGGCCATGGGCAGCGGTGCGCCGCCGAGCAGCTTGAGGTTGTAGGCGATATTACCGGCGCAGCCGCCAAACTCCTTGCGCATGTCCGGCACCAGGAACGAGACGTTCAGCAGGTGAACCTTGTCCGGCAGGATGTGATTCTTGAAGCGGTCGTGAAAGACCATAATGGTGTCATACGCGATGGAGCCGCAGATCAATGCCGACATGGGTAATCCTTTTCTGAGGGTTCAAAAGCAGGAACAACGTAGCGATAGCCCGCCCACAAGGCAAGAGCGATCGAATCACCACCAGCGGTCGGCAATGAGCAGTGCCCAAATCACACCGGCATTGACCAGTGCCATAAAGACCGCAGCGGAACCGATATCCTTGGCCCGGCCGGAGAGGGTGTGAATTTCCACCCCCACCCGATCAACCACGACTTCGATGGCGGAGTTGAGCAACTCCACCACCAGAACCAGCAGGAGGCTGCCGATGAGCAGGGCCCGCTCGACCGCGGTCTGCCCCAGCCATACGGCGGCCGGCACCATGACGACCAGAGCAATTAGCTCGAGACGAAACGCCTCCTCGTAGGTCACGGCCGCCTTGAGGCCCTTCATGGAGTAGCCGAAGGCCTGAAAGACATGGGCCAGACCCCTACAGTCCGGCTTGTTGATTTCCTCCGGTTTCACGCCACCGGCTCCGGTTTCCAGGTCAGGTTCAGTTCGCGCGCCGCCTTCACATCGTCCAGGCGTTTGACGGGTAGCGTGTGGGGTGCGGAGGTGACGATTTCCGGATTATCCCGTGCCTCGTTACGGATGGCCGCCATCGCCGCGACAAAGGCATCCAGGGTTTCGCGGCTTTCCGTCTCGGTGGGTTCGATAAGGAAACACTCGGGCACCAGCAGCGGAAAATAGGCGGTCGGGGCGTGCTGCCCGTAGTCCAGCAGGCGCTTGGCAAAGTCCATGGCCGAAACGCCGTACGTCTTTGCCTCATGCTTCAGCGTAAGAACGAATTCGTGGGTCGCACGCCGATCCGGAAAGGGCATTTCGAAGCCTTCCGCCTGGAGACGAGCCATCAGGTAATTGGCATTGAGCGTTGCGAAGCCCGCCACCCGTTCCATGCCCTCGCGACCCAGCATGCGCGCATAGACATAGGCGCGCAGCAGCACACCGATATTGCCCATGAAGGCCGACAGCCGGCCGATGCTCTGCGGCCTTTCGGATTCGGTGACCCAGCGGTATTCGCGGCCATCGTGATCCACCATCGGCACCGGCAGGAAGGGCTCCAGCCGTTCGCTGACCACTACCGGGCCGGCACCGGGCCCGCCGCCGCCGTGAGGGGTCGAGAAAGTCTTGTGGACATTCAGATGCACCACATCGAAACCCATGTCGCCGGGCTTCACCTTGCCGAGAATGGCGTTGAGATTGGCACCATCGTAATAGAGCAGCCCTCCGGCCTCGTGAACGATCTTGGCAATCTCCAGGATACGCCGGTCGAAAACCCCCAGAGTGGAGGGATTGGTGAGCATGATGCCGGCGGTCTGTGGTCCGACCACCTCCCGCAGGGCCTCCACATCCACATCGCCGCTCGGGTCGGTGGGGATCTCGCGCACCTTGTAGCCGCACATGACGGCGGTAGCCGGATTGGTGCCGTGGGCGGCATCGGGGACCAGGATTTCACTGCGAGTCTCATCGCCGCGTGCGTCGTGCCAGGCGCGAATCATCGCCACCCCGGCAAACTCGCCCTGGGCGCCCGCCATCGGGGTCAGCGAGCAGGCGGCCATGCCGGTGACCTGCTTCAGCATCTCCTGCAATTCGAACAGGCAGGCCATCACTCCCTGCCCGTGACTGGAGGCCGGAGCGTGCGGGTGCCGCCCGAGGAAGCCGGGCAGCATCGCCTGGGCATTGGCCCCGCGCGGGTTGTATTTCATGGTGCAGGAACCCAGCGGATAGAACTGTGTATCGATGGAGAAGTTCTTCTGCGAAAGCCGCGTGTAGTGGCGCACCGCCTGCAGCTCAGAGACCTCCGGCAGGGTCGGGCGCCCCTTGCGCCGCAGGTGCGCGGGAATATCGTCCGCCGACGGTGCCTCCGCCGGTGCCTGGGCTCCGTTAAAACGGCCCGATTGGGACTGTTCGAATATCAGCATGTTGTCTCGGCTATCAGTAGCTAGTAGCTAGTGGCTAGTAGCGAGGGGGCGGACGTAGGGGGGGTTCCTAGCCACTCGTAACTCGCAACTCGCAACTCAAATCGTTCCCTCGGGGGGACGCAGTTTGGTGCAGGCGGGCCCGCGGTTGCGGTCCAGGATGCGCTCCAGATGGCGGCCATACTCTTCGATATCCGCTTCGCCGTGTTTCTCGGTGGCGCACACCAGGATGCAGTTTTCCAGTTCGGGGTAATCCTCCGCCAGCGGATAACCGGCCAGGACATCCTGGGCGCCGAGGGCGCGAATCACGGTATCCACCGGCACCGGCAGACGCAGCACGGTTTCGTGGAACACCGGCCCCTCGAACACCCGCTGCACGCCTTCTACCCTTGTCAGGCGCTCCACCAGTGCTCCGGTGTTGGCATGACAAGCGCCCGCCACCCGTTCGAGCCCTCGGGGACCGAGCAGGGCCATGTGAATAGTGGCAGCGGCGGCCAGCAGTCCCTGGTTGGTGCAGATGTTGGAGGTCGCCTTGGAGCGGCGGATGTGCTGCTCACGGGCCTGCAGGGTCAGCGTGAAACCGGGGCGTCCCTCGCTGTCCAGCGTCTTGCCGACCACCCGTCCGGGCATCTGCCGTACGTAAGCCTGCTTGCAGGCCATGAAGCCGAAGTAGGGACCACCCGAGGCGAGCGGCGCACCCAGCGGCTGACCCTCGCCGCAGGCGATATCGGCGCCCTTGGCACCCCATTCACCCGGCGGCTTGAGCAGCGCCAGGGCGACAGGGTTGACCACCGCGATGGCAAGTGCGCCATGGGCATGCGCCCAGTCCGTGAGCGCATCCACCTCTTCCAGTCGCCCGAAAAAGTTGGGCTGCGGGATCACCACAGCGGCCATCCCCTCCTCCAGCAAGGGCTCCAGAGACTCGACGGCGGTTATTCCCGACTCGGGTTCATAGGGGACCTCGACCAGTTCGATGCCCTGGTTTCGCACGAGGGTATGGACGGTCTGGCGATAGGCCGGGTGTACCGTGGCAGGTATCAAAATGCGCCGTGACTTGTCCTTGCGATTAGCCCGCACCGCCATCAAAACCGCTTCGGCGAGTGCCGACGCGCCGTCATAGAGCGATGCGTTGGAGACATCGAGACCATTGAGGCTGGCGATCATGGTCTGGTACTCATAGACCAGTTGCAGGGTGCCCTGGCTCGCCTCCGCCTGATAGGGCGTGTAGGCGGAATAGAACTCACCGCGGGTAACGATCTCCCAGACGGCCGCGGGAACGTGATGGTCGTAGGCGCCGGCGCCGATGAAACAGGCGGGCAGCCCATCCTCGGCGGCGCGCTCCTGCATCAGCCGCCCGATCTCCATCTCGTTCAGGCCGGCCGAGAGTTCATTCAGACCGTCGCTGCGCAGTTCCGCCGGGATCTCGTCAAAAAGGGCCTCGATAGTGTCGACGCCGACCGTCTCCAGCATGGCCTTCACATCAGCTTCGGTATGGGGAATAAACGGCATGTCAGTGCTCTTCTATCATCCCGTTATAGGCATCCGCATCGAGCAGTTCGGAGAGATCGCCCGATGGGCGCATGCGGAACAGCCAGCCCTCGCCGTACGGGTCCTGGTTCACCCGCTCGGGTGCATCCTCGAGTTGCTCATTGACCGCCGTGATCTCGCCATCCACCGGCGCGTAGATATCCGATGCGGCCTTTACCGACTCCACCACGGCACTGTCATCGCTGGCACCCACACTGCTGCCCACTTCAGGCAACTCGACGAACACCATGTCGCCCAGCAGCTCCTGGGCATGATCAGTGATGCCCACGGTTATCGTGCCATCCGCTTCGTTGCGGACCCATTCATGGGACTTGGTGTACTTCAGTTCGGTAGGCACATTGCTCATCGTTTTTCTCCCTGCCGGTTCAGTTCGGTTACGGACGGCGAACCCGGCGCACGACCAAGCGTGCCACCGTTCGCCCAATGCTTCAATTACGGCAACCACAGAGAACACAGAGCATACAAAGGTCTCTCTCTGTTTTTCTCCGTGGCCTCTGTGGTCAAACAGTCAAACCATTCAAACCGCCGCTTTACCACCGCGGACGAAGGGCGGCTTGACTACCCGGGCGGCCAGGCGCCGGCCGCGGATCTCGACCTCGACCCGCTCGATCACGCCGACCGGCATCCGGGCCAGAGCCACCGCAACGCCGAGGGTAGGAGCGAAGCTTCCGCTGGTGGTTTCACCTTCACCGAGCCCCTCGACATACACTTTTTGGTGCGGGCGCAGAACTCCCCTCTCTTCCAGGACCAGCCCCATCAGCTGCGCCGCCGGCCCCTCTTTGCGCTGCTGTTCGAGAACGCCGCGGCCGATGAAATCCCGATCCGCCGGCTCGAAGGCCACGGTCCAGGTTAGACCGGACTCCAGAGGCGATACGCCCTCGTCCATGTCCTGGCCATAGAGGTTCATGCCGGCTTCCAGGCGCAAGGTATCGCGGGCGCCGAGGCCGCAGGGGAGCACACCGACATCAGCGAGCCGGCGCCAGACCTCCTCGACCTGGTCGGCCGGCACCACCAGTTCATAGCCGTCCTCGCCGGTATAACCGGTGCGGGCGATAAAGATACCGTCGACCTCCGTGGCACTGAATCGCTTGAGCCCGCGCGCCGGTTCGGCGCATTCGCCCAACACGGTATGGACCCGCTCCCGCGCCTCGGGTCCCTGAACCGCGATCATGGCCAAATCGTCCCGCTCGACCACGTCGACGCCGTAGTCATCGACAAACCGGCGCAGCCAGCCGATATCCTTCTGCCGAGTGCCGGCGTTCACCACCAGGCGATACCACAGGTCGTCGAGATAGAAGACGATCAGGTCATCGATCACTCCGCCGTGTTCATTGAGCATGCAGGTATAAAGCGCCCTGCCCGGCGTGCCGTCGAGCCGGGCCACGTCGTTGGCCAGCAGGTAGCGCAGGTACTCCCGCGCCCGGGCACCCTCCACATCCACCACGCACATATGGGAGACGTCGAACATCCCCGCACTGCGGCGCACCGCGTGGTGCTCCTCGATCTGCGAACCGTAGTGGATCGGCATATCCCAGCCGGCAAAATCCACCATCTTGGCCCCCAGGGCCACATGCTGCTCGTAAAGCGGCGTCTTCTTACCCAAAGTTATCTCCCCAATTTTCGAAAACACCTGCCGCGATATTTCCTCTCCTGCGATCCGTTATTCCTCAGCGTGGTAGGAACTCCGAACCATCGCCCCCGCTTTCACCCAATCAAAGCCGAGATCCTTCGCCTCCGCCTCGTAGACGGCGAAGGTATCCGGGTGAACATACTCCCGGACCGGCAAATGGTAGCGCGTCGGGCGCAGGTACTGGCCGAGCGCAAGGCGCTGGACGCCGATAGCACGCAGGTCCCGCATCACCTCGAGGACCTCATCGAAGGTTTCGCCCAGGCCCAGCATGAGGGCCGACTTGGTCTGCACCCGCTCTTTCTTACCGGCTTGTTCCAGCAGCCGCAGGGAGCGTTCATATTTTGCCCCTTTGCGCACGCTCCGATAGAGCGAGGGGACCGTCTCGACATTGTGTCCCCACACCAGCCGGTCATCCGGTCCGAGGGCGGCCATGACCCGCTCGATAGCCGGCTCCTGGCAGCCCCGAAAGTCGGGAGTGAGGAGTTCCAGGCCGATTCCGGAACGCCGTGCCAGCAGCTCCCGGCAGGTATCGGCGAAGATACCGGCGCCGCCATCGTCCAGATCATCGCGGTTGACCGACGTGAGCACCACATAATCGAGTCCCAGACGCTGCACCGCTTCCGCCACCCGGGCCGGTTCGCCGGTATCCGTCAGCGGGGGGCGCCCGGTCTTCACCGCGCAAAACCCACAGGCGCGGGTACAGGTATCCCCCAGCAGCATGAAAGTCGCGGTGCCGCGACTCCAGCATTCGCCCTGGTTGGGGCAGCGGGCCTCTTCGCAGACGGTATGCAGCCCCGGCCCGTGCACGGCATCCGCCGTAGAACCGTACGCCCCGCCACCGAGAGACTGGCGAATCCAGGAGGGCATGCGCCCGGCATTGGGCGTAGCCGAGTGGTCAAACACCGGGATAACGGTTTCGCGTGGCATGGCCCCATATCCAATCGAAAAAACATTTACCACAGAGTTCACAGAGGCATGTTTGCGCAGGCGCCCGCCGGCACCCTCTGCCCGCTCTCATGGCCCAAACAATAAGGCTGCTCGGCATTCACCCACGAATTCTGCAAAGGACCCCCAACAAAAAAGGGGCGACAGAAAACGTATAGCGTTTTCTGTCGCCCCTCTGTCCTTTCACCTGAGAGTTTTCTCTCTCCGTCGGTGGGCTTTTGCCTCTCTCCAGAGTCGACCGATACCCCGCGGTCCTTCTGCCTGAGCGATTCCGGGCGGGTTGCGCCTTCGGCGGCGGCCATCGAGGCCGGGGCCTCTGCCGCGCTCTCCCGCGGGGAGCATGGGTCGAACGGGGACTATACCGTTTCACTCAGGCTTTGAAAAGAAAGCTCTGCCGATGGCGGAAGTAGAACATATCGGGCCAGGGCTCCTCTTGATGCACTTGCCCCTGCTGTCATTACGAGGAGCCCCAGCGACGAAGTAATCTCCTGCTCCCAAACCCTAGATTGCCGCGTCGCTGGGGCCCCTCGCAATGACGGCTAACAGTTCACCGTTCATTCGGGGGACGGCTAACAGTTCATCGTTCATTCGGGGGACGGCTAACAGTTCATCGTTGATTCGGGGCCACACAGCGCGGGTACCGCTCGCAATGGCCAAATGCTCCTCACTGACCCGGCGCTCTTGATCGGGAAGTGATACAGGTAGTGCTCCCCTGCCACCGGTCAGTCTGGTCCTATTTCCGCCAGAAAGCCGGCGTCAACAGCACGAAGATCGTGAAGATCTCAAGTCGACCCATAATCATCACCAGCGCCAAAAGCCCTTTGGAGAGGTCGTCGACCCCGCTGAAGTTGGCAGCGACTTCCCCCAATCCCGGCCCGAGATTATTGATGCAGGTAGCGACCGCGCCGAAAGCGGTCACCTGGTCCATTCCTCTTGCCATCATCAGTAGCATCGTCACTGCAAAAACGCCCACGTAAACGGCAAAAAAACCCCAAATCGACTGAACGATTCGCGCGGGCACCACCCTTCTATTCAGCTTCAAGGGACGCACCAGGTTCGGGTGGATGAGCTGCTGGATCTCCAATGACGCCTGTTTGGTAATCACGACGAAGCGAATCACTTTCATCCCCCCGGCCGTAGAGCCGGCGCAGCCCCCCATGAAGCTGATGAAGATCAGCAACACCGGCAGCATCAGCGGCCAGACCGAGAAGTCATCGATCCCGTAACCGGTGCTGGTGATGACCGAGGCAGTCTCGAAAACGGCGAGGCGCAGGGCTGACGAAAAAGTTTCGGCATAGCCGGTAGCGTCGAGGACCCAGGCTACCAGGAGCGTAACGACCACCACCGTCAGCAGGAAGACACGCACCTCAACGCTGCGCCAGTAGTGATCCAGACGCAGTTGCCGCCAAGCCAGAAAGTGAATATTGAAGCTGATCGCGCCCAATAGCATGAACACCACGGCAATTAATTCAATCGTGACACTGTCAAAGTACGACAGACTGGCATCGTGGGTGGAGAAACCGCCCGTGGAGACGGTTGTGAGAGCGTGGGCGATGGCATCGAACAGCGACATCCCGGCCACCCAGTACAAGAGAGCGCAGGCTACGGTCATCGCCAGATAGAGCCGCCACAGAGTACGGGACGTATGGGTGATACGGGGGGTCAGTTTCTCGTCCTTCATCGGGCCCGGTGTCTCCGCCTTGAACAGCTGCATGCCTCCAACACCGAGCATCGGCAACAACGCTATCGCCGAGACGATCACGCCGATCCCACCGAGCCACTGGAGCTCCTGTCGGTAAAACAGAATCGAAGGGGGCAACTGATCGAGACCGGTGATGACAGTGGCGCCGGTGGTAGTGAAGGCTGATGCCGCTTCAAAAAAGGCATCCGCGATATCCATACCCAGCCCAAAGATGAACGGCAGACTCGAGAGCAGGCTCATCGCAATCCAGAGTGTCGCCACGATGACGAACCCGTCCCGCGTACGGACCCGCTCCCGGCGTCTTAGCAGCGGCAGCCAAAGCAGAGCTCCGGTGGAAGCGGTGATGAACAGGGTGGTGGCAAAATGGAGGAACTCGCCATCTGTATACAAAAGGGAGATTAGCAGTGGCGGAACCAAAGCGCCGCTGAACAGGAACAGCAGGATACCCAGGGTACGGACAATGAGAAGAGCGTTCATCGGAAATTCAGAAGACTCGGAGTCCCCTATTTTCCGATTCAGGGTTCGACTATACAGCTAAAAAAAGCGTCAAATTTTTATGCGTTTTTTATGTCGCGGTGTCTAAAATGACCGACCGCTATGCCTGAGACAACAACACGCAGTCCATATTCGACTGAATTGCCCCCCGTCCGCCCCGGGCTGCGCGCCTACTTGTGGGCAGCCTTTGGCGTTGCGGGTGCAATGGTGTGCGCCTTTTTGCTCCACCGATTCGTACCCCATGCCAACCTCTCGCTGGTGTTTCTCACCGGTGTCCTGATCATCGCCGCCAAATGGGGATTGGGACCCTCGTTATTTGCAGGGGTGGCCAGTTTTCTGGCGTTCAACTTCTTCTTTACTACGCCCTTCTACACCTTTGCGGTCAATCATGACGGTGACGTCGCAACGCTGCTGCTATTCCTGATTACCGCCGCGCTGACGGGACAGCTTGCAGCCAGAATGCATGATGAGATTGCAAAGAAACAGGCCGGTATCCGGCGGATCACCGCGCTCTACGGATTTGCAAAACGAATGACCGCAGCCCCGGATGCCAATAGTGTCTTAAAGGAGCTGACACGGCACCTCTATCACTTCCTGGAATCACCCGTGGCAGTACTGCTTCCGGATACCGAAGGCAAACTGAAGGTAAGCGGTGGCTGGCCCTCGCTAAATGGCATTCCGCTTCCGCTCGACAGACTCGAGGCTGCCTGGAAGGTTGATGCTTCGCCGCCTGCCTGCCGGGGGGTGTCGTTTTTGACACTGGGAACCGCACGCGGTCCTGTCGGGCTTGTAGCTGTCCAACGGGAGCCGTTGACCAGTGAGGAGGAAGATCAGGCACGAGCGCTTTGCGATCAGGCAGCTATTGCTATCGAACGCACCGGCCTGGTTACGGACCTGGAGGAGGCGAGATTGATATCGGAAACAGAGCAGTTGCGTTCCGCCTTGCTCTCCTCGGTTTCCCATGACCTCCGTACACCGCTTTCGTCGATTATCGGCTCCAGTAGCACGCTTCTGGAATACAGCTCAAAAATTGCCGCCGGGGATCAGCGGGATTTATTGAACAACATCCTGGGAGAGGCCGAGCGGCTCAATCGATATATTCAGAACCTGTTGGACATGACCCGCCTGGGTCATGGTGGGCTCGAACTACGGCGGGACTGGGTGAGCGTGGAAGATATCATCGCGGCGGCCCTGAAGCGTATGGAAGGTGCGCTGTCCGGTTTTCGGGTCGCTTTGGCCGTTGATTCGGATCTGCCTCTGCTTCACGTCCATGGTGCTTTCGTAGAGCAGGCACTGGTCAACATCCTGGATAACGCAATCCACTTCTCTCCTGAGAACGGCCCCATCACAATCGCCGCTTCGGTGGCGGGGGAGAAACTGCACATTGACACGATCGATGATGGACCCGGGATTCCAGAGGCGGAGCGGGAAATGATATTCGATATGTTCTATAGCGTGACCGGCAGTGATCGTCATCCCCGCGGAACGGGTCTCGGGTTGGCGATTTGCAGAGGCTTGATTGGTGCGCACGGCGGTGAGGTGGAGGCCATGGCCGGCGCGGATGGCCATGGCACCCTCATGCGCATAACCCTCCCTCTAGCCCATACGGATGAATCGTGACGGAGAGCTCGGGAACCATCCTGATCGTCGAGGACGACGCTCCAATTCGGAAGTTTTTGCGCATCAGTCTGGAGGCACACGGTTTTCGCGTGCTGGAGGCGCGACTCGGTCGCGATGGGCTTGAGCTTTGTGCCGAGGAGCACCCTGATGTAGTGATTCTGGACCTTGGCCTCCCCGATATGGATGGCCAGGAGTTCATTCCGGAAGTGAGAGGCTGGTCTTCGGTACCGATTATAGTTTTGTCCGTACGCTCCGACGAGACAGAAAAAGTGACTGCGCTCGATGCAGGGGCCGATGATTACGTAACCAAACCTTTCGGTATCTCGGAATTGATGGCTCGCATTCGAACTGCGCAACGGAACCGGAAGCCATCCGTCGAAACGGCCCGAATAAAGGCCGGGCGGCTTGAGGTGGACCTTACACGCCATGAAGTCTGGTTGGGAGGGGAGCCTGTTCACTTATCGAAGAAAGAGTACGAATTACTAAAGCTGTTTATCAATAATCCGGATCGGGTTCTCACACACCGACAGATCTTGCGCGACGTCTGGGGACCAAACCACGTCCGCGATACCCACTACCTCCGGGTTCTCGTAGGGCACCTGCGCCAGCGACTCGGCGATATCCCCTCCAACCCACGATATATCACTACGGTTCAGGGAGTTGGCTATCGCTTTATAAGAGAGCCGGAAACGGAGTGAAGCCGTAAGATTGCCTGAAAAATGGAGGAAGAGTGGATCCCGAAAGTGGATCGTAGGGAGTCGTGGCCGGACCTGCGCGGTCCGGCCAAAGTCCTTGGGACTGGTTAGCGGGATGCCTACCCTTCGTACCGAAGCACGATGCCCGCCAGCGGCGGCAATGTCAGCGAAAGGGAGTGAGCGCGATTCATCCAGGGGAGTTCGTCGGCCACGAGAGGCTCCGAGCCGTTGCCGAGATTGCTGCCCCCGTAGTGCATCGAGTCGGAGTTCAGTACCTCGCGATAGCTCCCCGGCAGGGGCACGCCGATACGATAGCCGTGGCGGGGAACCGGCGTAAGGTTGAGCACCACGACGGTCAATTCGTTGCCGTCACCCTTGCGCAAAAAGCTGATCACCGACTGCTCGGAGTCACTGCAGTCAAGCCACTCGAAACCCTGCCAGTCGAACTCATGGCGGTGGAGTGCACCGCTATCCCGATAGAGTCGGTTCAGATCCCGGACCAGACGCTGCATTCCCTGGTGCAGCGGGTAATCGAGCACGTACCAGTCCAGCACTCCGGCGCTGTTCCACTCCAACCCCTGGGCAAACTCGGTACCCATGAACAGCACCTTCTTGCCCGGGTGGGTGAACTGATACGTATAGAGTGCGCGCAGGTTGGCGTGTTGCTGCCACTCGTCTCCCGGCATCTTGTGGAGCATGGACTGCTTGCCGTGCACCACCTCGTCGTGGGAAAACGGCAGCATGAAGTTTTCGGTGAAGGCATAGAGCATGCTGAACGTCAGCATGCCGTGGTGATACTGGCGGTGAATCGGCTCCTGGGCCATGTAGCTGAGCGTGTCGTTCATCCAGCCCATGTTCCACTTCATGTCGAAACCCAGCCCGCCAAGATAGGTGGGCCGGCTCACCTGGGGCCAGGAGGTGGACTCCTCGGCGGCGGTGAGCGCTCCGGGGCATTCGTCGTGAACAACTACATTCAACTCCTGCAGGAAGTCGATGGCCTCCAGATTCTCGCGCCCGCCGTACTGATTCGGCACCCAATCCCCCTCCTCGCGGGAGTAATCGAGATAGAGCATCGAGGCCACCGCATCGACCCGCAGACCGTCCACGTGCATTTCTGTCAGCCAGTACACGGCGCTGGAGAGCAGAAAGTTTCTCACCTCGTTGCGGCCGTAATTGAAGATCAGCGTATCCCAATCCCTGTGCTCACCCCGGCGCGGGTCGTCGTGTTCGTACAGTGGAGAGCCATCAAAACGGGCCAGACCGTGCGCATCCCGTGGAAAGTGGGCCGGCACCCAGTCCAGCAGCACGCCGATACCGTTGCGATGGCAGCAGTCCACAAAATAGCGGAAGTCATCCGGGGTGCCGAAGCGACTGGTGGGAGCGAAATACCCCGTGGTCTGATAGCCCCACGACAGGTCGAAGGGGTGCTCCGTGATCGGCAGCAACTCGACATGGGTGAATCCCATATCCGTTACATACTCCACCATACGGTGCGCCAACTCCCGAAAACCGAGGAATTCACCCTCCATGTCCCGCTGCCAGGAGCCCAGGTGCACCTCGTATACGGACATCGGCTGGTGCTGCCAGTCGGCTTCTGCCCTGGCCGCGAGATACTCCGCGTCGCTCCATTCGAAGTGACTGGTGCCGGCGATCACGGATGCGGTACAGGGCCGCAACTCATGACGCTGTGCATAGGGGTCTGCTTTCAGGAACACCTGGCCGCTGTGGCGATTGCGGATTTCGTACTTGTAGACGTGCTGCGATTCCAGGTCCGGAATGAACAATTCCCAGACGCCACTGCCGCCGCGCACCCGCATCGGATGGCGGCGGCCGTCCCATTGGTTGAAATCCCCGACAACGCTTACACGTTCGGCATTCGGTGCCCAGACGGCAAACCGTACACCTGCCACTCCATCCGCCTCGTGCTCATGACTCCCCAGAAACCGATAGGCGTGGCGGTGGCGACCCTCGCCAAAATAGTAGAGGTCAAGGTCTCCCACCTGGGGCTCAAAGGTGTAGGGATCCCGGGCGATATGCTCGCGGTGACCCTCATCCCGCCAGATCAGGCTGTAGTGCTTCGGCAGGGGGGCACCGTCACCGGACCATTCGAAAAGGTCCGTGTTCGGCACACGGGTCATGGGCAGGTCCCCTTCGGCGATACGGACCTCCTGAGCCCGGGGCACATAGGCGCGCACCAACGCCTGGTCACCATCCCAATGGCATCCCAGAACGGCAAAGGGATCGTGGTGTGTCGCTTCGATAATACGGCCCAATTCGGCGTCGAGGTGCTTCGTCATGGCTTATCCCTGTCGATATTAATGTTTGATTGTTGGAGCGCCGGCACGACGGCAGAATCTTCGCCTGTTTCAGCGGATGCCGTGTGGGCTATCACTCAGAGTAGACGCTCGTTGCAAAAACGCACTCCTCGCTCAACAGCCTGCTAAATCGTGAGGCCCATTTCGTCCCGAAACCAATGGGTGATGTGTCGCCATTTCCGGGAGCGTTGCTCCTCATCGGCACTTTCGACCAGGAAATGATACAAGCGGCCGCCGAAGCGCCGGCCCATGGTGTCGTCAATCTCCGGAGCGAGATTCCCCAGGCGCCGTGAAGCTTTGCGGAGCCGCTCATCGATTGCCACTTCGGAAAACGGAACGATAACCCCGAGATAGCCCGTAGTCTGGAACCGCTGTGACTCGCTCAGGAAAGATGCGAAATCCGGCCACGGAAGCCGGTACTCGGGATCCCGGAACCAGTACGACCGACCGCACTCCGCCTCCGTCACCAGAAGGCCCTCGCCGCGGATCGCCTCTGCTTCATCGCATAAGGCTTCCCATAGCTGTTCGAAATAGGAGCGGTCGTGGTGGTGTCCTTCACAGGAGGCGGTAGTGCGCAGCCCCCGTGCGTGAAGCAGGAAGCAAAGCTCGCGCAGTTCCGAATCGAGCCGTTCGTAGAAGAGCGGTTTCGGGGCACAGCGCTCGACCTTTCCCGGGCGATGATAGTAGCGCCTGGCCGGTCCGTAGAACCACTGCCGCAGCGGCCACTGTCGCTGAGGGATAACAGCTGCGCTCAATCCGGTAACCTGCATGCTCCATCGGGACGCGCCCGCGCACCGCCAGTAATGCGCGGAACCGCCCTTCGACTCCCTGCAAAAAGACTTGCGATCAGGATAGGCGAGGCTTGCGATGCCGGGGGTACTCATCGACCGGAGGGTCGGACGCGCTATACAGCGTCGCCTGCACCCTCTTGCCGGCCATCGGCTTTGAAGGCTTCATGAAAAGTGACGGTGCCCTGCGGAATGTGGCCGTCGAAAGAGAGAGCAAAGAAGAACTCCTGGGGCACTCCCTCAAGCACCAGCCCCGGCAGATTCCTGAACCCGAATTTTTTGTAGTAATCCGGATGTCCGACAAGACAGACTCCTCGGGCATTGAGGCTCTTCAGTCGTGACAAACCCTCCTCGATTAGCGCCCTGCCAATACCCTGCCGCTGGTATTCCGGCACCACCGAGAGAGGTCCAAGCCCGTACCAGTCCCCGGTACCATCTGAAATGGTGACCGGAGAGAAGGCGATATGCCCCACCACCCGGCCATCAAACTCCGCGATCAGCGATACGGTCAGCGCCCCGGCTGCACGTAACGCCTCGATGATGAACTGCTCGGTGTGATTACTGATCTCCAGGGTCTTGAATGCAGAGACGGTTACGTCCCGTATCGCCTCAACATCAGCGTCAGTCTCGCACCGGATAACGATCTTTGGATTCATGAGATTCCCGGCTCTTCTCAGCGATGCGCTTTAACAGGCTGTTGAAAAACTCCCTCTCCCTGAGGGAGAGGGCCGGGGTGAGGGGGCTCCCTCAGGGAGAAGGGACAAAAACCTTTTTCAATAGCCTGTTAACGCGTCGGATGCACTCCGTTGTTGGGCTCCTCAAACTGCATTGTCTCCACACCATCCAGATTCATGTTCCGCCGAGCGCACCAAAGATCATACTGGTCCTGCATCGCCAGCCAGCTTTCCGGCGAACGCCCCAGCGTCTTCGAAAGACGCAATGCCATTTCCGGGCTCACAGCGCTACGTCCTTGAAGGATTCGCGCGACCGTCGAAGGCGATACGTTGAGCTTCGCCGCGAGATGGCGAGCACTCAGGCCGAAGGGCTCAAGATACACCTCACGGATAAACTCGCCTGGATGGGGGGGGTTGTGCATGGCCATCAGTGGTAGTCCTCGTAATCCAAAACATACGCGTTGCCGTCACGGAATTCGAAAGTCAATCGCCAGTTACCGTTAACCCAGATCGACCACCTGCCGCGCTCGTGCCCCTTCAGCCGGTGCAGCCGAAGCCCCGGGATGTTCATGTCCTCGATGACAATCGCGGTATCGAGCGCCGCCAACTGCATCCTGAGCCGGGATGCGTGCTGTGGCTGGATCCCGGCAACGCTCCCGGACTCATAGAAGCGCATAAGCCCCTTGTGGCGGAACGACTTGATCATGACCAAACCATAGCACGTTGCGCATCACGCAACAAACTTTCCCGGTTTTTTATCCCTCTTCCGGACGAAAACTCCGCCTTTCCCTTTTTCCCCTTGGATCGGCTTCGGGGCGGTTTCCACCGGCTGGGGAGCACGAGACTTTTTATCCGCCGCTGCTCTCCGATCGAATCCACATTACGGGAAGCGACTAAGTTTTCCGGAGAAGTGGGACTACTTGCGTCCCCGACAGTGCAAAGGAGCCGTGAAAGGCCGTTACGAATCATGAATGCACCATGAGCCTTGGCTGAGCGCTCACGCACCATCGTTCGCAGGGAGGGGGATCCGTTGGAGTCGATAATACGACTGGTGGGGCCGAACCAGGCCGTGGAGTTCCTGGGAGTCAGGCTGGTAGGCATCAATGCCGAGAACGGTATCAAGCTTATCGTCAGTGTGATCCTGGTCTTTCTGGTGCTGCTGCTGGGCAAGTTCCTCCGGGGCTTGGCCCACCGGGCATTCCGGGATCGCCACAAAGAGCGGCTGGAGTTCTGGGCCATCCAGACGATCGGCCTCTCTTCAGCGATCCTGCTGTTGGTAGTCCTGGTCTCGATATGGTTTGACGACCCTTCCCGGCTGGCCACCGCTCTTGGTCTGATTACCGCCGGCCTGGCCTTTGCCCTGCAGCGCGTTGTGACTGCCATCGCGGGTTATTTCATCATCCTCAGAGGCAAGGTTTTCAACGTAGGGGACCGTATCGTAATGGGCGGCGTACGGGGAGACGTCATTAGCCTTCGCATCACCCAGACAACCATCATGGAGATGGGCCAACCGCCCGCGGTCCAGGCTGCGGCTCCTGCGGTCTGGATACACAGTCGCCAATACACCGGACGCGTGGTCACAGTCAGTAATGCACGCATTCTGGATGAGCCGGTGTACAACTATACCCGCGACTTTCCTTATATCTGGGAGGAGATGAGCCTGCCGATACGCTACGAGAGCGACCGCGAGCGTGCCGAGACGATCCTGCTGGAAGCTGCCCGCCGACACACCATTGCGATTGGAAGCCTGAGCAAAGAAGCACTGGATGAGATGCGGAGGTGGTACTTCTTCAAGCCCACCGAAGTCTGGCCCCTCGTCTACTACCGACTGACGGACAACTGGCTGGAGCTCACGGTCCGCTTTATCGTGGAGGACCACAATATCCGGGAGGTCAAGGATGCCATCACTCGAGATGTCTTACGGGAGCTGGAGCACTCCGGGATACCGATCGCTTCCCAAACGATGGACATCGTCGGTCTACCGCCCCTCCATCTCCATTCAAAGGGACCGCTGGGGTCGCAGGACTATCCTTGAATGACCATGGGAACGTCACAACTCCATTCCTGGCTGCTGCTGGGATTCGGCATAGGGCTGGTGTTCGGGATCCGTTGGCTCGCTTTACGTGTTGTTATGCTGATGGCTTCGGGCTGGCGCCCGGTCCTCGGGAAACTGACTCCACACTGGCGCCGCACCCGTCCTCTGCGAGCCTGGGTGGAAACGCGTATCCCCCGTACCTATTCATTCGCACGAAACCGCTTTCAACCACGGCCCTTTACCGGATTGCCGCTGACGCTACTCACCGGCGCCCTCGCTTACGTGTTCCTGCTCATGGGGGGACTGATTGAGGAGTTGCTTGAGGCGACGGAACTCCATGCGTTTGACCAAGGATTCAATGCAGTACTTCAGCCCCTGCGTACACCGCTACTGGTCGGCCTGTTTGCCTGGCTGACGGATCTGGGGGGAAGCGCCGTACTTGTGGGGGTAACATTCGTCTCGACCGGTTTTCTGTGGGCCGACCGCCGCTCGCAATTCATTTTGCCGCTGTGGGTGGCCGTGGCCGGATCCCAACTCACCACATGGCTCGGCAAATTCGCCTTCAACCGCGATCGACCCGAGTTTGAAACCTTTGTGACCGCCCCCTACGCCTCCTTTCCCAGCGGACACGCAACCGCAGCGATGGCGGTTTACGGCTTCATCGCCTATGCACTGGTCCGGGACCTGTCCGGGTCCCGGACCAGAGAGCGGTTCGAAGTCATCTTCTGGAGCTTGGTGATCATCGGGACAACAGGCTTCAGCCGGGTTTATCTCGGTGTCCATTATGCCAGTGATGTGGCAATGGGATTTCTGGTCGGACTGTTCTGGCTTTTAGTGGCCTTTACCCTCACCGAATATCAACGTGCCAACCGCAACTGAATCACGACCCACCATCACCTGCGTTCCCTGCGCGCACGATGCATGATGCCGTAGAACGTCAGCACCAATCCGGTTAGCGCGAAGGGAACTCGCCGCGTGGAGCGGCTCATCCCGTAAAGGGCAAGCGCGCTCCCGCCGACGAAGGGAGCCAAGCTCTTGATCCCGGGGCGGTGCTTTTCAGGAACTGTCCGCTCATCCATGCTGCAGCCTCCGTTTGCGCCTCCGGATTAGGCACCGCTCTGCATCGATTGAGCCATATCCAGGTGCTTCTCCAATACAGGGGCAATCTCCGCGGCCAAATGCTTCAACTCGTCATTGCCACCATGCTCGGACTCCCGGTGATAGAGGCTGACATCCTTTTTATGCTCCTGAAGGATTGTCGACACAAAGTGCCGGTCGAACTGATCCCCCTTGTATTTCGACATCTTATCGACCAGATTCTTCTGCGATTCAGACAGCTGTTTCGGCAGTTTGATGCCGATCTGTTTGGCAACTTCTTCGAGCCGCTGTTTTGCCAGAGAATGATCGTCCAGCATGACATTGGCGAAATCCTTTAATCGGTCGGAATGTGCCTTCTTCTGGGCCAGTTTTGCCATCTTTATCTCCACCAGCCCATCCTGCGCTGCCTTGGTCACGAACTCCTGATCGAGTTTCGACAGATTAGCCATGAGCCTCTCCTTACTGTGCCGTTGGTTTCTACCCATCAGACTACAAACACCCGGTCGATCGATAAACTGTGGTGATTACAGAGGCTAAAGGGCCTTCGGCATCGCCCACTCCGCACTATTCCTATTGCAGTTTCGCCGTAGTCGTATCTCTCGATGCCCTTGTTCCTGTGTGCGAGTTCATTCCCTAGAAGAGAAAAAACGACACAGAAGCTAAAGCGTGGCGATTAGCTCTTGGGTCACTATATTTCTCGTCGTTCTAACGCCTCGGCTGGGAAAAGGGGACAGTGGTTCCGCGTCTCCGTCAAAAACCGGTGTCTTCCTCAATTTTATTTCTCTATCGAACGGAAACTCCCTCGTCCCCTTCACGTACCCACTTCGATTTCTGGGCCGCCCTTCTTACGAGCGTCACATCCAGAGTGGAAAGTGACTACGACCCCATTATTTTGTGCTCCATGCAAGAAATGCAACAGGAACGACCTGACCCTTCTGCCGGGGACTCAGAGCAACGGCTTGGACCTCATCGTTCGGACAGCGCCAGTTGAGTACCCAAACCCGCAAACGCCGCCGCGAATCCGGTGCGCAGCCAACCCTGAACTCGCGGCGATTCGATTACCAGTTTGCGGAACGCATAAGCCACTAATCCGTACACAACAAAGATTGAAAAAGTCATGGCCATGAATACGGCGCTCAAAACGAGAAACTGTGCCAGTGGTGCGACTGAACCGGGCTTGATGAACTGGGGCAAGAAGGCCAGAAAGAAGATCGTGAGCTTCGGATTCAGGAGATTCAGCAGAATCGCTCTGCCTATCAGGTAGAACGATGCTGTACGCGAAGGCACATGTTCGACCGTGAAGACTGAACAATCACGCCAGGTGGCATACGCCAAATAGAACAGATAGGCGACACCGGCATACTTGAGCAGTTGGAAAGCTAGTGCGCTGGTGTGCATGACAACGGCCAGACCAAGGTATGTAGCCACCAAATGTGGGAGGATGCCTAACGTGCATCCTAGCGCAGCAATCACGCTGGCAGATCTGCCCTGAACCAGACCAGTAGAGACGGTGAACAGCACGCCCGCTCCTGGGATCAGCACGACGACCAGAGAAGTGATGAGATATTCAGATGAGATCACGCAAGAGGCTCCTGTGAAATACGTTGCATGAGGCCCAACGTTTGGTCATGGGCAATTAGGGTCAGGGCTTTCATCTTGCCATTCAAGAGGAAAGACCTGAACCAGTTTATTTCAATCGTCCTCGATAAAAAACGCCCCCCCACCAAAGGCAAGGGTGCTGTTTTCTTCTACCGCGCCCTTCCCATCAGCAGCAAATCCACCGGCGTACTACCCGGACACCCACTCCAAGCCTTCTTACACTGGGTGTCCATGTAGTTGCTGTCTTTTTTTATTTGGTTGCGTCTCGTTAAAAAACATGTTCTAAATATGCGATTGGTCAAAAAAAAAAAGGGGGAAGGGAACCAATGTTTGGACTTTTCAAGAAGAACGAGCCGACCGAGCCGGATGCAGAGGCATCCTCCAGCGAGGCGTTCCCGACGGCACCGGGAACGGAGATCCGCTACAGCCCCGAGCTGGTGGAGAAGCTCAAGGAGGATCACAAGGATCTGATTGAACTTTATGGACAGATCGCCGAGGAGTTTGCCCAGGCCGACTATAAGGCCGTGTCGCAGTCACTGGCTCGATTTCGTGGCCTGCTGCAGGGGCACCTGTTGACCGAGAATGTCCGTCTCTATATCTATCTCGATCGCCAGTTCGCTCACGACGACACCAAGTCCGAACTGATCCGCAAATTCCGCCGGGAGATGGACGGTATCGGCCGGGCGGCAACCAATTTTCTGCGCAAGTACGAGGCGATCGGCGTCAATACCGAACTTGCCGATGCCTTCAAGCGTGACTTCAACGAAGTGGGGCAGGTACTGGTCCAGCGCATCGAGCGGGAGGAATCCACCCTCTATCCGCTCTACATGCCTACCTACTGAGCACGAACAACGCCCGCTCTCGTGTGCCTGTCCGGTTCCTTCGGTGCCGGGCAGGTGTTCCATCTCCTGTTTCGTCCTCCAGATCGGCCACCGCGTGCTAATGGGTGTCCCCGGAAACGGACGGAAACGGAAACGCTCCCCCCAATTAACGTGGCTATCAATAAATTTGAGGGGTCCTTGAGGTTAGCGGAAACATGGCACCGCCCCTTTTCGGCGGTGCACCATTCAACATCACCGATTATACCGGCCACCGTTGCAGTGCCCGTTCTATCCGCAACCCAAACTGCTCCACCTGTGCCTGTGTGAGCTGCTCACTCTTGTACAGCGACAGAAGGTCCAGGCGACACTGTGGCGCGCAGGTGCCGGCGATGGCTGTCTTGAGCACGCGCTTGACAGGCTGCCGTAGCACAAACCGGTCGACCCACCATGGCGAGCCAAGCGACGTCACGGCAAGGAGATGGCGGAGGTTCGTGAGCCTGGGTTTGATGGGACCATACTGATCAGCATGGTCATACACCACGCCCGGCGCCCAGACCCGATCAAACCAACCCTTGAGGATGGCAGGAAAGCCAAACCACCAAGTGGGAAACACCAGAACGATCGCTTCTGCCGCCAGCAGCCTCTCAATCTGCGGCCTAACCTGCTGCGCCGCGTAGGGCCCGGCGTAATAGCTGTCTCGCTCCGCTTCCGTCAGCGAAGCAGCAAAGCCCTCTGCGTAGAGATCTTCCGCCTCGACCACATGACCGGCATCGCGAAGCACACCCATGGCCCGATCAGCAAGACACGAGCATAGGCTTTCTGAAAGAGGATGCGCTTTTACAACAAGGCATTTCATTTGGTGTTGGTTTCTTGTCCTATTTTCGGGCGCTAACGCTAAATAGCTGTTCCGAAATGGTCTCCACGTGGTCCCTTCTCCCTCTCAAGGAGAAGGTTAGGATGAGGGGGAGTGATGGGCACCATTTCGGAACAGCTATTTAGCAGTAACCGGCGCCGCTACTGAACATCCCGCGTAGCGCCGCGATGCTTTCCGGTGTCCGGTTTACTGCGTTGTTGGGCGTACCCGCAGGGCGAGCCAGGAAGCCTCTCCAGGATTGCACCTCGAAGCTGTATGGCCTCTTCCTCTCTGGCAGAAGCACTTACGAGCCGCCCCGAATCTATGCGCTCCCTAATGATCGCATTGGACAGAATGGATTCTCCGGCAACCACGATCACATACTTTCCAATGTTCATTTCAGTGAAAGTGGCAAACGCCTTGGAAGCATGGCTGGACAACTGCACCGTCGTCCGGTAATCCCCTTCTGCCCTTTGCAGTTCGACTGACTGGACATCCCCTCGGCAGAGCCTATAAACGATTGGCTCATCTACCAATGCGTTTACGCCACGGGCCACTGAGAGCAATCCGCCGGCAATCGCAAGGAGGCTTCTAAACCGCATCATCCTTCTGGCCCAGCCAGCGCTCAGCCGAGGATCGCCGCGTTGCGGCCTGACGTCGGCTGGAACAGACTATTCGGCTAATATGCTTTCTGTTCAATCGTTTTCCTAGCTTCAGGATAACAGACTTCAACAATGTTCTTGCTCGGCGTTCGAAAGAGGATCGTTCTTCCGCCTCTTTGCTCCCTGGGGCCGGCTATGACTGGCAAATCAGATTCGTTAATCTTCTTCACCCAACCATCAAACTCCGACTCAGGCACACTGAACGCGAGGTGCGCCATTGTGAATACTGAACCATCGTAATCAGGATTCTCTATCAGCCCAATCACCGGCCCCTCTTTCGAACCGACATACGCCTGCCGGGGAGACTCCCATTTTTGAAGGATTTCCAGCCCGAGAAAGTCGACGAAAAACTGGACCTCCTTTTCCAGGGAAACGGCATTAAGCGCCACATGATCGATATTCAACGTCATTCCTCTGCTGCCGAACGCCTCGGCTAACCCGCGCCGCCACAGCCCCCGCCGCGGAGCGCCGCGTGGGTTCCCGGTGCCGGATTTTGGCCCATTGTTAGCCATCGTCCCGATTTTTGATCATCGGCTGGTATGCCTCCTGAATTCGCTTCGTCGCCTGCGCCAACGGTCCCATACCCATCTCTTCCCGCAACTTGTCTACTTTTCCGGGATCGGCCATTGGCAATGGATAGGCCACTCCGTTCTCGTCAAAATCGTGCTGGGTACCGTATACCTGAGGCTTCCCTGCCATGGTCAACGTCCTATCTTGCAGGTACGCCAAGCACCAACCCTCGGCCTCACCTGTCGCAACCGCCACCTTCAACAAAGGCAATGCACCTTCCATGAACTCTTGATCTAGAACACCATGCTGAACCACCAGCCATGCCGCCTTGGCGCCCTCCTGGCCAACGAGGCTTCTCCCTGGCCAGCCATGTTCCGCAATGATCTCCTTAATGCGCGCGATATGCCTTTCATGCAGCCACTTGAGGCGAGGATGATATTCCTCTTCCCGCAATTCCCCAGCATCCATGAGCTCCCGCATAAGTCGCTGATCGTCTTTCTGCATTGACAGCAGTTCTTGACGCAACTCGTCGCTCATACCGACTTGCCTCGCGTGGCTACGCTTCATTCAGCCGACGCGTCAGCCGTCGGCTGCAATGGGTTGTTGGGCGTTGTCTCTGCAATGAATATAACGGAGGCAGGCATATGGGTCTTTGGATGGATGGGTTCACTTATCTCAAGTAGCCGAAATCCGCTATTCAAGAACAGTGTCACCCAACTGCCCAATGTCCTGAAATACCATGGGGCAGGATCTGTGAAATCAGGGCTAAACCCGTCCCATGAGCCTTCTCGCCAACCATCCTGATACGGGGAGTCGCCACACGAAACCATCGGATGGAGCGTTTGTACGATGAAGGCTCCGTTCGGCGCCAAGAGCGATGGCACCGCCTTAAACAGCGTCTCGACCGATTCCTTACCAAGAAGAGAGAAATTACAGACGACAACGTCGGATAAACTATCAAGCGCACCCTTGGCAATTTCATCGTAAGAAGCCACATAGAAACTGCCACCTCCTGCGTCCTGAGCACGTTCGATGAGACCGGGAATGACATCTGCCCCGGACACATGCGCCACCTTGTCAGCCAGCTCGCGGACAAGCCATCCCTCCCCGCAGCCAACGTCAAGAACAGATTGGGGTGAACGCTTTAGAATAGCTTCAACGATCGCGTTGTTTGTTACCAACCGACGGCTCTCAATTTTCCCTTTGCGGACAACCTCGCTCCACTGGGGCGCATTCTTAGACCACGAGTCAAATATCTTTTCATCACTGAACGGGTCCATACCGCTCTGTCCTTCTACTGACCAATGATACCGGTAACCCGCGCGGCCCCTATGCCGGCCGCGGAGCACTGGCTTGCCTTCCGGCGTCGGGTTCACCGGCTTGTTCGGCCCGCATTGAAAGGGGACGGAGGAATTAACTGCTCCTTTTCGGATAGCGTCCTAGAGGTCGCAATAGCAAGACGATCAGACGAAAACTCCTCCGCCCCCTTTTCGCCCCATAGCCGCTTCATAGCGTTTGGGCAGGGGCGAAAGCGAACGGGTATGCATGAATTCCGGGGACCAGCAGCGGCTTGGACCTCATCGTTCGGACAGCGCCAGTTGAGTACCCAAACCCGCAAACGCCGCTGCGAATCCGGTGCGCAGCCAACCCTGAACTCGCGGCGATTCGATTACCAGTTTGCGGAACGCATAAGCCACTAATCCGTACACAACAAAGATCGAAAAAGTCATGGCCATGAATACGGCGCTCAAAACGAGAAACTGTGCCAGTGGTGCGACTGAACCGGGCTCGATGAACTGGGGCAAGAAGGCCAGAAAGAAGATCGTGAGCTTCGGATTCAGGAGATTCAGCAGAATCGCTCTGCCTATCAGGTAGAACGATGCTGTACGCGAAGGCACATGTTCGACCGTGAAGACTGAACAATCACGCCAAGTGGCATACGCCAAATAGAACAGATAGGCGACACCGGCATACTTGAGCAGTTGGAAAGCTAGTGCGCTGGTGTGCATGACAACGGCCAGACCAAGGTATGTAGCCACCAAATGTGGAAGGATGCCTAAAGTGCATCCTAGCGCAGCAATCACGCTGGCAGATCTGCCCTGAACCAGACCAGTAGAGACGGTAAACAGCACGCCCGCTCCTGGGATCAGCACGACTACCAGAGAAGTGATGAGATATTCAGATGAGATCACGCAAGAGGCTCCTGTGAAATACGTTGCATGAGGCCCAACGTTTGGTCATGGGCAATTAGGGCCAGGCTTTTTATCTTGCCATTCAAGAGAGGGCGTTCAGAATTCTGTGTCAGCCTAAGCGGTTAGATTTCCAGCACGCCATCTAACCGGCCGTCAAAGTAAATCGCCAGTTGGGAGAGGGTCAAGTTCCAGTTCTGAATCGGCATGGTCCATTTCTTCGAGGCATTCTGAATTCCGACATAGAGTAATTTCAGCAGGCTGCTCTCATTGGGGAAGGCCCCCTTGGTTTTGGTCAGCTTGCGAAACTGCCGATGCACCGCCTCAATGGCGTTGGTGGTGTAGATGACCCGTCGGATGTCGGCCGGGTATTTAAAGTAGACCGACAGGTTCTCCCACTTGCTGCGCCAGGACTTAAGGACAATCGGGTACTGCTGGCCCCAACGCGCCTCCAGCTCATCGAGCGCCGTTTCAGCAGCGCCCTTGTTGGCTGCCCGGTAAACCGGCTTCAAATCGGCCATGAAGGCTTTCTGGTGCTTCGAGGCGACGTACTTCATGGAGTTGCGGATTTGGTGGATGATGCACAGCTGGACTTCGGTCTTGGGGAAGACTGAATTGATGGCCTCCGGGAAACCCTTGAGTCCGTCAACGGCGGCGATGAGGATATCTTCCACTCCGCGGTTTTGCAGGTCGGTGATTACTGAGAGCCAGAAGTTGGCCCCTTCGGTCTCAGACAGGTAGAGGCCGAGGATTTCCTTCTTCCCCTCCAGCGTCAGCCCCAAGACCGTGTAGACCGCCTTCTGGACATAGCGCCCCTCTTCCTTGACCTTGTAGTGGATGGCATCGAGCCAGACGAAGGGGTAGTGGCTCTGAAGCGGGCGGTTGCGCCACTGCTCTAGCTCCGGCAAGAGCTTGTCGGTGACCGCACTGATAGTGGCATTGGAAAGGCTCAGGCCGTACAGGTCGGCAATGTGCCCAGCGATGTCCTGATAGCTATTGCCCAGGGCGAACAGCGACAGGACCTTGCGCTCAATTTCGTCGGTCAGGTGGGTCTGGTGCTTCTTGACCAGTTTTGGCTCGAAAGTGCCTCTGCGGTCCCGAGGCGTTTCCAGTTCGAAGCTGCCAGTGGATGACTTGACGGTTTTCTTGCTGCTGCCGTTCTTGCGATTAGGGGGCTCTTCCTGCTCAAGGTGGGCCTCCAACTCGGCCTTGAGCGCGGCCTCGGTCAGCTGCTTGATAAGCGGGGTGAGGATACCGTCTTTGCCGGTCAGGTCCTGACCGTTGCGCAGGGCCGCAAGGGCCTCTTCAAAATCGAACTCTTTGGACATGTGTCATTCCTTTTTTTAGTCATACTACTGAAATGACACAGAATTTCTAACGCTCCCATTCAAGAAGAAAGACCTGACCCCGTTTGTTTCTCGGGTAGCGTATGCGGTAAATTACTTCACTCCCTTTTTGCCGAATGCGGCTTCGGTCACGTCCAAAATGCCCGACTCCAAAACCTAGTCTTCTTTACCCTTGAGAGAAAGATCCAGGTACGCATTCAATTCCTTGTTTTCCGCCTCAATTAATGCATCAAACTCGTCTTCGGTCAGATACGTTTGCGGCATGAAGTACTTGCTCTCTTTGTACAATTCGCATCGAGTGGGCTTTTCCGGATCGCGGTTGATGAATGTTGAGAGCAGCTGTTTTTTGACGTTGAAGTCATGGGATATCTTGTTGGTGACGTTCTTGTGGACGATCACCGCGCTATCCGGATAGTCGAACAACTTAACTTTCCGCAAGTCTCGTTTGGCCAACTCGCGAATTTCCTGCGCGTGCTGCTGATCCATGGGCATTTCCTCTTCAACGGTTATTCGATTGCCTTGGGCTACGAAACGAAGCGCCTTCACGGTCAGTAGACCGACTTTCTCAAGCAGCCGACCGGGAGCGCACAACTTGTCGACAAAATCATCCATGCCGACCATAAGGCATTTGGCTTCAAAATCAGGATTCGCTGAGTGCCCGAGGATAGGGAAGTACTTGCTCTCCCTCCGAATGATCCTCGTGGCATCTATGCCGTTCATTACCGGCATTTCCACATCCATCAAACAGAGGTCGTATTTGCCTGGATTGTTTCTCACGAATTCGACAGCCTCCATTCCATTCGCTGCCATATCATACCGATAGCCCCAACCATCCATTAGCCGGCTATTCAGATACCGATTCAGTTCATCGTCTTCCGCGATCAGTATATTCATCCCGTTCCCCTTCGTAGCCACTCCTTTAGGAAGGATTCTACGTGGACAGCTATGGAAATAGAAACCACTCGAGCAATTCGAACGGGACTACTACGAGCGTCACACCCAGAGGAAAAGGTTACTATGACCCCATTATTCCAGTTTCGAATGGTGCACGCCGATGTGTCTGCCAGGTCAATTCCTCGGTCGCCCTTCTTACAAGCGTTATACCCAGCGGAAACCTTCTTACGAGCGTTATACCAAGCGGAAACAGTTACTACGACCCCATTATTCTTCCGCCCCGGCTCAGCTTCGATGGGGCACGCCGAAGTGTCTACCAAGTCAATTCCTCGCCCGCCCTCCTTACGAGCATCATACCCAGTGAAAAAGTTACTACGACCCTGAAGGATCCCCACGAATTTCACGAAGACACGGCTAATTCTGGACCCCGGAAGATTGTCCTGATTTGTCGTAGCTTTGTAGTTGTCATCTGAATGTCGCCCCGCGAGATCACTCGCAGCCCCAGGAAGACGCAGGACAGGACGGCTCGGGAACGGATGGTATTGGCTTGGTAGCCTCGGTCAATTCCCTCAGACCGAGCAGCCTTCCCGAACAACCAAGCGACAAAAACGGCCAGCGCATTGACTAGTAGTAGAACCGAATAGCGCTCTGTCGAGCGTGAGCGGGCGCGCTCTAGACCGAAGCCGTAGTACTCGCTCTTGGTATCGCGAAAGTTCTCCTCAA